>NZ_JAWOTK010000016.1:0-77579 GCF_033338855.1 Vibrio sp. Vb0937 | reverse complement strand
CAGCTCTTCCTGAAAATAGTCGAGTTAGAATTTTGCCGTATTGTAGATCATGCAAACAGCTGAGACTAGTTTTCTTGAGGAAAAGAGGGAGTAGGAGAAAAAATTTGAAGCAAAACAAAAATCAGTGCGGACGACTGACCGTTAATCTTCGTCCTCAAAGCTCAGCGCGTAGCTGATTTGGTCAAAACTGTAGCCACGATATTGCAGAAAACGAACTTGTTTTGCGTACTCTTTTTGGTCTTTGGCTTTAATACCTTTGAATTTCTTTTCTGCCGCCTGTTTAGCCAGTTCAAACCAATCTTGCGGCTCTTCAGCCATAGCTTGCTCAATCACCGACTCCGCAACACGCTTCTGGTTTAACTCTTGACGAATTCGACGCTCTCCATGTCCTTTGTATACATGCTGTCTAATTTGACTCTTCGCGTAACGTAAATCATCTAAATAGTTATGGTCTAGGCAAAAATTAATTGCGATGTCGATGTCTGATTCTTCATAGCCCTTCATCGATAATTTTTGGTAAAGCTCATACTGACCATGATCGCGACGGCTAAGCAATTGGATAGCAGCCTCTTTGCTCGATAATGTTGGCGCCTGGCGTTTTTGGTACATGATGATCCTAAAAGTATTTTTGCTGTACAGGCTCTCAATGGCCTTTGTGATAATTCGATTTTTGATTTCAATAGATACAACAAAGCCCCGCATTGCAGGGCTTTGTCATTTATTAATCTATGAGAGATTAAAACTCTTCAGCTTGCTCTGGCGCTTCACCAGCTTCAGGCGCTTCCGCAAGTGCTGGCGCTAGCAACATTTCACGCAGTTTTGTATCGATAGTTTTAGCCACTTCAGGATGCTCACGCAGGTAGTTACACGCATTCGCTTTACCTTGACCAATCTTATCGCCATTGTAGCTATACCAAGCACCGGCTTTTTCAACTAACTTGTGCTTCACACCGAGATCGACAAGTTCACCTTCGCGGTTAAAGCCTTGGCCGTACATGATTTGTGTGTTTGCTTCTTTAAATGGTGCTGCAATCTTATTCTTAACAACTTTGATGCGCGTTTCGTTACCTACGACTTCGTCACCTTCTTTGATTGCGCCAGTACGACGGATATCTAGACGAACAGAAGCGTAGAACTTAAGTGCGTTACCACCTGTTGTTGTTTCTGGGTTACCAAACATCACACCAATCTTCATACGGATTTGGTTGATGAAGATACACATACAGTTAGACTGCTTTAGGTTACCCGTTAGCTTACGCATTGCTTGAGAAAGCATACGTGCTTGCAGACCCATGTGGCTATCGCCCATTTCGCCTTCGATTTCTGCTTTCGGTGTTAGCGCTGCAACAGAGTCGACAACCATAACATCGATAGCACCAGAACGTGCAAGTGCGTCACAGATCTCTAGCGCTTGCTCACCTGTGTCTGGCTGAGAAACTAGCAATGCATCGATATCAACGCCAAGTTTCTTCGCGTATACAGGATCTAGAGCGTGCTCTGCATCGATAAACGCACACGTTTTGCCTTCACGTTGCGCAGCAGCAATAAGCTCAAGCGTTAATGTTGTTTTACCTGAAGATTCTGGGCCGTAGATTTCTACGATACGACCCATTGGTAGACCACCAGCACCCAAAGCGATATCAAGAGAAAGAGAACCCGTTGAGATGGTTTCTACGTCCATTGCGCGGTTATCACCAAGGCGCATGATAGAGCCTTTACCGAATTGCTTTTCAATTTGACCTAGCGCAGCGGCGAGCGCTTTCTGTTTGTTCTCGTCCATTACTTTCTCCGATTTATTCATCTTCTTTGGGCGACGAATAGTAATTCATTTTTCTTAAGCAGAAGAACTGCTCAGCAATGAAAGTTATTATACTGTTGATTCATACAGTGTCCATACCTGTATGAAAAAAATTTGGCTGACCTAAAGTCATGATTTGCTCTAGCCCTTATCAATGCTGGGCTAAAACAAGTTAAGAAATTCTAGAGCAGATGTTGATACAATTGAGTCAACGCGTGCTCGACCGCTTTTTTGCGAACTTCTGCACGGTCACCAGAGAAATGCATGGTTTCTACTTGCTGCCAACTTTGGTTATCAGCAAAAGCAAAGCAGACCATACCGACTGGTTTCTCTTCACTGCCACCACCCGGCCCTGCAATACCACTGATGGATACACCGATGGTGGCATTTGAGTTTTTAATTGCACCCTGTACCATTTCAATCACAACTGGCTCACTCACTGCACCATGCGCTTCTAACGTTGAAGCTTGCACACCAAGCATCTCCATTTTCGCTTCATTACTGTAGGTGACAAACGCACGGTCAAGCCACGCTGAACTACCAGCAATGTCAGTAATGGCGGTTGCAACACCACCACCTGTGCATGATTCTGCGGTCGTTAAAACATGCCCGTGTTTAGCCAATAATGCGCCTAAATCGGCACTCAATTTTGTTGTTTTTTCCATAGCCAAAATGCCCTTTGTCTCTTTTTACTTGATAGGGATTCACGTATCCTAAGCCGCTACGGAAATAAACAAAAGAACTTACCTGTGAAAGCTGAACAAAAACACACTCCGATGATGCAGCAATACCTCAAGCTAAAAGCTGAGAACCCAGAGATTTTGCTGTTCTACCGCATGGGCGATTTCTACGAACTCTTTTACGATGATGCCAAGCGAGCTTCTCAGCTTCTTGATATTTCATTGACCAAACGTGGTGCGTCTGCAGGTGAACCAATCCCAATGGCGGGTGTGCCATTTCACGCCGTAGAGGGCTACCTGGCAAAACTTGTTCAGCTTGGTGAGTCTGTGGCGATCTGTGAACAGATTGGCGATCCGGCAACCAGCAAGGGCCCGGTAGAACGTAAAGTTGTGCGTATCGTGACACCAGGTACTGTGACGGATGAAGCGCTGCTTTCTGAGCGTGTCGATAACTTAATCGCAGCAATTTACCATCACAACGGTAAGTTCGGTTATGCGACGCTGGATGTCACCTCTGGTCGCTTCCAACTGACAGAACCAGAAACTGAAGAAGCGATGACAGCCGAGCTTCAACGCACTGCACCACGTGAGCTACTGTTCCCAGAAGATTTTGAACCTGTACATTTAATGGCGAGCCGCAATGGTAACCGTCGTCGCCCAGTCTGGGAGTTTGAGCTTGATACGGCTAAGCAACAACTCAATCAACAATTTGGCACAAAAGATCTGGTTGGTTTTGGTGTAGAACATGCGTCCTTAGGGCTGTGTGCTGCTGGTTGTTTGATCCAGTACGTAAAAGATACTCAACGTACGGCTTTACCTCATATTCGCTCTTTAACGTTTGATCATCAGGATCAATCCGTCATCCTTGATGCTGCTACCCGACGTAATCTGGAAATTACTCAAAATCTAGCAGGCGGAACCGATAACACGCTCGCTGCAGTACTCGACCATTGTGCAACTCCGATGGGCAGCCGAATGCTGAAGCGTTGGTTGCATCAGCCTATGCGTTGCATTGAAACGTTAAACAATCGCCTTGATGCGATTGGTGAGATTAAAGAACAAGCTCTGTTTGCTGATCTTCAACCAACGTTAAAGCAAATTGGTGATATTGAACGTATCTTAGCGCGCCTTGCATTACGCTCTGCTCGCCCTCGCGATATGGCTAGACTTCGCAATGCCATGCAACAGCTACCAGAGCTAGAATCTGTCACCGCTTCTTTGACCCATCCGTACCTAACGAAATTGGCGAAGTATGCAGCTCCGATTGACGAAGTATGTGACCTGTTAGAGCGCGCGATTAAAGAAAATCCGCCGGTTGTTATTCGTGATGGTGGCGTCATCGCTGAAGGCTACAATGCGGAGCTCGATGAATGGCGAAAGTTGGCAGACGGTGCAACAGAATATCTTGAGCAGCTTGAGCGAGATGAGCGTGAACGACACGGTATCGATACGCTTAAAGTAGGCTATAACAACGTTCATGGCTTCTTTATCCAAGTGAGCCGTGGCCAGAGCCATTTGGTTCCACCGCATTATGTACGTCGCCAAACACTCAAAAACGCTGAACGCTACATCATCCCAGAGCTTAAGGAACACGAAGACAAAGTACTTAACTCGAAGTCTAAAGCGTTAGCACTTGAGAAACAGTTGTGGGAAGAACTGTTTGATCTATTGATGCCAAACCTTGAGAAGCTGCAAAACCTAGCTTCTGCTCTGTCTCAGCTAGATGTATTACAAAACCTAGCAGAGCGTGCAGATTCGTTAGATTACTGCCGCCCAACGCTTGTGAAAGACGCAGGAATTCACATTCAAGCTGGCCGTCATCCAGTCGTAGAACAAGTAACAACAGAGCCGTTCATCGCGAACCCAATTGAGCTTAACCCAGCCCGGAAGATGTTGATCATCACCGGTCCAAACATGGGTGGTAAATCAACCTACATGCGTCAAACTGCGCTGATTGCATTGATGGCACATATCGGCTCTTATGTACCGGCAGAATCCGCACAGATTGGTTCTTTAGATCGTATATTTACTCGTATTGGTGCATCAGATGATCTTGCATCTGGCCGCTCGACCTTCATGGTAGAAATGACCGAAACAGCCAATATTCTTCACAACGCAACTAAGAACAGTTTGGTGCTAATGGATGAAATCGGACGCGGTACTAGTACTTACGACGGTCTGTCTTTAGCTTGGGCAAGTGCGGAATGGCTCGCAACACAAATTGGTGCGATGACCCTATTTGCAACTCACTACTTCGAATTAACAGAGTTACCGAACCAACTGCCAAACTTAGCGAACGTTCACTTGGATGCCGTAGAGCATGGAGACAGCATTGCCTTTATGCACGCTGTTCAAGAAGGTGCGGCAAGTAAGTCTTACGGTCTGGCTGTTGCGGGCTTAGCAGGCGTACCAAAAACGGTCATCAAAAATGCGCGTAACAAGCTATCTCAGCTAGAGCAACTGGGGCAAAACAGTGACACACCACGTCCAAGTGCAGTAGATGTGGCTAACCAGTTGAGCCTGATTCCAGAGCCTAGCGAGGTCGAACAAGCTCTGTCAGGTATTGACCCTGACGACTTAACGCCACGCCAAGCTCTTGAAGAGCTGTATCGCTTGAAGAAGATGCTGTAAACAGACTCACACCGACGAGCCAAAAAGAAAAAAGGCTATGGGGAACCATAGCCTTTTGTGTATCTAGTGAAATACGGATTATTTA
This sequence comes from Vibrio sp. Vb0937, assembly GCF_033338855.1. NCBI lineage: Bacteria > Pseudomonadati > Pseudomonadota > Gammaproteobacteria > Vibrionales > Vibrionaceae > Vibrio > Vibrio sp. Vb0937. The sequence continues at coordinate 72,385 of NZ_JAWOTK010000016.1, read as the reverse complement.
ATCGTCTTCTACGTTAAACAAGTTTTCCATATTCAAACCTTGTTTGATTAGGACTTCACGAAGACGACGTAAACCTTCCACTTGTATTTGACGTACTCGCTCACGTGTCAGACCAATCTCTCGACCAACTTCTTCCAGCGTCGAAGGCTCGTAGCCTAGTAGGCCGAAGCGACGTGCAAGCACTTCTTTCTGTTTCGGATTCAACTCTTCTAACCAATGAATCAACGATGATTTGATGTCGTCATCTTGAGTCGAAACTTCTGGATCAGAGTTGTTTGCATCAGGAATAATATCCAGCAGCGCTTTCTCACCGTCACCACCGATTGGCGTGTCGACAGAGCTAATACGCTCATTAAGGCGTAACATTTTGCTTACGTCTTCGACTGGAATATCTAATTGAGCAGCAATTTCTTCTGCGGTCGGTTCGTGATCGAGCTTTTGAGAAAGTTCACGCGCAGTACGCAGATAAATGTTCAGCTCTTTCACTACGTGGATAGGTAGACGGATCGTGCGAGTTTGGTTCATCAACGCTCGCTCTATCGTTTGTCGGATCCACCATGTTGCGTAAGTAGAGAAACGGAAACCACGTTCTGGGTCGAATTTTTCGACCGCTCGGATCAAGCCGAGGTTACCTTCTTCAATCAGATCGAGTAGTGCTAGACCACGGTTACTGTATCGACGAGAAATCTTAACAACCAAACGTAGGTTACTTTCGATCATACGTTTGCGTGCCGCTTCGTCGCCACGTAGGGCGCGTCTTGCGTAAAGCACTTCTTCTTCGGCAGTAAGTAAAGGTGAGAAGCCAATTTCGCCCAAATACAACTGAGTTGCATCTAAGCTTTTACTGCTCGCGTCAAATTCTTCACGCGCAGTCGCTTTGCTTTCTGTGGATGATGATCTTTCGAGTTCGTTATCAATGGTCTTCACTGACGCATTGTCAAATGCAAACTCTTCAACTTTGGTTACTGTGTTGCTGATACTCATAACGCCTCCCCCTGGCGAGTTAGCAAGACATGACAACTCAATATGTCGCTAAATGATGTCGCAAGTTGTTTTTCAAAGTTTTAAGGCAAATAGCGTTTTGGATTCACTGATTTACCTTGATAGCGAATTTCAAAGTGTAGTTTGACCGACTTTGCACCTGAACTACCCATGGTGGCGATTTTTTGTCCGCTTTTTACGCTTTGTCCTTCTGTGACCAGCAGTTTGTCATTATGTGCGTATGCGCTTAAATAATTGTCGTTATGCTTTACTATAATTAAGTTGCCATAACCTCGTAGCGCATTGCCTGAATAAACGACTGTGCCGGCTGCGGTTGAAACGATAGGTTGACCACGCTGTCCTGCGATGTCGATACCTTTATTTCCCTGTTCTCCCGCCGAAAAGTTCTTGATTACTCTCCCTTTTGTTGGCCACAACCACTTTGAGACTTTATCACTCTTTGCTGTGGTAGTTGGCGCTTTTTGCTTCACTTTTTGGTTATCTTTTGAACCAACATACTCCTTTGTTTTCGATTGTTCAACCTTCTTTGGAGGCTGTTTTTGTACGACTTTAGGCTTAGTCTCTGTAGGTTTTTGACTAGAGTTTTTACTCGAAGGTTTAGGTTTAGAGGCTGTTGATGTTTTCGTCACTGGAGCTGGGGGTGTCGTAACAACAGGAGCCACAACGGGTTCAACTTTTTGACCATATTTAGGGGCGACATATTTCGGAGCCCAAAGTTTTAGCCTCTGTCCTGGGTAGATAGTGTAAGGCTGAGTTAACTCATTGTAACGAACAAGATCATTTACATCTTTATCTGTGACATAAGCTATGAAGTAAAGTGTATCGCCTTTTTTTACCTCATAATAACTCCCTCTGTAACTCCCTCTTTCAAGGCTTGAATAGTCTTTTTTTAGGCTAGAGACAGGTGCAGGGGAATGCGCTGCACAACCAACTAGTCCTGCAGCAAACACAAAGCTAATACCAATATGACGTAGTAACTTATTCACCTATCCCTAACCCTTAAGCTAAATCACCCGCAACCAGAGGTACGAACCGAACCATTTCTACAACGGTAGAGAGATATTCGTCTCCCTTACGCTCTATTTTTAATAACTGTTGTTCCGTATCTCCAACAGGAATGACCATTTTGCCGCCATCTCTTAATTGTGAGAGAAGAGCTTGGGGAATCACTTCAGCGGCAGCGGTAACAATGATAGCATCGAAAGGACCTCTCGCTTCCCAGCCCTGCCACCCATCAGCATGCTTAGTTGAAACATTGTAAATATCCAATTGCTTCAGGCGACGCTTTGCTTCCCATTGCAACGATTTAATTCGCTCAACGGAGTATACATGATCAACAATTTGCGCCAGTACCGCAGTTTGATAACCCGATCCCGTTCCGATTTCCAGAACACGACTCGCCGGTTCTAGCTCAAGCAACTCGGTCATACGAGCAACGATATAAGGCTGAGAAATAGTTTGTCCCTGACCAATTGGTAACGCATTGTTATCATAGGCTTGGTGCATCATCGCTTGAGAAACAAAGCTTTCTCGTGGCAAGCGTTGGATAGCATCCAGAACTCTTTGGTCTTTGATGCCACTGGAGATAAGAAACGCTATCAACCTGTCAGCATGTGGGTTACTCATTACTTCTCTTCCTTTAACCAACTATCCATAGCACGCAGCGACTCGTGAGCGGTGAGATCAACTTGCAGAGGCGTCATTGAAACTCGGCCATGCTCAATTGCATAAAAGTCCGTGCCCTCTCCTGCATCTTGCTCCTTTCCTGGTGGCCCTAACCAATAAATGTCATGACCTCTCGGATCTTTCTGCTTGATCATATTCTCTGCGTGATGACGTGCACCTAAACGCGTAACTTCAATTTCACCTAAATTCTCTGATGGTAAGTCAGGCACGTTTACGTTCAGTAGACGATTCGTTGGAATCGGCGACGCTAAATGCTGTTGTACAATTTGACGTGCAATTTTAGCGGCGGATTCGAAATGTCGCTTACCCACTAGTGAAAAAGCCACCGACTGAACGCCAAGGAAATGACCTTCCATGGCGGCTGCTACTGTTCCAGAATAAAGAACATCATCACCCAAATTAGCACCATGGTTGATTCCTGACAGAACAAGATCAGGCAAATCATCTTTCATTAGCTCATTCAGCGCGAAATGCACACAATCCGTGGGCGTGCCTTGCACTGAGTAGATATTTGGGGCAATTTCAGTCACGCGTAATGGTTGTTCTAATGTGAGTGAATTCGAAGCACCTGAACGATTTCGATCAGGTGCGACAATGGTCACTTCGGCGATATCTCTCAACTCATCAGCGAGGGCATGAATCCCTTGTGCATGAACACCATCATCATTGCTGATTAAGACTCTTAAGGGCTTCGGGTTTCGTGAATCCTGTTCCATTAGTATTCTCTTTCTACTTCAACCTCATTAACTAACTCACGAACAATAGAGGTCGCAAAAGATCCCGCATCCAGTGAGAAAGTCAGCGTAATGTTGTTACCTTCAACCGTCCAAGCTAAATCTTTTGGCTTCAGCGCAATATCGCGACGATCGTGGCGCATGCGATTACCACGAATCAACGCCATGAGGTCAGGCTCTTCGTCTAAAAACGGTTGCTCTAATGCCAGAGCCTCGGCTTGAGTAGGCAGTGCATTATCGCCAGCAAGCGCAGCGGTAATTGCCGCTTCACCTTGTGCAAATTGCACTTGCAGAGCAGCGATGTTGTTTGCATCAATCAACTGAGTGCCAGAATTCGTCTGTGCAATGTCACCATCAATGAACTTATCAAACACACCATTCTCTAGACGAGCTGAAACGATGCGGTTGAAAATCCACGAACGAGCCGCTGATAAATACATACTGCGCTTGTTTTGATTGCGGGTACGAACGTTTTCGCGTCCCCATCGACGTGCTTCTTCAAGGTTGTTGCCATCGTTACCAAAACGCTGACTACCAAAGTAGTTTGGCACGCCAACTTGTTTCACTTTTTCAAGACGTTGCTCTACATCCGCTATATCTGTCACTTCAGACAAAGTAACCACGAACTCGTTCCCTACTAGGTCACCAGGACGCAGTTTTTTATTGTGACGATCTGTTGCAAGGATTTCGATACTTGGGTATTGAGCCAAAAACGCTGAAAAATCTGGCGTTTCACCTTTTGGTAAATGGACACTTAACCACTGTTCCGTCACCGCATGACGGTCTTTAAGACCCGCCCAGCTAACGTCTTTCGACTTAACACCACAGGCTTTTGCTAACTCGTTAGCAACGAAGCTGGTGTTCTCGCCCGTTTTACGGATACGAACCATTAAGTGCTCGCCTTCGCCCGTAAAGGCAAAACCTAAATCTTCGCGAACCTGAAAATGCTCTGGCTGCGCTTTAATTTTTGCCGATGCAACTGGCTTACCCGTTAGGTAAGCCAATGAAGATAAAATGTCTGACATGATGTGTTTCCGCTGATATCACAGCTTAGAGGAGCAAATTGCTAGTTATTGCTTAAACAGAAGTACAACGGCTTCCGTTGCAATGCCTTCTTTGCGTCCAGTAAAACCGAGACGTTCTGTCGTCGTCGCTTTTACGTTAATGTTACTAATGTCGGTTTCTAGGTCTTCGGCTATCGCCGCACACATTGCGTCAATGTGTGGTGCCATTTTAGGCGCTTGTGCCATGATGGTTACATCAGCATTGCCAAGACGGTAGCCTTGCTCTTTAACTCGACGGTAAACGTCTTTCAGTAATTCACGACTGTTTGCGCCTTTCCATTTATCATCCGTATCTGGGAAATGACGACCAATATCGCCGGCAGCAATCGCGCCCAGCAGAGCATCCGTTAACGCATGCAACGCTACATCGCCATCTGAGTGAGCAATCAAACCTTGTTCGTAAGGAATCGCTACACCACCGATAATTACCGGACCTTCACCGCCGAATTTATGTACGTCGAAACCATGACCAATTCGAATCATTTTCTATCCTTTCTTTATTCGCCGCGCTCACGGCTTAGATAAAACTCGGCTAACGCAAGATCTTCTGGCTGAGTGATTTTTATATTGTTCGCATTCCCTTGAACTAAGGCTGGCTTCTCGCCTAACCATTCCAAAGCCGAGGCTTCATCGGTAATGGTTACACCCTGTTCTAATGCGTCAGCCAGTGCTTGAGTAAGCTGCTGAGTTTTAAACATTTGTGGAGTAAGTGCATGCCACAATGCTTCTCTATCTACCGTATGATCGATATCTTGTACTGCGTTTGCTCGCTTCATTGTATCTCTCACAGGAGATGCGAGAATGCCACCCGTTGAGTGGGCGCAGCAAACATCAATCAAACGGTCAATGTCGGATGTTAATACACATGGCCTCGCAGCGTCGTGGACTAATACCCACTCGCTTTCCAGATGCTCATTGACATAGTTTAGCCCTGATAACACAGAGTCTGCTCTTTCTTTACCACCAGCTACACGAATCACATCTGGGTGCTTAGCAATGGACAATTCTGGGTAATATGGGTCGCCGTCAGTAATGGCAACGACAACCTTAGAAATATTTGGGTGAGAAAGCAGTTTCTCTACGGTATGTTCCAGTACCGCTTTACCTTCGATCAATAAATATTGCTTAGGGCGATCTGCCTTCATTCTGCTCCCTACACCAGCAGCAGGCACAATTGCGATATGCGATGAGTTCATATCCAACATTTTAATGGTTTTCCTCACCTATAATGCGGTAAAAAGTCTCGCCATCTTTAACTAAACCGAGCTCATGACGCGCACGTTCTTCAATCGCATCAAGACCTTGCCTTAAGTCATCAATCTCAGCGAACATTTCATTGTTGCGAGCTTGTAGCTTGCTGTTCACTTGTTGCTGAACTTCAATTTCATCTTTTACTGTGTAGTAGTCAGACACTCCGTTTTTACCAAACCATAGAGTGTATTGAAGCAAGCCAAACAGTAGCGTAAGGGCTATAACAAAGATTCGCATATCGCTGCTAACATTCTGTACCGGAAGGAATTAGATAAGGTGACATATATAGCATAAATGCGAGGTTGCCTCTAGGGGAGAAAGGGAGACTCACACGCTCCTTACAAGAAATAAGCAGCAAAATGAAACAAGCTCATAGGAAGCGCTCCTTACCCATGACCAAAGTAAGAGCCAAAAATACAAACTTATAAATACAAAAAAACCGCCGTAGCGATGGTTTCAAAAAGCTATTTAGCGAAACTTTACTCAATAAGAATTAAGCTTGACCTTTAACTTCTTTAAGACCGCTTCCTTGAAACATGGAGGAGCGCGCTCACCTAGAGCTTCCGTTATATAAAGAAACACCCGCCAAGGCAGGGTGTTTTTAAAAGCTTTAAGATAAGCCGTTAACTCAGTTAAGAATTAAGCCTGACCTTTAACTTCTTTGAGACCGCTTCCTTGAAACATGGAGGAGCGCGCTCACTTAGAGCTTCCGTCATATAAAAAACGCCCCGCAAGTGCGAGGCGTTTTCAAAAGCTTTAAGTTAAGCGGTTAATTCAATTAAGAATTAAGCTTGACCTTTAACTTCTTTAAGACCGTTGAAAGGAGCGCGCTCACCTAGAGCTTCCTCGATACGGATTAGCTGGTTGTACTTAGCAACACGGTCAGAACGGCTCATAGAACCAGTTTTGATTTGACCTGCTGCTGTACCTACCGCTAGGTCAGCGATAGTTGCATCTTCAGTTTCGCCAGAACGGTGAGAGATTACTGCTGTGTAACCTGCGTCTTTAGCCATCTTGATTGCAGCTAGAGTCTCAGTTAGAGAACCGATTTGGTTGAACTTGATAAGGATAGAGTTAGCTACGCCTTTCTCGATACCTTCAGCAAGGATCTTAGTGTTAGTAACGAATAGATCGTCACCTACTAGTTGAAGCTTGTCACCTAGTAGTTCAGTTTGGTGCTTGAAGCCATCCCAGTCAGACTCGTCTAGACCGTCTTCGATAGAAACGATTGGGAATTGGTTAGCTAGCTCAGCTAGGTAGTGGTTGAACTCTTCAGAAGTGAAAGTTTTACCTTCGCCTTTCATGTTGTAGATGCCAGCTTCTTTGTCGAAGAACTCAGATGCAGCACAGTCCATAGCTAGAGTAACGTCTTTACCTAGTTCGTAACCAGCAGCTGCAACAGCTTCTGCGATAACTTCTAGAGCTTCAGCGTTAGATTTAAGGTTAGGAGCAAAACCACCTTCATCACCAACTGCAGTGCTGTAGCCTTTAGACTTAAGAACTTTAGCTAGGTTGTGGAATACTTCTGCACCGATACGTAGACCTTCTTTAAGAGTCTTAGCGCCAACTGGTTGGATCATGAACTCTTGGATGTCAACGTTGTTGTCTGCGTGCTCACCACCGTTGATGATGTTCATCATTGGTAGAGGCATAGAGAACTGACCTGCAGTGCCGTTTAGCTCAGCGATGTGCTCGTATAGAGGCATGCCTTTCGCAGCAGCAGCAGCTTTAGCGTTTGCTAGAGAAACAGCTAGGATAGCGTTAGCACCGAATTTAGATTTGTTTTCAGTGCCGTCTAGTTCGATCATTACTGCGTCGATTGCAGCTTGGTCTTTAGCGTCTTTGCCAACTAGAGCTTCAGCGATTGGGCCGTTTACAGCTTCAACTGCTTTAAGAACACCTTTACCTAGGAAACGTGCTTTGTCACCGTCACGTAGCTCAAGAGCTTCGCGAGAACCAGTAGATGCGCCAGATGGAGCTGCCGCCATACCTACGAAACCGCCTTCTAGGTGTACTTCAGCTTCTACAGTTGGGTTACCACGTGAGTCGATGATTTCACGACCTAGAACTTTAACGATCTTAGACATTAATGTTTCCTCTCGTTTCAAATATAAATGTCAATCTTAAAGGGCAGCAGCACAACCTTCGCCGCCGCCCGTATCCTTTTACTTCTCGAATTCGCCGCGTGCGTTTTGGCCCGCAGCCTTAACAAAACCTGCAAACAATGGATGTCCATCGCGAGGAGTCGAGGTGAATTCTGGGTGGAACTGAGCCGCTACAAACCATGGGTGAGCTGGGTTCTCAATCATTTCCACTAACTTCTTGTCCGCAGATAGACCTGATACTTTTAGGCCTGCTTTTTCGATTTGCGGACGAAGCACGTTATTCACTTCGTAACGGTGACGGTGACGTTCATGGATCGTCGCGCTACCGTACAGTTCACGAGCTTTAGTCCCTTTCTCTAGGTGACACAGCTGTGAACCAAGACGCATCGTACCGCCTAGGTCAGACTTTTCAGTACGCTCTTCTACGCTACCTGATTCGTCTACCCACTCTGTGATCAAACCTACCACAGGGTACTTAGTCTCTTTGTTAAATTCTGTTGAATGTGCACCTTCCATACCCGCAACGTTACGCGCGTATTCGATTAGTGCCACTTGCATACCCAAACAAATACCTAGGTAAGGCACGTTATTCTCACGTGCATATTGAGCCGCACGGATCTTGCCTTCAATACCACGATCGCCGAAGCCACCTGGTACTAGGATTGCGTCCAAACCTTCTAGAAGTTCAACGCCTTTTGTTTCGATATCTTGTGAGTCTACATACTTAATTGTGACGCTTAGACGGTTTTTCAAGCCAGCGTGTTTAAGCGCTTCGTTCACAGATTTGTATGCATCTGGTAATTCAATGTATTTACCAACCATACCGATGGTTACTTCACCAGTAGGATTTGCTTCTTCGTAGATAACCTGTTCCCATTCAGAAAGGTCTGCTTCAGGAGCAGTAATACCAAAGCGAGCACACACAAGGTCATCTAGCCCTTGAGATTTAATCAACTGAGGGATCTTGTAGATAGAGTCTACATCCTTCATTGAAATTACTGCTTTTTCTGGAACATTACAGAACAGTGCGATTTTTTTACGCTCATTCGCAGGAATAACGCGATCGCTACGGCAAACTAGGATGTCTGGCTGAATACCGATAGATAGAAGTTCTTTTACAGAGTGTTGCGTCGGCTTAGTTTTCACTTCGCCCGCTGCCGCTAGGTAAGGAACAAGTGTTAGGTGCATGAACATTGCGCGCTCACGGCCTAGCTCAACAGCTAGCTGACGAATCGCTTCCATAAATGGTAGTGATTCGATATCACCAACAGTACCGCCAACTTCAACGATAGCCACATCATGGCCTTCAGAACCTGCAATAACGCGATCTTTGATCGCGTTAGTGATATGAGGGATAACTTGAATAGTGGCGCCTAGGTAGTCACCACGACGTTCTTTACGAAGTACGTCGGCATAAACACGACCTGCAGTGAAGTTGTTACGCTTGGTCATCTTGGTACGGATGAAACGCTCGTAGTGACCAAGGTCAAGGTCAGTCTCTGCGCCATCTTCTGTAACGAACACTTCACCGTGCTGAGTAGGGCTCATTGTGCCCGGGTCAACGTTGATGTAAGGGTCAAGCTTCATCATAGTCACTTTAAGACCACGAGCTTCTAGAATAGCCGCAAGAGATGCTGCTGCAATACCTTTACCTAGAGAGGATACAACCCCGCCAGTAACAAAAATGTAATTTGTCGTCATGTTTAACCTGAAATTGGTTGAATGAGGGAAATGGAGTGCTTCTGGACGGGAGATAAATATACCAGAAGCTCCTTACCGCCACAACGTGAAATCTATCACACCGTAATTTTTTATTTTTTGCTTCAAATCAAAGTGAGCAAAGACAAACCAAAGTCCGTTTTCGTGTAACCAAACAAGTTGACCTTATATTATGTATTCTGCCAGTTTACCTCTGCCTCGATTCTTCTTGTTTTACTTCATCCCAAAAATGGTCAAGTTCTGATAAAGAACAATCTGTAAGTACTTTGCCTGACTGCTGAACCTTGCCTTCAACTTGTTTAAAACGTCGCGCAAACTTTACGTTTGCTTTTCCTAGCGCGACTTCTGGGTTTTTATCAAGGTGGCGAGCCAAATTGACAGTCGCAAATAGCAAATCACCGAGCTCCAACTCAACTTTCTCTTCATCGGGCTGAACTTGCAGTGCCTCTTCCATGACTTCGTCAATTTCTTCTCGTACTTTATCGACAACCGGGCCAAGTGAATCCCAATCAAACCCAAATTTTGCACATTTTTTCTGAATTTTTGTAGCACGAGAAAGTGCCGGTAAAGAGTTTGGTATTGAGTCTAGGATACTTTCTTCCGCTTTGCCTACTAGGGCTTTTTCTTTTGCTTTTTCCGCTTCCCAGTTCGCGTTAATTTCCTCGTCAGATTCAAACTCAACATCTGAAAAAACATGCGGGTGGCGACGAGTCAGTTTTTCGTTCACGGTTTCGACGACATCCGAAAAGTCGAACAGCTCTTGCTCTTTCGCTAGCTGGCTGTAAAAAATCACCTGAAACAACAAATCCCCTAGCTCTTCTTTTAGATTGGGCCAATCTCGATTTTGAATCGCGTCCACCACCTCGTAGGTTTCTTCTATTGTATGCGGAACGATGGTGTCAAAGGTTTGTTTTAAGTCCCAAGGGCAACCGTTTTCTGGGTCACGCAACTTCGCCATGATTTGTTCTAATTGTTCAATTGGATGACTCATTTTTTGTTCCTTTAAACCTTTCTACTAAAGAAAAAGGTGAGCGGCCAAAACCACTCACCTTCTACATTATATTTTCTCAGCAGCTTTCACTAAGTAATTGTTACTTTGACAAGGCAACAAGTTTTCGCGACTCCTGAGCATAGCTCGCCTATGTGATGAGCCTGGGCCGGCACTCCGGAGTGAGCGCAGGCAACAACGCTATCAGCTTCAAGTATGACGAGAATTTTAGCCGAGGCGTTTCACCGTCATCACATCCTTAATCTGCTCAACACGCTTCGAAACACGAGAAAGCACCTCAATATTGGTGACTTCTAGGTCAAAGTCCATGATGGCAAGTTGACGTCTGTAATCGACTCGGTTCTTCATACTGGTCACTTTGATCTTTTCGTTGGCGAACAGTGTCGTAATGTCTTTGAGTAGACCACCTCGCTCCATCGCTTCAACACGGACGGTGAGGATGTATGACCCGACGAAGCCGCTGCCCCAGACAGTATCAATGATACGCTCTGGCGCATGATGGCGCAGTTCTTCTAACTGTTCACAGTCACTACGGTGTACTGAAATGCCGCGACCTTGCGTGATGTAACCACAGATATCATCACCTGGAATCGGCTGACAGCAACGCGCTAGGTGCGTCATTAGATTATCGACACCTTCTACAACGACGGCGTCTTTTTTCGGTCGGCTTTGCGCTGGTGATTTGTGCTCTGCTTCTTGCAGTTTTTCCAGTGCTTGCTGGTCTTCTTCCTCTGCCGTTGGCTTGTTAACTAACGCGTTGATATGGTTAATGATTTGGTTGATGCGCAAATCACCGCTACCTACCCCAACATACAATTCATCTGGTGTTTTGACGTTAAACCGCTTGAGGGCGTAATGCTCTGCATCTTTTAACGTTGCGCCAATTTTGGCTAACTCATGCTCAAGGATTTCACGACCTGCTTCAAGGTTCTTCTCACGGCTTTGCTTTCGGAACCAAGCGTTAATTTTGGCACGCGCACGACCAGAATGAACGAAGCCTAATGATGGGTTTAACCAGTCACGTGATGGGTTAGGTTCTTTCTGAGTGATAATCTCGACTTGGTCACCCATATGTAATTTATGCGTGAACGGCACAATACGACCTCCGACTTTGGCACCGATACAACGGTGTCCCACTTCGGAGTGAATGTGATAGGCAAAATCTAGCGGCGTTGCCCCCATTGGCAAATCGACAACATCACCACGTGGTGTAAAGGCATAAACACGGTCATCAAAGACTTGGCTACGCAGCTCATCGAGCATTTCGCCAGAGTCAGACATTTCTTCTTGCCAATCCAGTAGCTTACGCAGCCACGTGATCTTCTCATCATAACCGCTTCGGCTGCTTGCCCCTTCTTTATATTTCCAGTGCGCTGCAACCCCCAGTTCCGACTCTTCATGCATTTGCTTGGTACGAATCTGGATCTCGATGGTTTTGCCTTCTGGCCCTAGAATTACTGTATGGATCGATTGATAACCGTTTGGTTTAGGGTTAGCAACGTAGTCATCAAACTCGCTCGGTAGATGCTTGTATTTGGTGTGAACTACGCCTAAAGCCGCGTAACAATCTTGCAGTTTGTCTGCGATGATACGCACTGCTCGCACATCAAACAGCTCATCAAAGGCCAAACTCTTTTTCTGCATTTTTCGCCAAATGCTGTAGATGTGCTTAGGTCGACCACTCACTTCGGCATTGATGCCCGACACTTCCATTTCGTGCGTGAGGTCTTCAACAAAGTCTTTGATGTACTGTTCACGAACGATGCGTCTCTCAGAAAGCTGTTTGGCAATTTGTTTGTAAGTTTCCGGTTGTTGGTAGCGGAAAGCGTAATCTTCAATTTCCCATTTCAGCTGACCGATGCCTAATCGGTTTGCTAGCGGCGCATAGATGTTGGCACACTCTTTTGCCGCCGCACGTCGAACTTCATCTGGCGCTTTTTTAACTTCAATAAGGTTACAAATTCGTTCCGCGAGCTTGATAACTACGCAGCGGAAGTCATCCACCATGGCAAGCAGCATACGGCGTACGTTATCTACCTGAGATGACGCTGCACTGCCTTCCATGTTGACGTTGAGTTGGCCAATAGCAGCCATTTCTTCAACGCCGTCGATTAATTTTATGATTTCTTTGCTGTATTTCTCTTCCAGAATTTCTCTGTTAAAAGCACCACTTGAAACCAAAGGAAACAGTTGAGCAGCCACTAAAGTGGCTTGATCCATAGACAAGGTGATCAAAATTTCGATCATTTCTCGTCCACGCCACAACAACAGCTCCGCTTGCTCGTTATCAGCTAATACCGTCTGGCAATCTCGATATACTTCGATTAAGCGTGAGGCTGTGTTTTTCTCTTGTCCTAGGCTAGCCACCCAGTTTTCGAGTTCAAACTGTTCATCTTGGTTTAAATGCGCGCTTCTTACCGCAACCATCTCATCATCCTAATTATTATATTCGTGTGGTTTGACTAACACCGTCCAGGTTAGTTCTTTTTACCGCGCGTACACGCTGGCTTTATGACCACCCACCACAAATAAGGGGTCAAAGTCCTAAAGTTAGGACTTTTCAAACAATGCCATCGATTCTAGATGACTGGTATGAGGGAACATATCCAGCATACCTAATTTCGTTAATTTATAGCCTTGCTCTATCAAGCTTTGACTATCCCTAGCAAGGGTAGCAGGATTACAAGAAACATAAACTACACGCTGTGCGCCAAGCTCAGAAACTTGATCGATGATCCCACTCGCTCCCGCGCGTGCCGGGTCTAATAATACTTTATCAAACCGCTCTGCGGCCCAGGCTTGGCCTTCAAAATCTTGCTCAAGGTTAGCGTGATAAAATTGCGCGTTATTGATTTGGTTCAAAGATGCATTGTTTGTGGCTTTTTCTACCATCTCTGCAACACCCTCTACTCCAACCACGTACTTAGCTAATTTCGCAACTGGTAAACTAAAGTTGCCTAAACCACAGAACAAATCTAACACTCGGTCACTCTTTTGTGGGTCTAACCACTCAACCGCTTGTTTGACCATTTGTTGGTTTACACCTTGGTTTACTTGAATAAAGTTATTTGGTGCAAAAGGGATTTTCACTCCAACTTCTTGATAAAAAGGCATATCGCCTTCGATAAGGTCTAATTGTTCTGTCGATGGCATTAAGTACAACGATGCGCCATGACGTTTTGCCAACTCCGTTAGAGATTGAGTTTCACTCGTTGTCAGAGCGCTCAAGTGGCGCAGCGTAATACACGGCCCATTATCGCCAAGTACCAGCTCTACATGACCTAATTGTTCCGGCTTTTTGAACGCTTTTAGGGCTGAGTAAATCTCTGGCAGCAAAACATTCAGTTCCGGTGCCAGCACTGGGCAATCGGTCACTTGCGCAATTTGCTTACTCTGCTTTTTACGGAAACCAAAATGTAGCTGACGTGTTTTTTTATCAACAAACAAGCTCACTCTCGCACGGCGACGGTAGGCCTGCGAATCTCCCAATAACGGGGCATCTAGTTCAATGTCACTGCCTGAGAATTTTCGCATTAGCTGACGCAACGTTTGCTGTTTGTACGTCAATTGTTGGCCATAATCTAGATGCTGCAAATCACAGCCACCGCACTCATGATAATGTGGGCAAAATGGCTCCACACGAGCTTCACTCGGCTTAAGGATTTTAATCAACTTACCGCGAGCGTATTTGCTCTTTTCTTCCACCAATTGAGTGACCACCTCCTCACCCGGCAGTGCTCCATCAATAAACAATGGCTTCTTTTTGAGGTAAGCAATGCCTGCGCCGTGGTGATCTAAACGCTCTACTTGCACTGCTTGGTGCCGAGTATTGAGTTGGGTTTTCTTTTTCGGTTGAAAGATGCGTGCCATGCTCTATGCCTGATTTATATGTAATTGCTCTTCGGCTTCACTATTCTTGATTGCAGCCGTTGTGTGATTCGAGTGACTTGATTATGCTTACCGTTTATTCGGTGACGTCACTTCTTTGCTCAAGGCTTTATCGTGCGCTTGAGAAATAATGCGTTATTTTCCCATATCCAGACTCCGATGTAATTAGATAACATGACCAGATATGGCTTACGAGCACGTGTAATTACACTAACTCTCGCTCCCACTCTCATTATTGGTTTATTACTGAGCGGCTTTTTCTCATTTAACCGCTACCAAGACCTTGAGAAACAAGTTATCACCACTGGTAACAGCATTATTGAGCCGCTGGCGATTGCCAGTGAAACTCATCTACTATCAGAAAGCCGAGAGGCGGTACGTCGCTTGATAAGCTACGCGCACCGCAAAAACTCCAAACTGGTTCGTAGTATCGCGGTATTTGATGAACATCATGAGCTCTTTGTGACCTCTAACTTTCATCCTAATTTTGAAGCCTTGATGTTTCCCAAAGATAAACCGATCCCGCAACTGGGTAATTCGGAAATCTACGAAAACTCACTGATATTGCGTGTCCCCATTTTGTCAGAAGGTCACTACTTAGCGGAGTTGTCGAACGAAAGCCAAGGCACAAAAGCGATTGGTTACATCGCCGTCGAGTTAGATCTCTCCTCCTTGAGGCTGCAACAGTATCAAGAAGTCTTTTCTGCGTTTTTAGTTCTGGTTCTCGGTCTTGGCTTAGCAAGTGTGTTTGCTTCACGTCTAATGCACGATGTGACCCAACCTATCACCCACATGAAGAATGTCGTTGACCGCATTCGCCGTGGTCATCTGGATGTGCGTATCGAAGGCAAAATGCACGGTGAGTTAGACCAGCTAAAAAATGGCATCAACGCCATGGCGGTATCGTTATCAGAATATCACGTGGAGATGCAGCACAGTATAGACCAAGCCACGTCCGACTTACGTGAAACGCTTGAGCAGCTAGAAATTCAGAACGTTGAGTTGGATATCGCGAAGAAACGCGCGCAAGAAGCGGCCAGGGTTAAGTCAGAGTTCTTGGCGAACATGTCGCACGAGCTGCGTACTCCGCTCAATGGGGTGATTGGCTTTACTCGTCAAATGCTTAAAACGCAGCTTTCTAACAGCCAAACGGATTACCTACAGACGATTGAGAAATCGGCGAACAACCTGCTGAATATCATCAATGACATTCTCGACTTCTCGAAACTTGAAGCGGGTAAGCTGGCACTCGAAAACATTCCTTTTGATTTCCGAGAAAGTTTAGAAGAGGTAATTAACCTACAAGCCACAAGTGCACATGAGAAAGGGTTAGAAATCACCCTAAAAGTGGACCCTAAAATTCCACCAGGTTTAGTTGGGGATCCACTACGTATCCAGCAAATTTTGACGAACTTAGTCGGTAACTCAATCAAGTTTACCGAGCGAGGCAACATTGATGTTAGCGTAGAAATGCGCTCTCAATCAGGAGACTCCGTCGAACTACAATTCATGGTGCGTGATACCGGTATTGGTATCTCTGAGCGTCAGCAAGCGCAGTTGTTCCAAGCCTTTAGCCAAGCAGATGCAAGTATTTCACGTCGTTACGGCGGTACTGGTCTTGGTCTGGTTATCACTCAGAAACTGGTGAGCCAGATGGGCGGCGAAATCAGTTTAACCAGCCGTCTACACCAAGGTTCAACCTTCTGGTTTACGGTGCGCTTGCACTCAACCGAGATGCCAATGAGCGAACTGATTGAAGTGGAACTTCTGACTGGGAAGCAGTTACTGCTGATTGAACCAAACATGCAAGCCGCATCCGTAACCCAACAGATTCTAAGTCAGGAGGGTATTTTAGTAACCTACCGCTCTTCGCTACCAAACAACGAAGAACAATATGATTATGTACTGTTGAATTTAGCGGCCAACCAGACTCACGATGCGGAAGTTATTACACCTTGGATAGAACAAGCGAAACGCATGGCTCCGAGTGTTCTCCTAGGGACACCGAGTACCGAATTGGCGCTTGCGGACCAAATAATGACAGAGCATCACGTCCAGTGCCTGACGAAACCATTGTCTCGCCGTAAGTTGCTACAAAGCCTGATTAGCGAACATGTAGAATCGCCACCGGTATTAAGCGCTCCAATTACGCCAAGCGAAGGGGACCGTTTACCTCTCACTGTACTAGCAGTGGATGACAACCCTGCAAACTTGAAGCTGATCTCTGCACTACTCCGCGAACGAGTAGAAACCGTCACCGCCTGTAGCAATGGCCAGCAAGCGGTGAACCTGGCGACAGAGAAAAAGTACGATTTAATCTTCATGGATATTCAAATGCCACAAATGGATGGTGTGACCGCTTGTAAGCACATTAAAGAGTTGGAGCTAAATAAAGACACGCCAGTGATTGCGGTAACGGCGCATGCCATGGCAGGGGAACGAGACCGCTTGCTCTCAGCAGGAATGGATGACTACTTGACCAAACCTATTGAAGAGCATGTGCTGCAACAGGTTTTGGTTCACTGGAACCCAAATGCTTGTACAGAGAGCATTGGCAAAGTCGCCCCTTCATACGTTGATGAACCTGAAGGAAGCGCACCACAACCCGTTTCTTCGCCTCAGCAGGATGTGATTATTGATTGGCAAGCAGCCTTAAAACAGAGCGCGAATAAAGAGGATCTCGCTAAAGACATGCTGCGCATGTTGATTGAGTTCATCCCTGAAGTAGAAGCAGTCGTTGACCAAGCTCTGGAGCAAGAAGATATCTCCCGTGATGACCTAATTCATGTCATCCATAAGCTGCACGGCAGTAGTTCATATTGTGGCGTTCCAAGACTGAAGTCACTCTGTGCGACGCTTGAGCAAGCACTGCGCTCAGGGGTCAGTCTTGAGGAAGTTGAGCCTGAAATGTTCGAGCTGCAAGATGAAATGATTAAAGTAACAACAACCGCAAAGTTATACCTTGAACAGTGATCTATTGAAGAGAAACAAAAGCCAGAGCAAATGCTCTGGCTTTTTAGTATTTTGTTTAAGACTTACAAGCTAGGATTCAAAAATAACCGTCGCCACAGCGTAATGACGCTCATCGGAAATGGACAGGTGAATGTGGTTAACGCCCATCGCATCCGCTATTTGCTTGGCTGTGCCCGTCAATGCGAGCACTGGTTTTCCAAGCGCATCGTTCGAGATGGAAAAATCGTGAAACGTGACCCCTTTTGCTATCCCTGTTCCCAATGCTTTTGAGGCCGCTTCTTTGACTGCAAAGCGCTTAGCAAGATAACGACCTTGCAGCTTAAGCTGTGAGAATTTGGCCATTTCTTCTTCTGAAAGAATCCGCTGAGCAAAAGGTTCACCACTACGAGCTAACGCTTTTTCAATACGCTCAATTTCTGCAATGTCGGTCCCTAACCCTATAATCGCCATCTAGATAGCCCTATGACTGGCGAGCCTCAATCATCAGTGCTTTCATGTCAGCAACCGCTTTATTTAAACCATCAAATACTGCGCGACCAATGATTGAGTGACCAATGTTGAGTTCGTAAATTTCTGGTAATGCAGCAATTGGTGCGACATTGTGATAAGTCAGGCCATGCCCGGCATTAACAATAATACCTAGATCATGTGCATAACTCGCACCAGCGGCAATCTTCTTCAGTTCAGCTTGTTGTTCGTCTTCTGTCGTCGCATCTGCATAATGGCCAGTATGTAGCTCAATAAACGGAGCACCACACTTTTTCGCAGCTTCAATCTGTTGACGGTCAGCATCAATAAAGAGCGAAACTTTAATGCCGGCATCTGTCAGCTTTTTCGTCGCAGCTTTAATTTTTTCAAGCTGTCCTACTACATCTAAGCCACCTTCCGTCGTCAGTTCTTCACGCTTTTCAGGCACTAGACACACAAACTCTGGTTTAGTTTGCAGCGCAATCTCAACCATTTCGTCCGTCACTGCCATCTCTAGATTCATACGTGTTTGAATGGTTTCACGCAGAATACGTACATCACGATCCAAAATATGGCGACGGTCTTCACGTAAGTGGATAGTGATACCGTCCGCGCCTGCACGCTCTGCAATTTCAGCAGCGTGAACAGGATCTGGGTATTTTGTACCACGTGCATTACGTAGAGTGGCAATATGGTCGATATTGACGCCTAAATAAATTGAGCTCATTTTCCGTTACTCCGTGCTCTGGGGGTCTGAATGAAAAATTCACGACTTTTTAAAGGTTTGCCGCCAAGATACGGCTTTAAGGCTATACGTGTAAAGCGTTTTGCCGCTTTTAGCTGCTCTTTAGTGACGAACCGCCGCTCACTGATAGCAATCAGTTCATTCCCTAAAAACGTGAGGTTATCGCGCCTAACCGAAGCAATAAACCCTTTCTGTTCCCGGTAACGATAGGTCATTTCTGGATCGACGGGCTCGCCGGTACCTGCACAATGCAAAAAATCCACGCCATACCCCATCGCAGACAGCAAGGCTAACTCAAAACGACGCAGTGCAGGCTCAGGGTTCTCGTTGTGCGCCAACTCGGTTAACGCATGCAAATAATCATGAAATAGTGCTGGCATCGGCACTTCAGCCATCAAAATACGGCCAATCAGTTCATTGACGTACATGGCTGAGTAGAGATTAATGCCCGTTAACGGCAAACCTAGACTTATCGGCTCGGCTTGACGCAAAGTTTTCATTGAGCCTTTCCCCGACCATTTAAGTAATAGCGGGGTAAAAGGTTGCAATGCGCCTTTTAAGTTCGAACGCTTACTGCGCGCGCCTTTGGCCATTAAAGTCATTCGGCCATATTCCTCACTAAATACATCAAGGATTAAGCTCGATTCACTGTAAGGGCGTCGGTGCAATACAAAACAGCGCTGTAAACCTTCGGAAGACAGATTACTCATCTAAGTCATTGTGCCTAAAAAGTGTGAAATAAAAAATAAGGAGCCGAGCGGCTCCTTATTTTAATCGATACTGATTTTTCATCGATGTTGGAGCGAAGCACCTTCGCAGCCAAGATTATAAATCGTCTATATAACCCAACGATCGCAACGCTCGTTCGTCGTCTGCCCAGCCAGATTTCACTTTAACCCAGGTTTCTAGGTAAACTTTACGACCGAACAATTCTTCCATATCTAAACGCGCTTCGCGACCAATGGTTTTAATCTTCTCGCCGCCTTTGCCAATCACCATTTTCTTCTGACCATTACGCTCAACAAGAATCAAGGCATTGATGTGGAAACCGTCGGTTTCGGGGTTGTAATCAAAACGTTCAATTTCAACCGTTACTGAGTATGGCAGCTCTTCACCAGTAAAGCGCATCAGCTTTTCACGCACAATCTCAGACGCCATAAAACGCTGAGAACGGTCAGTCACGTATTCTTCTGGGAAGTGATGCGTTGCTTTAGGTAAGTGATTACGCACGTGCTTACGCAGTACGTCAATGTTCTTACCTTGCTTGGCAGAGATTGGCACAACATCCACGAAGTCCATCTTCTTAGACATCTCCGCCATGTGTAGCATCACGTCATTACGATCTTGTACGTTGTCGACTTTGTTTACACAAAGCACAACTGGGAAGTTCGATTTTTGAAGTTTGGTCAGCACCATCTCATCGTCTTTAGTCCAATGCGTACCATCGACTAAGAAGAACACAAGGTTTACATCACTCAATGACGAGTTAGCAGCACGGTTCATCAAACGGTTGATCGCACGCTTTTCTTCAATGTGAAGTCCAGGCGTGTCGACGTAAATCGCTTGGTAATCGCCGTCCGTATCCACACCCATAATACGGTGGCGTGTCGTTTGCGGCTTACGAGAGGTGATCGAAATCTTCTGACCCAAAATCTTGTTCAAAAGTGTCGACTTACCTACGTTTGGACGACCAACAATAGCAATAAAGCCACAGTGTTGGTTTTCTGGCGAGCTTGGCTCACCCTGTGATGCGAAAAACGCATCGATATCGAATTCGTTATCAGCCATTTGTTAATTGCTCAAGTGCTGTTTCAGCAGCCGCTTGTTCTGCCTTGCGGCGGCTGGTGCCTTTACCGATTACAGGCTTATCCACACCTGCTACTTCGCACTCAACCGTGAACTCTTGGTTGTGCGCTTCACCTTTAATATTAGTCACTGTGTAGACAGGCAGCGGTTTTCTTCTGCCTTGTAGGAACTCTTGTAGGCGAGTTTTCGGATCTTTCTGTGAAACGCCTGGTTTAATGGCTTCAAGGCGTGACTGATACCAACTCAGTACAATGCCTCGCACAACTTCAAGATCACTGTCTAGGTAAATTGCGCCAATAATGGCTTCAACCGCATCGGCTAAAATAGAGTCTCGGCGAAAACCGCCACTCTTCAATTCACCTGGACCTAATTTTAAATAATCTCCTAGATCGAATTCACGACCCAGTTCCGCCAATGTATGTCCGCGAACCAAAGTAGCACGCATGCGGCTCATGTCACCTTCGTTCACTTTTGGGAAACGATGGTACAGATCATCAGCGATGACAAAACTTAAAATTGAATCGCCCAGAAACTCAAGACGTTCATTGTGCTTACTGTTGGCGCTGCGGTGCGTCAGCGCCAAATTGATAAGCCCGGCATCTTGAAACTGGTAGCCGAGCTTTCTCTCTAGTTTATCAATTGGAGAATTCATACTCTCTCGATATTTGAATGGTTAGTGAATGCCACCGATGCGGTTAAAACGCACACCAGTTGGAATCCATGAAGGTAGAACACTATCTGCGCCACGATCAAACTCGAAGCTGATCCAGATCGCGACAGCTTTACCGACTAAGTTTGCTTCTGGAACAAAGCCCCAGTAACGGCTGTCAGCACTGTTGTCACGGTTATCACCCATCACAAAATACTGACCTTGTGGTACAACCCACTCTGTCGTTCCGCTGCGTGGGAAATATTGCTCCACGCGGTTACGCACAAGAGGGTTAACCAAAATATTGTGCTCAACGTTACCCAATTTTTCATCCAGTTGGATCATTGGAATACCGTTCGAGCTAAACTGACTTTCTTCAACATTGCTCAGTTTAACTGGCTTACATGCCGATTCGCCTTGGCTTTGCACGCAAAGCTGCTTATCACTTGAATAACGCACGATATCACCAGGTAAACCAACTACACGCTTAATGTAGTCCACACTTGGTTGTGGTGGGTATTTGAAGACCACGATATCACCACGATCAGGCTTACCAGTTTCCACAAGCTGAGTACGCCATACTGGGTCTTTTAGACCGTACGCGTACTTCTCAACTAAAATGAAATCGCCAACCAACAAGGTAGGCATCATTGAGCCTGATGGGATTTGAAATGGTTCGTAGATAAAAGAACGTAATACTAAAACGAATGCGATCACAGGAAAAATAGAGACGCTATTTTCAACCCACCAAGGCTGACGCTCAACTTTTTGCAAGGTCACTGCATCCAAACCATTAGACGTCTGAGCTTGAATCTCAGCCAGTTTTTCCTGACGCTTTTTCGCGAAAACCAGCTTTTCCAATAGCCAAACAACGCCAGTTACCAAAGTCGCAATAACCAACATCAGTGAGAATGTATTCGCCATTAAATTCCCTTATCTAAAAATACGAAAGTGAAAGAGCCGAAACCCTTTCACTTATTTTAATATCTAACGTCTTAAGACCGACAAGTGTGAGACAAAGTTCAACTTTAGTCTTTACCTACGTGAAGGATGGCTAGGAACGCTTCTTGAGGCAGCTCAACGTTACCGATCTGCTTCATGCGTTTCTTACCTTCTTTCTGTTTCTTCAGAAGTTTCTTCTTACGACTTACATCACCGCCGTAACATTTCGCAATAACGTTCTTACGCAACTGTTTTACAGTTGAACGAGCGATAATGTGGTTACCAATTGCCGCTTGGATTGCGATATCAAACATTTGGCGAGGGATGAATTCTTTCATCTTCTCTACCAACTGACGACCGCGAGTCTGAGACTGATCTTTGTGTGTGATCATCGCCAATGCATCAACAGTGTCACCGTTAAGAAGAACGTCTACACGTACCATGTTCGAAGCTTCAAAACGCTGGAAGTTGTAATCCAAAGATGCGTAACCGCGTGATGTTGATTTCAGACGATCGAAGAAATCCAGTACCACTTCAGCCATTGGAATATCGTAAGTCACAGCGACTTGGTTACCGTGGTAAACCATATCAACTTGACTGCCTCGCTTTTCAACACACAGGGTGATTACGTTACCGAGGTACTCTGAAGGCACAAGGATATTACAACGCGCAATCGGTTCACGAATTTCTTCAATATCATTGATCGCTGGTAGTTTTGCTGGGCTATCAACATACAGCAGATCGCCATCCGTCTTCTCAACTTCGTAAACTACCGTTGGTGCTGTGGTAATAAGATCCAAGTCGTATTCACGCTCTAGACGCTCTTGGATGATTTCCATGTGCAACATGCCAAGGAAGCCACAACGGAAACCAAAGCCAAGTGCCGCAGAGTTTTCTGGCTCGTAGAATAGCGATGCGTCGTTTAGGCTTAGTTTGCCTAGTGCGTCACGGAAGTTCTCGTAATCGTCAGAAGATACAGGGAACAGACCTGCGTAAACCTGAGGTTTAACTTTCTTAAAGCCAGGTAGCGGTTTATCACAACCATTCTTCGCTAGAGTCAGCGTATCACCAACAGGGGCACCAAGAATGTCTTTGATACCACAAACAACCCAACCTACTTCACCAGTACGAAGGGTATCGGTATCTACTTGTTTTGGCGTAAAGATACCAAGGCGGTCTACACCCCAAACTTGGCCCGTACTCATCACTTTGATCTTATCGTTCTTCTTCAGTTCGCCGTTTTTAATACGCACTAGAGAAACAACGCCAAGGTAGTTATCAAACCATGAGTCAATGATCAGCGCTTGTAGTGGCGCATCTGGATCACCTTCCGGAGCAGGGATCGCTGACACAATGTTCTCTAGAACGTCATCAACACCGATGCCTGTCTTCGCAGAACAGCGGGTTGCTTCCATTGCATCGATACCAACGATTTCTTCAATTTCTTCCGCTACACGCTCAGGATCGGCTGCTGGTAGGTCAATCTTGTTCAAGATTGGCACAACCTCTAGATCCATTTCGATCGCGGTGTAACAGTTAGCCAGTGTTTGAGCTTCAACACCTTGACCCGCATCCACAACCAATAGCGCACCTTCACAAGCCGCTAGAGAACGTGATACTTCATATGCAAAGTCAACGTGCCCCGGAGTATCGATGAAGTTCAGCTGATACGTCTCACCGTCTTTAGCGGTGTAGTTTAGCGTCACACTCTGAGATTTGATGGTGATGCCACGCTCACGTTCAAGATCCATAGAATCCAGAACCTGTGCGGCCATTTCACGATCGGTTAACCCGCCACAAACTTGGATTAGACGGTCTGATAGGGTCGACTTACCATGGTCGATGTGGGCGATAATCGAAAAGTTACGAATGTGCTTCATAGATTTAGGGTGACTAACTCTTTACAAATAGGGACAGTAAGAAACGCCATCTACTGACGGCATTTCAATCAAGTTGGCAGATTCTACCGAATTTCGTTAACGGGCGCACGTAATTTAAAGTACATACCCAAATAACCTTTAGTGGAGGGGGACAGCACTTACTGGATTGGCTCTCCAAGTACCCGAACGAGGGTAACTTGGCGCTTGGATTCATCTTCTAACGGACGAGAAACACGTTTTGCGATCCACATTCCACCAGCGGCAAACAATACCGATGCCAATATGATGATGCCTTCCCCGCCGGCTGTCAGCGGCGCTAACAGGAAGTGACCAAACATCGCACCGATAATCAAACCAAACAATGGCAGTAAATAAACCGCCATTGCTGATTTTATTAGGCTCGACTCAGGAAAACCAATCTCAACGACTTGACCTATTTTCACCGATTTATCCGTGCGCAGGTGCCAAGATAAGCTCTTGTTACCAATGGCTTTAGTAACAACGCCCGTTCCACAGCTTTTCTGTGAAGAGCAACTACTGCAACTGGTCTGCTGTTCGCAACTTAAATCAATTTCGTATTGCTTGCCGCGACGATGCACGTCTGTCACGGTAGCCAACGCGGTCATCATTGTTATTTACTCTTTGTTACATTAAATGTGACAGATTGGGCGATACGCTGTGCTGTGGTCGGTGGAATGTCTCCTACAACAGAGATTTCATGTTGACCGCTCACAAAACTGTGTAGCGTTCTTCTGCCTTGGCGAACCAACTGCCCTTTTAACGAATGCTCATCTTTGTTTGCTACGTAAACAGAGAAGCTAAACAGACCATCAGAATACAGCTGACTCTCCACCATTTGGTTAGTAACGGCCATACGATAGCGGTTGAGCTCGTTCGGCTCGAAACCCTCAGGGATCCAACCAACCTGCCAATTACTGGTCCCAATATCGCCTTTTGGCATGGTGAGAACAGCAGGTAATTGAACATCTTGCAGGCCACTCATTAACTCTGCGATTTTTGGGTTTACCGTGTAAGAAATAGTGCGATATTGTTCAAGCATCTCACCATCGCGGTCCACAAGGTCGGCTCGTAACGGCAATTTACTCTTTTCATCGATCCATAGTACGTATGAATAGCGCAGACCGTCTTTAGGAACAATACGCAGCACTTGTGTTGCCACACCAGCTTCACGAGCTCTGCCCACTTTTACATAGTCGTAATACAAGTTTAGCTCATCGATATTGGTGTTGAGCATAGGCATAGTCGGAGCGACCATTTTACCTGACTCGATAGTGAACGGTTCTAAACCCGTTTCGATATAACTTACTTCAGTTCCGCGACGAATCACTTCACGCACAGGGCCACTTAAGTAGACAAGATGAGCATATTGATCGTCACCATGCGTGGCATGACGATACAGCAACGGCTCAATGCTGTTCTTTTTGATAAGGATATAAGAGAGTTCGTAACTTAAATTCTTACTCGCCTCGCTCATTTGATGCAATAAAGCCTCCGCTGGCTTATCACCAGCAAAGGCTTGAGAAGACATCATACTGAACAGAGCGCAAGCGCTGATCAGAAATTTTTTCATTCAATATCCGGATTCAGATTTGCATCTTGTTGAGATGCATCACTGTTAATTCGTAACTGCAATTCGTAGTCTCGCAGCATAGCATGAACACGCTTGCGCTGCTCTTGCATATTTGCCTCGCCTACAGAACGTTCTACAGACTCACGAGTCAAACTCACTGGTTCTGCGCTGCCAGCAAACGGAACCGTCTGCAATACAGGTAATTGATCTGTTTGCGGCGACATTGAATCGCTACCACCGTACTGCTGTACACCTAAAATAACAACAAGCGATACACATGCAGCAACAGCAACTTGACCAAACTGCGTCAACCAACCTGGCAACTGACGTTTTGCTTTTTGCGGTTCTGGTTGCGACTCTTTTGGCGTATCCGCAATTGAGATAACATTTGCACTGTGCGAATCAAACGCACGGTGTGCAGGTTCATCTTCTAACGCTAACGCCACGCTTTCAGCAATATTCCACTCAGGTTTTGCTGGCGCTTCGCCTCGCATCACATCACCAATCAGGTGATAGTTCTGCCAAGCATCACGGCTCTCTTGGTCTTGCTCTAACTCTTGAATTAAAGCCTTATCGACCAATTCTCCATCCATGAGAGCTGAAAGTTTTTCTTTGTCAGCCATTATTTTCACCATAGTTATTACTTGTACTAGCGTTGCAAAAGAGGTCTGATTTTCTTTTCCACCGCCTCACGAGCACGGAAGATACGCGATCGTACCGTTCCTACCGGGCAATCCATCACTTCTGCAATTTCTTCATAACTCAAGCCATCGAGCTCTCGTAATGTCATTGCGGTTTTTAAATCTTCAGGTAAAGCTTCGATTGCACTGAACACCACCCGTTGCAATTCTTTGGACAACGTTAAGTTCTCAGGGTTCGATATTTCTTTAAGTGCACTACCTGTTTCGTAAAATTCAGCATCTTCAGCATCGACATCTGTCGCTGGAGGTCTACGCCCTTGAGCAACAATGTGATTTTTCGCAGTATTCACTGCAATGCGATACAGCCACGTATAAAACGCACTTTCCCCACGAAAGCTAGGGATAGCTCGGTAAGCTTTAATAAACGCTTCTTGTGCTACATCTGGTACATCGCCAGGATTACTAACGTATCTGGAAATAAGATTACATACCTTATTCTGGTACTTTGTTACCAACAGGTTGAATGCTTGCTTATCGCCATTCTGAACTCGCTCAATCAATACTTGATCGGTCAGCTGCTCGTTCATTCGAGCGGATACTCCTATTTGTTATGCCCCTACTCTTCTCAGATATGGGTACTAATTATGCAAAACGTAGTATTGACACCACTGCTTACTTGAGCACTATTGTGACCCTAACGTGAATGAGAAAGTTCCATGGTTTCTCAAGTTTTTTGTCATTGTTTTTTCACAGTATGATGTCTGTACCCAAATGACCACCGCTGCCTGACTTTAGTCTAAGTTTGACAAGCGAGCATCTTGGAGGGAAATGGGTATAATGAATGATCTCTGTCCCAGATTGTGCTGGGTCGAGCATGGAAAAGCAATGGCATTGACAAACTATTACTTTTCATTTGCATGGCTAATGGCTATCTGAACACCGCGTTACAAATTATAACTTAGGAAGCATGCTCATGCTCTGCATGAAAAAGAAGAGTGGCTCAGTCACCGCCGTAACACGGACGTCGATAGGTCTCCCAACTTAGCCCTTAGCGACAGATGTCGCGATAATGGAATGCACATGGTGTGCAAATAATACACAAGGTAACTTTGTTACCTTAGCTTGGGATTATAAAAGTTATATGAACACAAATCGTGAACATGAGTGTGATGTATTAGTGGTAGGGAGTGGCGCGGCAGGTTTGTCGTTGGCTTTGCGCGTTGCTAACCACTGTAAGGTGATGGTGCTGAGTAAAGGACCACGCAGCGAAGGGGCGACATACTATGCTCAAGGCGGTATCGCTGCCGTATTTGATGAGTCAGACACCATTGATTCACACGTTGAAGACACGCAAATCGCCGGGGATGGTATTTGCGATGAGGAGACCGTAAGGTTCATTGCTGAGCATTCAAAAGAGTGCGTACAGTGGTTGATTGACGGTGGTGTCCCATTTGATCGTGAAGAAGATGACTCTGACGATGAACCTCGCTACCACTTAACTCGTGAAGGTGGTCATAGCCGTCGTCGTATTCTTCACGCGGCAGATGCGACAGGTATGGCGATGCAAACCTCCCTGCAAGATAACGCTCATAACCATCCAAACATTCATGTTCTCGAACGTCACAATGCTCTGGACTTAATCACCGAAGACAAAATTGGCGGTGATAAAAACAAAGTTATCGGTGCTTATATTTGGAACCGCAACGAAGAGCATGTCGAAACCGTGCGAGCCAAATTTGTGGTTCTCGCTACAGGTGGTGCTTCAAAGGTTTATCAATACACCTCTAACCCAGATGTGTCGTCTGGTGATGGTATTGCGATTGCTTGGCGTGCAGGGTGTCGTGTGGCGAATATGGAATTTAACCAGTTCCATCCGACGTGTTTATATCACCCAGAAGCACGTAACTTCTTGCTGACTGAAGCGTTGCGTGGCGAAGGTGCTTACCTGCGTCGTCCAGATGGCTCTCGCTTTATGCCAGATTTCGATGAACGTAAAGAGCTTGCTCCGCGTGACGTGGTGGCTCGTGCTATCGACTTCGAAATGAAGCGTTTAGGCGCCGACTGTATGTATCTCGACATCAGTCATAAGCCTGCTGACTTTATTACGAAACACTTCCCAACCATTTATTCACGTTTGATGGATTTGGGCATCGACATGACTAAAGAGCCAATCCCAATCGTACCTGCTGCACACTACACTTGTGGCGGTGTCATGGTGGATAGAAATGGCTGCACCGATCTGAAAAATTTGTATGCGATTGGTGAAGTTAGCTACACCGGGCTGCATGGTGCTAACCGCATGGCATCAAACTCACTTCTCGAATGTGTGGTTTATGCTTGGTCTGCGGCAAAAGATATTCTAAAACATCACACTAACGTTGAGCTACCCTCACAGGTGCCATGTTGGGATGAAAGCAAAGTAACCAATAGTGATGAAGAAGTGATCATTCAGCACAACTGGCACGAGCTTCGTCTGTTTATGTGGGACTACATGGGCATTGTGCGAACTGACAAACGTTTAGAGCGCGCCTTACGCCGTATCCAACTGTTGCAACAAGAAACACACGAGTACTACAGCAATTTCCGTGTGTCGAACAACTTATTAGAACTGCGTAACCTTTTACAAGTCGCAGAGTTGATGGTTCGTTGTGCGATGCAGCGTAAAGAGAGTCGAGGTTTGCACTACACGCTTGACTATCCGAACCAACTGGAAAACAGCGGCCCAACGATTTTGGTTCCAGCTAAACAGCTTTAACTTTACCAAGTAAACTATTACATCAGCAGGGAGCATTAGCTCCCTGTTTCATTTCCCATTGGCGTAATACCAAAGATAGTTGACGATACTGCTCATCGTCACAGCTATCACGCCAAATCGTAACACTACGGCCAGATTGCAATTGGAATGTTATCTTGAATGGTGATGCCGATGTATCGACTCGCTGTAAATGACCCTTTTCGGACTCAATATCTTCCGAGCATTCGCCATACTCAAGGGCATCAAACCTAACCGAGCCATCGCAGTGCACATACCAATGCCCATGACTTGTAGGTTGAACAAGGCCTTGGCTTGAGAGAGCCTTAACAATCAGTAATAACAAATAAGTCGATAATACGAGCGGAACACTAGAGAAGATAACAGCCCAAGTCATCAATAAGAAAAGTACAACATTGAAGACTCGGGCAGTCAGAGAGGGAGAAGCAGTAAAATTAACGAACTTTGCTGAGGTTATGGGCGACAATTTTATCAACCATTGCTGCATGACCTAAATTTTCGCTACGGCCATGCCCCATTACCCAAGTAAACAGATCAGGATCATCGCATTCAAGTAAAGAAACAAAGTCACGCTGCTCTTGTTCACTCAGAGTATCAAAGCACTCTTCAAAAAACGGCATAATTACTACGTCAAGCTCAAGCATGCCTCGACGACAAGCCCATTTAATACGCGCTTTTTCTTCCGGAGTGTACATTCACTATTCCTTCATAGATGTCTTGTTGTTAGTGCGGAGTGTAACAAGTGATGTGCTACGTCACTAGTGTGCGGGTCACAATACGATAGTGAAAGCAGACAAATGTTGATTCGTAAATAGCTCCCCTAGTATCTCAAGGTTATTTGGGTATAACATAGCGGAAAAATATCTTCAAAAGGCATTGTAATTATGGAATGGCAAACTCGTTTTTCAGCATTACCTCTCTCAACTCAAGACGCACTTCCAGAGTTATCTATCTCACTGCTGGATAACTTCGGCATGATCACCATGATCGGTGACGATAAAAAATCATACTTACAAGGTCAGGTTACCTGCGATGTTGTTTCTTTAGAAAAAGACCAATCAACACTGGGCGCACATTGTGATGCGAAAGGCAAAGTGTGGAGCGTGTTCCGCCTTTTCCATCATCATGATGGCTACGGCATGATCCAACCAAAATCGGCGATTGACGTAGAACTTAGTGAAATAAAGAAATACGCCATTTTCTCTAAAGTAACGATTGAAGCTTCTGATGACGTTATCTTAGGTGTCGCTGGCGTCAAAGCCGATGAATTCATTTCAACAATGAGCAAGACAACTGGCAGCGTTCGCCCAGTTGACGGTGGCACAGCAGTGCAAGTTGCCCAAGATCGCTGGTTACTGATATTAAGTGCGCCAGAAGCACAGCAAATCGTTGAAACTACCGACGCTGTCTTTACGACAAATGAGCTTTGGAATCGTTTCGATATTGAGGCAGGTTTACCATTTGTCTCTGCATCCGCGCAGAATGCTCACATTCCACAAGCACTTAACGTGCAAGCTTTAGGAGGCATAAGCTTCACAAAGGGCTGCTACACGGGACAAGAAACGGTAGCACGAGCGAAGTATCGCGGTACCAATAAACGTGCGATGTATATCGTAAAAGGTGCAACTTCTGCTCCATTCAGTGACGAACCAATTGAGATCGAACGCAGCGTAGGTGAAAACTGGCGTTCAGTAGGTGCTTTATTAAATCACTACCAGTTCAGTGACAATCACGCGATTGGCCTGATCGTACTGCCTAATAATCTCGATGAAGACACTCGTCTTCGTTTAGTTGCGCAACCAGAATGTGAATGGACAATCGAATCACTGCCTTACAGTCTTGATGATGAGTAATACAATCAATACTCCTTTGATGCAATTTCTCACAGACCAACACATTCCGTTTCGTCTGTTACCGCATCAAAGACCATCAACCACCATTGAGGATGCCGCGCACCAACGCGGCATTCGCCCTTCTCAAATGGTGAAAGCAATCTTGCTACGAGACATGGGTAATCAATATGCACTCGCCTGTGCACCAGGTGATCGTAGCGTTGATCCCAAAAAAGTGCGCTCGTTACTGAAATGTCGCCGGATGACTTGTGTTGATCAAGCCGATGTTGAGTCCATCACTGGTTACAAAGTTGGTACTGTCACTCCTCTGTTACTCAAACGTCATATGCCAATCGTGTTCGACCCCAGCTTACTAGAAGAACAGGAAGTCACGATCAGCAGTGGCGATCGAATGGCTGGGCTGGCGCTTTCTATTCAAGATCTTATCCAATTGTGCCAGCCGACCGTAGCTGAGATCTGTCGTTAATCGTCTAAAAACAATGTAATGACACGTAGTGTTTCTATCACTGCGTGATCTCGCTCATATCTACAAAAATAGACATGAGAATTTTTAATCACATATAAAACATAAATAGTCACAAAGATAAAACTCGTATATGCTGAATTTGTTGGTTAAGTTTCAAACAAGCACTTAACCAATATAAAGTGAGTCAGCTAGCTGAGTGACAGCATTCATGCAGTTAGTTATCCACTTTTGTGTAATGCATCTGTGACTATTCGCCCGCTGAAGCGGGCTTTTTTTTACGTGGAACTTTTTCTCTTTCATTTCCTCTAATCGTTAGAACGTAAAGTGTGTTACGCGAAGCACGACCTTAATAGAAACAACTAGCAAACAACCGTTTTCGTTCTATTCTTAATTCTGTAACAAAACTATTGCTTAATGCGTCACGTAAAAAGGAGTGTATTGGCGTAAGGGTTCCTTTAGAGAGGTTATTTTTGGGGTAATCCTCACGCTATTTAAGAGATGACACTGTCAAATTGTCTAAGACAACACAATTCTCTGACGCAACACCCTACATCTGTATTTAATACTATTGCTGTCACAATAATTTTCGCGTCCAGAACGTAGAATACCTAGGCTAGGTTAGATAAAAGGAAAGTAAATATGAGACTGTTTAAGCGCTATACACCAAGTATGATTGCTAAACATATAAGTCGTCTTTTTAAAGGAAGAATTTATATTTACGGGGTCGGTAGATTCGAGTTTGATAACGGTAAGTTAATACTGCCGGAGAAAGCAGAGCAACGCCATTTCCGAGCGGTCAAAGAGATCAATCAAGAAATAATGAAACTCCGATGCGCATATGCTTAGCAAAATGTTGATAAAACAAAGGCTGGATTAACCAGCCTTTTGTGTATTTGAAGTTCGCTTTGCACTTACTGACGCGCCAGATCCGGCAAGTGTCCCTTTAAACCAAGCGCGCGCTTCATGATCTCATCTTTCGCTCCCGGCAGTTGCCCCGCTAAACTCAAGCCAATGCCACGAACAAGCTTCTTAGCAGGGTTCTCGCCAGAGAACAAATCTCGAAACCCTTGCATAGTAGCGATCATCTTTGCCGCTTCCGCTTTTCGCCAACGCTCGTAGCTTCTTAGGTTGCGTTTACTGCCGATATCTTGACCCTGCTTCCAAAGTGCTAATACTTCTTGAGCAAGACTGGCCGCATCTAATAAACCTAAATTCACACCCTGCCCCGCTAATGGGTGAATGGTATGGGCCGCATCACCAACCAGCGCGACTCGCTCGACAACAAAATCTCGCGCATAGCGCATTTTCAAAGGAAACGCAGCACGCTCTCCCACTACTTCACATAGACCAAGTCGAGCATCAAACTCACTCGTCAACGCTTTATTGAAATCATGTTCACTCATCGCCACTAACTGCTCTGCTCGATTTGGCTCCGTGGACCAAACAATAGAGCACATATCTGGTTGCGACATTGGCAAAAATGCCAACGGTCCGTGAGGAGTAAATATCTGGCGCGCAATGCTGTTGTGTGGCATAGCAGTTTTGACATTCGCGACCAAAGCATGATGACCATAGTCCCAATGCGTTAATGGAATATCCATTTGATGGCGAAGCCACGAATTCGCCCCATCGGCTCCGACCACTAATTTAGCGGTCATGGCTTGGCCATTATCGAGCGTCAGCCAGCTTTCTTGCTCACCGACCGCGAGAGTCGCGCAACGTGCAGGCATAAACATAGTGACGTTATCGAGCTTTTGGACTTGTTCAAGCAGCGCAAGTTGAATCACACGATTCTCAACAATATGCCCTAAATCAGGTTGTGCCATACTTTGTGCATTAAATTCAATGCTGGCAAAGCTATCTTGTTCCCATACTTCCATGCCATGGTAAGGTGAAGCTCGGCGCTGTTCTATGCCCTGCCAAGCACCAAGTTTACGCAAAATCGTCTCACTAGAGCGGCTCAGCGCAGACACACGAACATCGGGTAATTCTTTCAACGAATCATCTGGCACTTTACCTTCAATAACGGCGACACGCAGATCACTGTCTTTGAACGCGGCAGCAAGTGCCAACCCAACCATCCCTCCGCCGATGATGGCGATATCTACACTTTGCATCATTGCTTTTTATTACCTAATTCAGTGCGGCCGTTCATCGTTTTACCAAGCCAAGTGTATGGCGTAGTAGCGGCTGCTTAAAAATAGAAAGGTTATCCATCGCTGCTAAGGCAGTATTTCGGCCAATTCGCATCGCGGGTAAATCATTTGAAAAAACATGCACTAAGGCACTGGTTAGCCAAATAGTTTCGCTTCGATCTGCTTCTCTACGTTGACTAAAGCGCATCAGGCCTTGATAAAGACCCACATCCTCACTTTGCTGCACAATTTCTTCTGCTAGTGAGACTACATCGCGAATACCGAGATTAAAGCCTTGTCCAGCTATCGGGTGCAGCGTTTGCGCCGCATTTCCAACAATCGCAAAGCGATGTGAAATATTTTGCTTTCGATGGCGAAGAAGCAATGGGTAACTTGCACGGCGCCCCACTTTTTTCATCGCGCCTAAACGCCAACCAAAATCGTTCTGTAAACGCTGGAGAAATGCTTGATCAGATAACTCAAGAACGGCTTGGGCTTCTTCAGGGTGCAAACACCAAACTAAGGACATTCGATTGTCACTCATTGGCAATAAAGCAACTGGGCCATTCTCAGTAAAACGTTCAAAGGCTCTACCTTGATGAGGTTCTTGAGTCACAATATTGGCAATGACAGCCACTTGTTCAAAATCTTGCTCAGAAAGTTCTAGACCAATTTTCTGACAACAGGTCGAAACAGCACCATCTGCAGCCACCAGCAGTTTTGCTTCAAGTTGCTCACCACTTTTCAACGTCACATGGGTACAGTTTTGCTCGCGCTCGATATCGGTAACGGAGTCAGGACAAAACAGCGTAATTGACTCGCTACTGTCTAATAATTCTTGATATACACGCCCAACATCGGCTAATTCTACAACATACCCTAGAGCTTCAACCCCAACCTCTTGCTTGGTAATCTCCGTCATCCCAGCATGAGAACGGTCAGAAACGTGGATATGTTCAATGGGTGTGACAAACGGTTCTACTGACGTCCAGAGCTGTAGTTGACGCAACAGATTGACAGTACCGTAAGACAATGCGATTGAGCGAGAGTCAAAACCAGGGTGCATATCTGATTGTGCTTTAAAAGGCTCAACGACGGCAATGCGGAGCTTTCCCTGAGACAAATGGTCAATCGCCAATGCTAACGTTGCACCAGCCATGGCACCACCAGCAATGACTACATCATATTGCTTCATACTAACCTCTGGACGGTCTACGATTAGTGAATAGTAGGTTTTTTGTCGCTGCTTTCAGGACGAACACCAAATTCAGCATGAATCGTTAGTACGCAAGCTTTGATGTGCTCAATCACTTGCTCTAGCAATTGCGCTTGTTCACCAAGATCGTCATCTTCATCAATGCCTAATTTGGCAATCTCTTCTAGATCAGCCAGTGCTTCTTTAGCGTCATCAGATGCTTTGTTAAGCGCAACGCCTGCTAGACCTAGCCCAGAAATAAAGTGGTTTACAAAGTCGGACACACTGTCGGCTAATGCGAATAAGCCTTCTTCGCCCGGCTCATCTGGCAATAGTAAAGACAGCTCCATTGATGTGCCAGTAAGCTCATTAACAGTAACGTTGAATATGCTCTGAGCAAAAGTGAGTGCTGTCGAGGGCCACCCCATCCCATCATTGGTGTAGTCAAAAAGAATCGGCTGCCAAGTTTGATCATTGATCGCCAATCCACCACTTAACATGCCAACAAATAAGCCATGTAACTCCGCCGGTGTCACAGCCAGGCTTGCCGATTGCAGTTCAGCAGCAATAGATTGGTATTCAGGAAGGGTGATTTCACTCATAACTTGGCTCATTCTTGCGTAATAATGTATTGGTATATCCTACCATCAAGGTTAGTGGTCTGAAACGGCTATCAAATTCAATTTTGGACAGCATTTGTTCAATTTGCCCAATTCCTGTGTGATCTCGTCATCATTTCTCTTTCTGTGATGGGAAATGCTTGAATCTTAATAGCGGTTTTCCTATAGTTTGCTCCTCGGTAGTTGTATGAAGCAACACCTTAGATAGCGCGAATATAGAGTTTATTCATCATGAGCAATCAAGCGATCGACGTTGAAATATTAGGCAAACTTACACGTGTGAATTGTCCGACAGGACAAGAAGAGTCTCTTGTTGCAGCGGCAAAAGATCTTGATCGCCGATTGAAAGAAATGAGCGAACGTACTAAGGTAACCAATGAAATCCAACTGCTGACCTTTGCTGCATTGAATATTTGCTATGAGTTGCACACCAAGTCATACGAATCCAATGGTCAACAGCAAGAAATTACTGAGCGAATGGAAAAGCTCACCGCGTCTTTAGAGAACGCACTAAGCAAAGTTACGCAAGGACAGCAGTAAATACAAAATTTACCCTGGGGTGTGCGTCAGCAGGATTTAAGTCCCTGAGCCGATAAGCAATACCTAAGGGTTAGTATTTGGTAACTATTGAGCAAGCTCGGCATGCACCGAGAAGCCTACGGTTGTCATTGCTGATCCGCCTTGAACCAGCTGGTTCAAGGGCCACAATCCTCAACGGCACCCTGGGGTATTCTCTCTATGTCAGACCTCTCTCGACAAGACTTCCGCAAACTGATTCGTGAAAAGCGCAACGCTCTGTGCAGTGATACGCAATACCAAGCGGGAATCGACCTTATTACTCAATTTTCCCAACTTCCTGAAATCGATCAGGCGCAACATATTGCCATCTACCTTTCTGCAGACGCTGAGCTTGATACTAAACCGCTCATTGAATGGTTATGGCAACAGGGAAAATCGGTTTATCTGCCCGTCATCCATCCCTTTTCTAAAGGTCAGTTACTGTTTCTTCAGTATGTAAATGATGAACAGCTCGTCTACAACAAGTACGGCATCTTAGAGCCCAAGCTCGATATCAGACACCTCAAACCCGTTCGCCAGCTTGATTTAATCTGCACGCCTTTAGTTGGGTTCGACAGCATCGGACACCGCTTAGGCATGGGCGGGGGGTACTACGATCGTACTCTGTCACGTTGGTTTATAACTGGAGAGGGTGCTAAACCTGTCGGTATCGCTCATGACTGCCAACATGTAGAACGCTTACCAATTGAAAGCTGGGACATTCCATTACCTAAGATCGTGACCCCAAGCCAAATATGGCAATGGGAAAGTGACAAGTAAGCCGCTATAATCACGCCCGCAAACGTTAACGAACATCTATTCAGGAGATTGGCATGACTCAAGATGAAATGAAAAAAGCGGCTGGTTGGGCAGCACTAAAATATGTTGAGAAAGGCAGCATTGTCGGTGTTGGTACTGGCTCTACCGTGAATCACTTCATCGATGCACTAGGCACTATCAAAGATGATATTAAAGGTGCAGTGTCTAGCTCTGTCGCTTCAACTGAGCGCCTTAAAGAGCTTGGTATTGAAGTATACGAGTGTAACGATGTAATGAAGCTGGATGTGTATGTTGATGGCGCAGATGAGATCAACCCAGCACGTGAAATGATCAAAGGCGGCGGCGCGGCTCTGACTCGTGAGAAAATTGTCGCAGCAATCTCTGATAAGTTCGTATGTATCGTTGACGGCACTAAAGCAGTTGACGTACTTGGCCAGTTCCCATTGCCTGTTGAAGTAATCCCAATGGCACGCTCTTACGTGGCTCGTGAATTGGTAAAACTAGGTGGTGATCCAGCTTACCGTGAAGGCGTTGTGACTGACAACGGCAACGTGATTCTGGATGTGCACAATATGCAAATTACCAACCCGAAAGAAATGGAAGACAAAATAAACGGCATCGCTGGTGTGGTGACTGTGGGTCTTTTCGCTCATCGTGGTGCTGACGTAGTGATCACTGGCACACCAGAAGGTGCAAAAATTGAAGAATAAATAACAGCCCAAAATGAACCTATCTGGTTCACTTTTCTGTTATTTCATTACATACGGTGCTGCAAGGCACCGTTTTTTATTCCTTTCTATAAGAAAATTATCTCTTATTCCGTAATTTTCTTACCCAAAGCAATTTTTTTTTGTTACTTTATTGAACAGAAGACGCACAGGGAAACGTTTGTCTTCCTACAAAACTGTTAATTATCCCCTTTTTAATAGTTTTGCCCAATGTGCGCCACATTAGCCCACCTTTCCATTTTAAGGACGAGAAAAAATGGCCAAAGTTTCACTGGAAAAAGAAAAGATTAAGATCCTCTTGTTAGAGGGACTCCACCCTTCTTCAGTTGAAGTTCTTCAAGCAGCTGGTTATACCAACATTGAATACCATAAAGGTTCCCTTCCGGAAGAAGAACTAATTGAAGCAGTAAAAGACGTGCACTTCATTGGTATCCGCTCCCGTACGAACCTATCCGAAGAGGTAATCAATGCGGCGAACAAGCTGGTTGCAATTGGCTGTTTTTGTATTGGTACTAACCAAGTAAACCTAGATGCAGCAGCAAAACGCGGTATTCCTGTCTTTAATGCACCATTCTCTAACACTCGAAGCGTGGCAGAGCTTGTACTTGGGCAAATCCTTTTACTAGTGCGTGGTATTCCTGAAAAGAATGCACTTGCACATCGCGGTATTTGGAAGAAAAGTGCAGACAACTCTTACGAAGCTCGTGGTAAGTGCCTTGGCATTATCGGATACGGTCACATTGGTACGCAGCTTGGTATTATTGCCGAAAACTTAGGTATGCGCGTTTACTACTACGATATTGAGAACAAACTGTCCCTTGGTAATGCGACGCAAGTACATACCATGAGTGAACTATTGAACAAATGTGATGTGATTTCTTTGCACGTTCCCGAAACACCGGAAACGAAAAACATGATGGGTGAAGCTGAATTTGCTCGAATGAAACCAGGTTCCATCTTTATCAACGCGGCACGTGGCACCGTTGTGGATATTCCTGCACTTTGCCATAGCTTAGAAGCTGGTCACCTTGCTGGCGCTGCAATTGATGTATTCCCAACTGAACCAAAAACGAATGCTGACCCGTTCGAGTCTCCTTTACAAAAATTCGATAACGTCATCCTCACTCCACACGTTGGTGGTTCAACACAAGAAGCACAAGAAAATATCGGCTTAGAAGTGGCGGGTAAACTGGCTAAGTACTCTGATAACGGATCGACACTTTCAAGCGTAAACTTCCCTGAAGTGTCATTACCAGAACACAGTGGTGAGTGCTCTCGTCTGCTTCATATCCACAAGAACCGTCCTGGTATCCTAACTCAGATCAACACCATCTTTGCTGAAGAAGGCATTAACATTGCCGCGCAGTACCTACAAACAGCCGCTGAAATAGGCTACGTAGTGATCGACGTTGAAACTGAACGCTCAGAAGAAGCTCTAACAAAGCTCAAAAACATTGAAGGCACAATCCGTGCTCGTATCCTGCATTAAACTGTGAAATAGAAATGACAAAGGCAGGGGTTGTAACTCCCTGCCTTTTGCTTTTTACTGTTTGCTAAGCCTTACTTTAGCTTATAAATGACATCGACTTGATCGCGAATGATCATGGTTGAATCTTGGTAGCTATTCGCTCCTTCTTTACTATCCATCGCCATTGAACGCATTAACACAGGCTGAACGTGCATCTGTCTGTAATTGATCTGCCATACATCGCCCAACTTTTTCTCAAAACCAGTCGCTAATGACCCTGCTTTTTCTCTTGCGTCCTTAATCGCAGCCATTCGTGCCTTTTGCTGATACTCGGCTTGGTTGCTTACCTTAAGTTGAATATTATCAACCTGATTAATTCCCGCTTCTAACGCCATATCTAGGTATTGGTTAAGGTTTTTCAGATCCGTCACCGTGACATCAATACTGCGAGATGCTCGATACCCAACAAGTTCTGCTTTTCCTGATTTAGGGTAATGGTACTGAGGAGCAAGGTATAAATTCGAGCTAGTAATATGGTCTTTTGACAAGCCGGCATCCGATAAGCTTTTTAGAAACTCTTCAACGGTTTTATCTACGGACAATTTCGCTTGTTCGGCCGTCATTGTCGTATCGACTACTTTTACAGAAAACGTAGCCATATCAGGTGTGGCCGTCACTTCGCCATACCCCGTTGTCGTAACATGAGCAAACTCTGGCGTATTCGCCAAAACTGAAGCACTGGTAAGGCTGAGTGCTGAAGCCAGCAAAAATGAATACAATTTCATTCAATAAATCCATCCATACAAAATTAAGTACTTAATCTCAGATTCCAACATCACTATCATGGCTGAGAAAGCGTGTGGTTTCATAATAGAAACTTCCGCCGATTATCCAAGCACCCATAGTGACTTCTAACACAACTTTGACTATGTAACATTGGCGTAATTTTTAAACAAAACACACTTAAGTTAACGATATGCAGCTCTGACAAACTTATTGAGGTAGATGCTGCTGCGCATACCCCACTATCGCGTGTGAGATTTCTTGTAATACCCCAGTTTCTAACTGCCAGTGGTGCCAATAAATCCGATGGGACATTAAAAAACCTGGAGTCACATCAACCAACACACCTCTGTCTAATTCGTCGGTAATTTGCAAGCGGGGGATCAAGCAATAAGCAACACCAGCTAACGCCACTTTTAGAAACGCTTCAGAACTACTGATGTTGTGATGAATAACGCTGTCAGGATTGACGTTAAAATGCTCGGTAAGAAATGTTTTATGTAGATCATCATATTGGTCATATGAAACGGCCGGTGCTTTTGCCAATGTCTGATTATTTACGCCTTTAGAAAAATAACGCTGATAGAACTCTGGGCTCGCGACACAAACATAATCGATGCGACCTAAATAGTCTGCTCTGCATCCGGGGATTGGCTGGGACTCCAAGCTGATCGCTCCTGTCACTTCGCCACTTTTGAGTTTTTCAATAGAGCGGTATTCACCATAGATAGTCAGTTTTAGTTCAACTTGACGCTGCTTCATAACATTTTGCAGCGCTGGCAGTAGCCATGTTGCAAGGCTATCTGCATTAGTCGCTAAAGAGAGTTGCACAGGTCGCGTACTGGTATCATTTTTTAGTTCGGGGAGAATTTCATGCTCTAGCAAGCGTACTCGCCGATAAAGACCCAACAATTTTTTACCAATTAGCGTTGGCTTAGGTGGCTGGCTTCGAATTAAAACAGGCTGCGCGAGAAACTTCTCTAACTGCTTGATACGTTGAGAAATGGCGGATTGAGAAACAAATAAATGCTCGGCAGCACGCTCAAAGCTACCCTGATAAACTATAGCGTCTAATGCCTCAATCCATTTGTAATCTAACCCTCGCATACCTTTCCTCTCACTCTTGATCAAACGCCTCCCGTTAAATTAGTCTATCTAATGTAAGATTAAAATCATTAATTATACTTATTTAGATAAACGCTTTATCTTTCCCTTTTCTGTAAATGTATTTGTTATTTTGAAGTGAGGTGAAGTGTGAGCTTGTGGGTTCTATTGCAAGGTTTTGGTTTAGGAGCATCAATGATCATTCCGATCGGCGCGCAAAATGCGTATGTTTTGAATCAAGGCATAAAGCGTAACCACCACCTAACAACCGCCACTATTTGTAGCGTGCTAGATATGATTTTCATCTCTCTAGGTATTTTTGGTGGTGGTGCAATTCTGTCTCAAAATGAACTCTTACTGACGTCGGTGACACTTGGTGGTATTGCTTTCTTGAGCTTCTATGGACTGCTCTCACTAAAAAGTGCTTTTAAGCCAGAGAGTGAATCGGAATCAAAAGGGGAGATCGTAGCTCGAGGTCGTCGAACGGTTATTCTAGGTGCGTTAGCCGTCACTGTGCTTAATCCGCACTTATATTTAGATACAGTCGTTATTCTAGGTTCGATCGGTGGACAATTTGAAGGCCATGATCGCATTGCTTTTGCACTAGGTACGATTATGGCTTCCTTTGTTTGGTTCTACACTTTATCGATAGGAGCCGCCAAACTAGGTCCAACACTCTCTAAACCAAAAGTGAAAAAAACCATCGACATTGCAATCGCAATGATGATGTTCACAATAGCGTATATCTTAGCGAGTGAGCTTATTGATAAGTATTGGTAATCATAAGGTAGTAAGGCAGCAAAGACATGGAGTCACTAAAACGTATTTATAACAACAATAGAGAGCGATTCAACGCGCTCTCTATTCCTTTTCGGGAATGGCAGCACGAAGCCATCTTAGACTTTGAGACAGATATACGCATTGCGAGAGAGCTTGGTTGGACGGGTACGCATACCAAAAGCCTCTTTTTAACACTCAAAGGACAAGGTTACGCGGTTTATCTGACAGATAAGGACTCGCGCCTCGATGCCAAGCAGATTAAAGCGATTACAGGTAAACGTCCCTCTATTTGTAATGACGATGAAATGGTCGAAGTGTTAGGTTGCGTACCCGGCGCGGTTTGCCCAATAGGCTTACCGGAATACATCACTATCATTGTTGATACCAATCTCTATCAACATCAAGAGTTGCTCTATACGCCTGGCTTACCTGAGTTCACATTTGGATTTGCAGGTAAACATCTAAAACGCCTCTTACTTGCTGGTCATCACACCCTTTACGAAGTATAAAAAAGCGAGGCCTATTGGCCTCGCTTTTGAATATCGACTGCTTTTGATTAAGCGTCGACTTTGTTCAGGTGAACATCCATTTGTGGGAATGGAATCTCGATACCATTTTCATCCAATGCTTCTTTAATACCTTGCATTGCATCAAAGTATACGCCCCAGTAATCTGCAGTTTTCACCCATGGACGAACCACAAAGTTAACTGAAGAGTCTGCTAACGTAAGTACACCAATTGTGATATCTGGGTCTTTCAAGATACGTGGATCTTTCTCTAGCGTCTCACGAATCACTTTCTTCGTTAGTTTAAGGTCTGCTTTGTATGAAACACCAATCACTAGGTCGACACGTCGTGTCGCATGGCGAGAGTAGTTAGTAATGGCACCGCCGATAACTGAAGAGTTAGGCACAACAACCATTTTGTTGTCTGGTGTTTTTAGAACTGTTTGGAAGATTTGAATTGCTTCAACACTACCCGCTACACCACCGATTTCTACGTAGTCGCCTGATTTGAATGGACGGAACGCAACAATAAGTACGCCTGCTGCAAAGTTTGATAGTGAACCTTGTAGTGCAAGACCAACAGCAAGACCTGCCGCACCAATCACAGCAACAACAGAAGCGGTTTGAACTCCTAATCGACCAAGAGCCGCGATTAGCACGATTACAAATAGCAAGTAACGAACAAGACCGTGAATAAATTCAACGACGGCCTTATCCATGTTTTTCTTTTCTAGTACTTTAGAAACACTACCAGCGACTGCCTTAACGATAAGATTACCGATAAACAGAATAAGCAGCGCAGAGATAATGTTCACACCGTACTGAACCAGTAGATCTGAATTGTTTGTCAGCCAAGTTTCAGCCTGAGTTAGACCATCCGTTAAAGTGGTATCGATACCCACCGATTCACCTGCCATAATTCTTATCCTCAAAAATAAAGAGATATAAATCCAATTGCCGTTAATTTATGAACCTTGTTTTTTAAAGGCTCTTTTCTAAAACAACATCCCTATTGCTCCACTGAACAGTGTCAGATTTTTGGCACAATATCCCAACTCTGGCTTTTTTCAAAGTCAGAGTTTCGCAAAGATATGCAAAACAAGACTTTATCAGAGCTTTCTGACACTGACTTGTTACAGGTTACGCAATGCACTCTGATTTCGCCACTCTTAAGACTGATATTCCCATGTTTTCTTTAAAAAAACGTTAAAGGTGAGATATCTCACTAGCAAATACAATCTAACGCATAAAAATATCGGGAGAAAGCAGCGGGGAAGAAAGTGATAGACATAAAAAAACCCGCTCAAAGAGCGGGTTTTTAAGTAACTTAATCAGTAACGATTATAGTACGTCAACTGCGTTAAGGTCAGCAAATGCTTGCTCTAGACGAGTAACCATTGAAGCTTGGCCTGCACGTAGCCATACGCGTGGATCGTAGTACTTCTTGTTTGGTGCATCTTCACCAGTTGGGTTACCGATCTGACCTTGTAGGTAATCGTGGTTTTCAGCTTCGAACTTACGGATACCATCCCAAGTAGCCCACTGTGTATCAGTATCGATGTTCATTTTGATTACACCGTAGCCGATAGATTCACGGATTTCTTCTAGAGAAGAACCTGAACCACCGTGGAATACGAAGTTTAGAGAGTTCGCTGGAAGACCGAATTTCTCAGAAACGTGCGCTTGAGAATCACGTAGGATAGTTGGAGTTAGTACAACGTTACCTGGCTTGTATACGCCGTGTACGTTACCGAAAGATGCTGCGATAGTGAAACGGTGGCTGATTGCGCTTAGTTTCTCGTATGCGTATGCAACGTCTTCTGGAGAAGTGTATAGCTCAGACGCATCCATATCAGAGTTGTCAACGCCGTCTTCTTCACCACCAGTACAACCTAGTTCGATTTCTAGAGTCATGTTCATTTTAGCCATGCGCTCTAGGTACTTAGCAGAAATTTCGATGTTCTCTTCTAGAGACTCTTCAGAAAGGTCGATCATGTGAGAAGAGAATAGTGGCTTACCAGTTTGCGCGAAGTACTCTTCACCAGCGTCTAGTAGACCGTCGATCCAAGGAAGTAGTTTCTTAGCTGCGTGGTCAGTGTGTAGGATTACTGGAACACCGTAAGCTTCAGCTACAGCGTGAACGTATTTCGCACCAGCAACAGCACCTAGGATTTGAGCTTCTTGACCTTCAAGTTTTAGACCTTTACCAGCAAAGAAAGCAGCGCCACCGTTAGAGAACTGAACGATAACTGGAGCTTTAACTTTTGCAGCTGCTTCAAGTACTGCGTTTACAGAGTCAGTACCCACACAGTTTACTGCTGGAAGTGCAAAGCTGTTTTCTTTTGCAACTTCAAATACTTTCTGAACGTCATCGCCAGAGATAACACCTGGTTTTACGAAGTCGAAGATCTTAGACATGGATGTAATCCTATTTATCTGTCGTTTTTAAACAAAACTTGTTAAGTTGAAAATCTTGCAAACGTTTGCTCACAACTGAGGCTATTCTAGCAGAGTTCCTCACACGTTGCAGCAAACAAGAAAGCGGGAGAATCACTCCCCCGCTTTGCTTTAATTACTTAGCGCGTGCTTCTAGCATTTCTACTGCTGGAAGAACTTTACCTTCTACGAACTCAAGGAAAGCGCCACCGCCAGTAGAGATGTAAGATACATCCGCTTTGATACCGAACTTGTCGATAGCTGCTAGCGTGTCACCACCGCCTGCAACAGAGAAGCCTTCAGAAGCTGCGATAGCTTCAGAGATACCTTTAGTACCTGCTTCGAAGTTCTTGAATTCGAATACGCCTACTGGACCATTCCATAGGATAGTCTTAGCG
The DNA here is from genome assembly GCF_033338855.1 of Vibrio sp. Vb0937. Classification (NCBI taxonomy): domain Bacteria; kingdom Pseudomonadati; phylum Pseudomonadota; class Gammaproteobacteria; order Vibrionales; family Vibrionaceae; genus Vibrio; species Vibrio sp. Vb0937. The sequence continues at coordinate 27,649 of NZ_JAWOTK010000016.1, read as the reverse complement.
TTTTTAAGGATTTCAGCTAGTTCAGCAGTTGAATCTGGACCAAGGTCGAAGATCATGTCGTCGTCTTGTACTTCAGAAACGTGCTTAATTTCAGCTTCTGCGTTCTCGTCGAATGCTTTCGCACATGCAACGTCTGTTGCTACTGGAATTGCACACTCGTCCATTAGCTTCTTAGCTGTTTCAACTAGGTCTGCTTCGTATAGAGACTTACCAACGTTGTGGCCAGCAGCTGCGATGAATGTGTTAGCAATACCACCACCAACAACGAGTTGGTCAGCGATTTTAGATAGAGACTCAAGAACAGTTAGCTTAGTAGAAACTTTTGAACCACCTACGATAGCAACCATTGGACGAGCTGGCTTGTCCATTGCTTTGCCTAGCGCTTCCAGTTCGTTCGCTAGTAGAGGACCAGCACATGCTACGTCTGCGTGCATGCCAACGCCGTGAGTAGATGCTTGAGCACGGTGAGCCGTACCGAATGCGTCCATTACGAATACGTCACATAGTGCTGCGTATTTCTTAGATAGCTCTTCGTCGTTTTTCTTTTCGCCTTTGTTGAAGCGAACGTTTTCAAGAACAACAAGTTCACCCGCATTTAGCTCTAGGCCATCTAGGTAGTCTTTTGCTAGCTTCACTTCGCAATCTAGTGCGTCGTTTAGGTAGTTAACAACTGGTTGTAGAGAGAACTCTTCAGCGTATTCACCTTCAGTTGGGCGACCTAGGTGAGACGTAACCATTACTTTAGCGCCTGCTTCTAGGCAGTGCTTAATAGTTGGAAGAGATGCGATGATACGTGCATCCGAAGTTACTTTACCGTCTTTTACTGGCACGTTTAGGTCAGCACGGATAAATACACGTTTACCTGCAAGATCCAGGTCAGTCATCTTGATTACAGACATGATGTGTCCTCTCAAATATTTAATAATTAAAGTTTTTGAAAACTCGGCAACCCTGCCAAGCCTGTTAATTCTTCAAACTGGTTATAGATATGGAGATATTATGGATTTATTTCAAGGCTAGAAATAAAAATTCTCCATCACTTCTTCGTCATTACTGTTCCACTTGCGAAGAAGCTTGCATTGCTAAGGCAGTATCCAGCATCCGGTTAGCAAAGCCCCATTCGTTGTCGCACCAAACGAGCATTTTTACGAGTTGCCCGTTACTCACTCTAGTCTGGCTTCCATCCACAATCGCACTATGGGGGTCGTGGTTAAAGTCGATGGAAACGAGTGGCGATTCAGTATAGTCAACAATGTTACGTAATGTACACTGAGATGCGTTAACAATGGTTTGATTTACGTCATTAACTTTCACATTTGTACTAATTGTGACACTTAAATCCATTGCAGTGACGTTAACCGTTGGAACACGAACAGAAATTGCTTCGAATTTGTTGGAAAATTTCGGGAAGATTCTTTCAATCCCCTTATGCAACTTAGTGTCCACCGGAATAATAGATTGGCTTGCAGCGCGGGTACGGCGTAAGTCGTTATGATACGCATCGATTACTTGTTGATCGTTCATGGACGAATGAATTGTCGTAATGGTGCCAGACTCTATGCCGAAGGCTTCGTCTAATACTTTTATGATGGGAACGATACAGTTGGTGGTGCAAGAACCATTGGAGACAACACGGTGCTCGTCTTTCAGAGTTTCGTGGTTCACGCCATAGATAATCGTATTATCTAGGTCGTTTGCGCCCGGGTGCGAAAACAGTACTTTCTTCGCGCCAGCTTCTATATGCGCTTGCCCATCCGCTTGCGAACCAAATACACCAGTGCAATCCAAGACGATATCAACTTCTAAATCACGCCAAGGAAGTAATTCGATTTCGGAGAGGTGGAGAATGCGAATGGAATCATATTCACCGCTGTCATGATGAACATGCAAATGTTCTTGGTCATGGGAAATTTTTTTACCAAAGCGACCATGACTGGTGTCATATTGCAGTAGGTGTGCCATCGCCTCTGGCTGTGCTAGTTCGTTAACCGCCACAACCTTGATCTGCTGGTGTTTTCCGCTTTCATACACCGCTCGCAGAACATTACGACCTATACGTCCAAATCCATTGATCGCAACCTTTAGCATTTATCCTTCGCCCTACCAAAAATTTCGTGTCACAGATACTACCTGATCAGGCTGACAAACGCACCTGTTGAATCAAAGTAAAGCAGGATTAAAAAAGGTCGAGACTATGCTCGACCTTATTACAACGATAGATAATTAAAATGCGACGTCTAAACCTAACCAGTAGCGACGACCATCTTCAATATATCCGTATTCTTCGTAACTGATTTCCTCGTCCAGCAAGTTATAGATAGCGCCTTTAATACGAGTATTGTCGGTTAACTGGTATGTCACACCGGCGTCCACAAAGGTATAAGCTGGTTCTACAATACTGTTTCTTGATGGGCCAGTAACCGGATCCATTTCTTTACCTCGGTACGTGACTTTCGCCCAGCTCTCTAGATCTGTTGTCGTTTGCCAAGTCACATCCACATTAAACAGATGCTTTGGTAACTGCTGCAGCGGCATGCCTTTGTATTCACCTGTTTTTTGCTCTGAGTCGGTAAATGTGTAGCTCGAGCTAAGGTAAATGGTTTCCGTTAACGGCGATGCTAAGGTCGCTTCAATACCTTGTGTGACGGCTTCATCCACGTTAATACGGTACGTTGGATCTGCGCCCCATTGGTTTGGACCATCAGTACAGATAGTGTCTGGACAAACAACACGTGTGATCTTATCTTTGAATTCGTTATGGAACGCTGTCAAAGAGACATCTAAGCCAGAATCACCTTGATACAAGACGCTGATTTCTTTGTTTAGCGACGTTTCAGGGTCAAGATCTGGGTTACCGTAGATATTACCGCCACCACTGACTTGCGCCCAGCCAGGAGTAATTTCACGTAATTGTGGAGAACGGAAACCTGTTGCCACACCGCCTTTCACCGTCCAAGACGGGTCAACTCGCCATACACCGTAAACACGCGGACTAAAATGCGCGCCATAGTTTTCGTCATGATCTAGACGGCCGCCAAGCGTAACGCTAAACGGATCAGCGATTCTCCATTCATCTTCAATGAAAACAGCCCACTGCGTATTCGATGTTTCAGTCTTCGACGACGCTTTGTTGGAGGTGAAATCCTCAAGCTCTGCATGAGTGGCGTCCACACCCGTCGTCAACGTATGGTTTCCAATACCAGTCACCAAGCTCGATTTGAACGTGGTGTTGGTGATCGTCATCTCACGAGATTTGTTCTCGCTCTCTTCACGCTGTAAGTAAGTATCTGAAGTACCAATCGAATCCCAATCACCGTTGTGGCTTACCGTTACGTAATTACGACGATATTCATTCAGTGAGTCTTCACACCCACCACGACACCCAGTGGTCGGCACTGAAAGGCCCACATTACCACGACGACTTTGTGCCGACGTGCCACCTTCTAATTGCACCGAGTGGCGCTCATTAATCTGGTAAGTCAGTTTTGAAGAGATACTCTGCATATCTTTATCTTCATAACCGTATTCGATGTCATCTTCTTCTCTGGTTGTGTACTGACCATATACTTGGAGAGATAAATTTTCAGCCAACGGACCATTAACGAAAAAATTCGCGCTCTGCTCTCCACCTGAGCGGCTATTCTCTTGTAGTACCGTGCCCAGTTGAACATTACCCGTCCACTCTAGCGCATCTTTTCGTGTGATGACGTTAATCACACCACCAATCGCATCAGAACCATAAAGCGTCGACATTGGGCCACGAATAACTTCGATTCGCTCAATCGCTTGAAGAGGAGGTAACCAACCTTGTTCGATACCAGGACCGTCACTATTTGGACGAGTTTCACGCGTGCTTTGACGCTTACCATCGACCAGTATCAAAGTGTATTTAGAACCCATACCACGGATACTAATGTCGGTGGTATCACCACCACCTGTCACGACAACACCTGGTACACTTTTTAGTGCATCAGTCACATCGCGGTAATAACGAGAGTCCAACTCCTCACGTGAAATCACACTAATACTTGCAGGCGCGTCCGCTTGAGATTGCTCGTAGCTTGATGCAGTTACAACCACTGTTTCCATTTTAGAAACTGCATCATTGGCAAAAACATGAGGGACACTGACGAAGGCTAAAATACCAGTTGCGGTAATAACTGGCAGTCTAAGAGTAGACATCTACATCTCCATAATTGATAATGATTATTATTTTCGAAAGTGAATTATTCACAAATAGAATGAGATGCATAGTGAGAGTTATGGAACGGTTCTTTCCATTTATGGAACTCGTACATAACGCAGTAAGGAGTAAAATAAATATGCACGACTTAGCATCAATTAGAGCCTTTGATGCGCTCAATCAGCATAAAAGTTTGACAGCCGCTGCTAAAGCCCTTAATCAGCCAAAATCAACGCTAAGTCGTCGCTTGGCACAATTAGAAGAAGACTTCGGTCAGGCTCTAACCGCCAGACAAGGTAATCGATTAGTTCTGACAAGAGCTGGAGAAATCTTTGCCCACTACAGCCGCCAGATTCTTGAGTTAAGTGAAGAGAGTTATGATGCACTTCAAGGTTTAACGAACCAAGTTTCAGGGCCACTGCATATTGTTTGTCACACTGCCTTAGTTAGAAGCTGGCTCGGCGGCGTACTCAATCGTTTTCTTGCTGATAATCCCGATGTTAGAGTTCAACTTACCAGTGACTTTTCTGAGGCGCATCATGACCCAGATTTGTTCATCTGGCTCGGTGAACGTAAAGAGCTAGACTGGCGAAAAGAAGTGCTGGGGGTATTTCGCTATACCCCTTTTGCCTCTCCAAATTATCTAAAACAACATGGGCCTATACCGCACCCCAAAGAACTTGAAGCACATCCATGGATCGATTTTGGTTCAGTGCAAGAAAATGGATTGATGCTAGCACACCCTCAACACGGTGAGTTCTTTTTAGAACCCTTTGTTAGTCGCCTATACAGCGACAACATAGCAATGCAAATAGACAGTATCGCGAATGGTCATGGTATTGGACTGCTGCCGACTTGGACAGCATGCGGCTATGAGAAACATCACCCAGGGCGAATCACACCTTGCTTAGAAGGTTGGCTTTCTGAGCCTATTTCCATTAACTGCTATACACCAGCAGGACGACCACCACTGCGCTTATCCGTACTTTTAGACTGCATTCATCAAAGCATTCCACAAGGTTGGAAAACCTGACAAAAATAAAAAGGCCATCATAATGATGGCCTTTCTAACTTTAGCATCTAACAGTTGTCGTTTACGTTCGACTGTTTAGACGGTCCTGCAATTACGCTAGCAATTCTTTTGCTGTGTTCACTACGTTTTCAGTCGTGAAGCCAAACATTTCGAATAGCTGACCAGCAGGTGCGGATTCACCGAATGTTGTCATACCGATGATGCGACCGTCAAAGCCAACGTACTTGTACCAGAAATCAGCAATGCCCGCTTCAATAGCGATACGTGCCGTTACGTCTGATGGCAGTACAGATTCACGGTAAGCGGCGTCTTGTTTGTCGAATGCATCTGTTGATGGCATTGAAACAACGCGTACTTTCTTGCCTTCTGAAGTTAGTTGCTCAGCGGCTTTCACTGCAAGCTCAACCTCAGAACCTGTTGCGATAAGGATTAGCTCAGGCTTACCTTCGCTATCTTTCAGGATGTAAGCACCTTTCGCGATGTCTGCGACTTGTTCAGCAGTACGCTCTTGTTGCGCTAGGTTTTGACGAGAGAAGATAAGTGCAGTTGGTGCATCTTTACGTTCAATCGCTAGTTTCCATGCAACTGCAGACTCAACTTGGTCACATGGGCGCCATGTGCTCATGTTTGGAGTTACACGTAGAGACGCCATTTGCTCAACAGGTTGGTGAGTTGGGCCATCTTCGCCAAGACCGATCGAATCATGCGTGTAAACTTGGATGTTCTGAATTTTCATCAGCGCAGCCATACGCATTGCGTTACGAGCATATTCCATGAACATTAGGAATGTTGCGCCGTAAGGAACGAAACCACCGTGCAATGCGATACCGTTGATGATAGCGGTCATACCGAATTCACGCACACCGTAGTGGATGTAGTTGCCAGAGAAGTCCTCCATTTCTAGAGACTTAGAACCAGACCACATGGTCAGGTTAGAAGGCGCTAGGTCAGCAGAACCACCCATAAACTCAGGAAGCATTTGACCAAACGCTTCTAGTGCATTTTGCGATGCTTTACGTGATGCAATGTTCGCTGGGTTTGCTTGAAGATCGGCAATGATTTGGTTCGCTTTTTCTTCCCACTGTGCAGGAAGTTCGCCGTTTAGACGTCGTTTAAGCTCTGCCGCTTCTGCAGGGTAAGCTGCAGCGTATGCTTCGAATTTTTCATTCCAAGCTGCTTCTTTCGCGGCGCCCGCTTCTTTTGCATCCCACTCAGCGTAAACATCTGCCGGGATCTCAAATGGGCCGTACTCCCAACCTAGGTATTCGCGAGCCGCTTGGATTTCATCGTGACCTAGTGGTGCACCGTGACAGTCGTGCGAACCAGACTTGTTAGGAGAACCGAAACCGATAATTGTTTTGGTACAGATAAGCGTAGGACGTGGGTCCGCTTTTGCTGCTTCAATTGCTGCGTTGATCGCGTCTGAGTCGTGACCATCGACTGCTGGGATTACATGCCAGCCGTACGCTTCAAAACGCTTAGGTGTATCGTCAGAGAACCAGCCTTCAACGTGACCGTCGATAGAAATGCCGTTGTCATCCCAGAACGCGATCAGTTTGCCTAGACCTAACGTCCCAGCAAGAGAGCATGCTTCATGCGAGATGCCTTCCATTAGACAGCCGTCACCCATGAACACATACGTAAAGTGGTCAACGATATCGTGACCTTCTTTGTTGAACTGTGCCGCTAGTGCTTTCTCTGCGATCGCCATACCAACAGCGTTAGTGATGCCTTGACCTAGAGGACCAGTTGTTGTCTCGATACCAGGCGCGTAGCCGTACTCTGGGTGACCTGGGGTTTTTGAGTGCAATTGACGGAAGTTTTTCAGATCGTCAATAGATAGCTCGTAACCGCTTAAGTGCAGTAGAGAGTAAATAAGCATTGACCCATGACCGTTTGACAGCACAAAGCGATCGCGGTCGGCCCACTCTGGGTTTGAAGGGTTATGGTTTAGGTGAGAGCGCCAAAGAACTTCAGCGATATCAGCCATACCCATTGGTGCGCCTGGGTGGCCTGAGTTAGCTTGTTGAACACCATCCATGCTTAGAGCACGAATTGCATTGGCAAGATGTTTACGAGACGACATGTCTGCTCCTGAGTACATTAAGCGAAACGAAAAGTAGGTCATAATTCTCTCAAAGCCCTGTTGGGTGTGCAAACGTTTTCCAGTCCAAAACCTCACAAATATTGCACCTTTCGCGCCAAATCGTTCGAGGTTCTTAAAATTATCAATAAATCAGGCAAACGTTTGGTTATAACAAAAACCAAAAAAGAGCTTGTAATTCGAGCAATCAAATTTAGAATAGACGTCTAGATGTAGATACACCTACAAAAATTAGTATTAATTTGCGCTGGAGAGTTTATCATTCCCCAGTTTTAAACCAGATATAGTGGAGCTAACATGGCTAAGCACCTGTTTACTTCTGAGTCAGTATCAGAAGGTCATCCAGATAAAATTGCAGACCAGATTTCTGATGCGGTTCTTGACGCGATTCTAGAGCAAGATCCAAAGGCTCGTGTTGCATGTGAGACTTACGTTAAAACCGGTATGGTAATGGTGGGTGGTGAAATCACGACTTCAGCATGGGTAGACATCGAAGAGTTAACTCGTGAAACCGTTCGTGAAATCGGCTACGTACATTCAGATATGGGCTTTGACGCAGATTCTTGTGCGGTACTAAACACAATCGGTAAACAGTCGCCAGATATCAACCAAGGTGTTGATAAAGCTGACCCTAAAGAACAAGGTGCAGGCGACCAAGGCATCATGTTTGGTTACGCTTGTAACGAAACTGAAGTACTAATGCCAGCGCCAATTACTTACTCTCACCGTCTTGTTCAAAAGCAAGCAGAAGTTCGTAAAAACGGCACACTACCTTGGTTGCGTCCTGATGCAAAATCTCAGGTAACATTCCAATACGATCAAGGTAACATCGTTGGTATCGACGCGGTTGTTCTTTCAACTCAACACTGTGACTCAATCTCAACTTCAGACCTGCGTGAAGCGGTAATGGAAGAGATCATTAAGCCAGTGCTACCTTCTGAGTGGATCAACAAAGAAACAAACTTCTTCATTAACCCAACCGGTCGCTTCGTAATCGGTGGTCCTATGGGTGACTGTGGCCTAACTGGTCGTAAGATCATCGTAGATACCTACGGCGGCGCAGCTCGTCACGGTGGCGGTGCGTTTTCTGGTAAAGATCCATCAAAAGTTGACCGTAGTGCAGCATACGCAGCACGCTACGTAGCGAAAAACATCGTAGCGGCAGGCATGGCTGACCGTTGTGAGATCCAACTTTCTTACGCAATCGGTGTTGCTGATCCAACGTCTATCATGGTGGAAACGTTCGGTACTGAGAAAGTATCTCACGACATCATCATTGAAGCGGTTCGTCAATTCTTCGACCTACGTCCATACGGTCTACAAGAAATGCTTAACCTTCTTCAACCTATCTACAAGAAGACAGCGGCTTACGGTCACTTCGGTCGTGAAGAATTCCCGTGGGAAGCGACAGACAAAGCTGCACTTCTACGCGATTTCGCTGGCATCAAATAATCAAGCCAAGCAAGAATCAATCAAGCCCTCGCCTATGGCGGGGGCTTTTTATTTTCAGCAACTTTTATCCAGCCATTTCGGCTCATACCGCCCTGCCCCACAAAGCAGTCCTATTTCTCCCTCATTTTTATACCGAATAAATTTTAAGCAATTATTTGTAAATTATCCCATCTCCGCCAATAGTTAAAATATTGTTAACTCCAATTTAAATAGAGACGTCGGATGCTGGCGACTGTGGAAGCAACACTTAAGTAAAGACATGAGTCGGCATCTTTATGGCCGATACCAAACTAAGCCAATGCTCAGATGTAAACTTGAAAAAGTCGCTTCAAGTTTGACTGAACAAAAACCGCTGTCAGTTGGTATAAGCGGATAATGTGGGAATAAATCAAGGAGGAGTTATGCCTCGAACTGTTAATCCATCGGACTTCCACAACAAGCGAAAGGAAGTGCCAGACAACGAATACGCCAGAACCATACCGTGCAATACGGTTAATCTTTCTGCACCTTTTCATTGGCTCGCATTAGGTCTGCATGATTTCGTGCGAATGCCGCTTATTAGTGCTTTCTATGGCATCTGTTTTATGGCAGCTGCAATAGGCATTGTTTTGCTCGTACAGTGGCAAGGCACACACTTGGTCGTCATGCCCAGTTTGATTGTTTACATGTTAATCGGTCCGTTTCTCGCGCTGGGCTTGTATGATGCCAGTTGGGAGAGAGAGCGCGGACACAAAGCAAGCTTGTTCCATTCAATGAAAGCGATCGGTCGTAACTCAACATCTCAATGGGCGTTCGCCGTGTTACTCGCAGTGTGTATGATATTTTGGATGCGCATTGCCGCTCTACTTCATGCACTCTACCCTTCTGTTCAAGGGGCACCTTTAAGTGAGTTCCTACCCTTCCTTGTCATCGGCTCTTTAGTTGGCTTTGTTTTGGCTTGTGTGGTGTTTAGCATTTCAGCCTTTTCTATTCCGCTCATGATGGAGCGTCGCGTAGACATGATGACCGCTGTGTTTACCAGCTTTAATGCCGTGAAATCCAACATTCCAGCAATGATTGTTTGGGCAGCGATCATCTGTGGCGGTATTCTTATCGGCTTTGCGACCTACGGGATCGGAATGTTGTTTACCATGCCAATTCTAGGCTACGGTACATGGCACGCTTACCATGCCACCATCAAGAAAAAACACACACCATAATTAACTGATGCTATGATCTGGCCCTCGCAATGCGGGGGCTTTTTTATTTGATTTATCGAGGTGAATTGTGGATATAGAACTCAGCTATAAAGCCAAGCAAGTGATGGCGGGATGTATCGCGATGGCGGAACAAGCTTTCAAACGTTCTTTCCCGATTCCAACAATCACCTTCGACGTCCGTGGGAAAGCGGCAGGAAAAGCCTACCTTCAATTAAATCAAGTACGCCTAAACCCTGTTTTATTTCGCGAAAACACCCAAGCATTCTTAGATGAAGTCATTCCTCATGAAGTAGCACACCTGATTACTTATCAGGTTTACGGGCGAGTTAGGCCTCACGGTAAAGAATGGAAAGGCGTCATGGAAGCCGTATTTAACGTACCAGCCAAAACCACTCACAGCTTTGAAGTAAAATCCGTTCAAGGTAAAACCTTTGAGTATCGTTGTGGTTGTATGACCTACCCTCTATCGATTCGCCGTCATAATAAAGTGCTGCGCAAAGAGGCGACGTACTCTTGTCAAAAATGCCGCCAACCACTTAACTTCACCGGCATTCAATTATCGTAGCCCTTACCTCATAGTGTTACTTGCGTTCCCAAAACAAAGATCGAGTTGATCAAAACCTTCCCTTCCCCACTTATTGTTAACTTACTCATCACTAAAGCTATTTTATGCGTGTTATCATGAATAAAGCCATACTTTATAAAGACTTTTATCATGAAATACTTATTCTCTCTGTTGCTTATCGCGCTTTCTAGCACTGCGATTGCCGCGCCACCGAGCTCATTCTCTGCAGCCAAACGTGAGGCGGTCAAAATTTATCAAGACCACCCAACAAGCTTCTACTGTGGCTGTAACATTCAATGGCAAGGCAAGAAAGGCTTACCCGATTTAGCCTCTTGCGGTTACCAAGTCCGTAAACAAGAAAAACGGGCTGCACGAATCGAATGGGAGCACATTGTTCCTGCGTGGCAATTTGGCCACCAGCGTCAATGCTGGCAAGATGGCGGACGTAAAAACTGTAAGAAAAAAGACAAAACTTTTCGTTTGATGGAAGCAGACTTGCACAACCTAACTCCTGCTATTGGTGAAGTAAACGGTGACCGTTCGAACTACAACTTCAGCCAATGGAACGGTATGGATGGCGTGAGTTATGGTCGCTGTGAGATGCAAGTGAACTTTAAGCAGCGTAAAGTCATGCCACCAGACCGTGCGCGTGGTTCAATTGCTCGTACCTATCTATACATGAGCAAAGAGTACGGTTTCAAACTGTCGAAGCAGCAAACGCAATTAATGAGTGCTTGGAACAAAACCTATCCTGCCGATAAATGGGAATGTGAGCGTGACGAGCGCATTGCAAAAGTACAGGGCAATCACAACCCATTTGTTCAAGAAGCCTGCCGCGCACTGTAACCTCCGACCTCGAAGCGTTTCAATTACTGATATTGAAACGCTTCTTGCCCCTTGTTTTTTCGGTGCAAAGCATCCATGTTAGGGTTTAAGTTTATTCTCTTGCTGGAAATCTCATGCGTACCCCTCGAATTTATCATCCAGAAACCATTCATCAACTTGGCTCACTTGCTTTAAGTGACGACGCAGCAGGCCATATCGGTCGTGTTTTGCGCATGAAAGAAGGCCAAGACGTTCTACTTTTTGACGGCAGTGGCGCAGAGTTCCCAGCGGTTATCAGTGAAGTCAGCAAGAAATCAGTTTTGGTTAACATCACCGAGCGTGTAGAAAGCAGTATTGAATCCCCTTTAGATCTGCACCTTGGTCAAGTCATTTCACGTGGCGATAAGATGGAGTTCACCATCCAAAAGTCTGTTGAACTTGGCGTCAATACCATCACTCCTCTGATTTCTGAACGTTGTGGCGTCAAGCTTGACCAAAAGCGTTTTGAGAAAAAACTCGCGCAATGGCAGAAAATCGCCATCAGTGCCTGTGAGCAATGTGGGCGTAATGTCGTGCCCGAAATTCGTCCAATTATGAGCTTGGAAGAGTGGTGTAAAGAAGAGTACGATGGTTTAAAGCTTAACCTTCACCCTCGTGCTAAATACTCAATCAACACTTTGCCAACCCCGGTTGAAAAAGTGCGCCTACTGATCGGTCCTGAAGGCGGTTTATCGTCTGAAGAAATCGAGATGACTCGAGAATACCAATTTGAAGAAACGCTACTCGGCCCTCGCGTTCTGCGTACCGAAACAGCGGCTCTGACAGCAATTACAGCCTTACAAGTTCGTTTCGGCGATCTTGGTTAAACGGAGAAAAATAATGATCAAACTCGGTATCGTAATGGACCCAATCTCGTCCATTAACATCAAAAAAGACTCTAGCTTTGCCATGATGCTTGAAGCGCAACGACGCGGCTATGAAATCCACTACATGGAAATGAATGATCTGCATCTCGATCAAGGCGTTGCCATTGCAGATACTAAAGTGGTGGAACTAAAAGAAGATCCAAACGGTTGGTACGAGTTCAAATCAGAGCAAACTATCGAACTGTCTGAGCTAGACGCGGTGCTAATGCGTAAAGATCCTCCGTTTGATACTGAATACATCTACGCGACTTACATTCTTGAGCGTGCAGAAGAACAAGGTGCACTGATCGTTAACAAGCCTCAAAGCTTACGTGATTGTAACGAAAAGCTGTTTACAGCATGGTTCCCAGAGCTGACACCTACAACGATCGTGACGCGAAAAGCAGAAAAAATTAAAGAATTTCGTGAAAAACATGGTGATGTCATCCTGAAACCACTTGATGGTATGGGTGGCGCGTCCATCTTCCGTGTGAAGGAAAACGATCCAAACGTCTCTGTGATCATCGAGACATTGACTAACCACGGTCAAAACTACGCAATGGCGCAAACCTTCGTGCCAGATATCAGCAACGGTGACAAACGTATCCTAGTGGTAGATGGCGAACCTATGCCTTACTGTCTAGCACGCATTCCTGCTAAAGGCGAAACGCGCGGCAACCTAGCCGCTGGTGGTACTGGTGAAGCTCGTCCGCTAAGCGAAACCGACCTCAAAATTGCGCAAACCGTTGCTCCGACACTGAAAGAAAAAGGCCTTATCTTTGTTGGCCTTGACGTAATTGGCGACAAGCTAACAGAAATCAACGTCACCAGCCCAACCTGTATTCGCGAAATTGAAGCAGCTTTTGATATCTCAATCACAGGCAAGCTGATGGATGCGATTGAGCGTCGAGTAAAAGGCGAATAACTCAAACTGTATTACAGTTAATAGAGAGCGTAGTACATTAACTTAAGCAAACTCATGCACATACCTAGATGGTAAATTGTATGATGTTTGCTTAAGGGCATTTACGAGAGTTAAGGGTCAATATGAGTATGAATCTCACAAATCACTTTTTGGTTGCCATGCCTGGGATGAAAGATCCGTACTTTCAAAACAGCGTGATCTACGTTTGTGAGCACAACGAAGACGGCGCTATGGGGCTGATGATCAATGCTCCTGTTGATATCACCGTCGGCAACATGCTCAAGCAGGTGGAAGTTCAGCCAGTACACCCGCGCCTATTTGAAGCCAGTCTAGATAGACCAGTCTACAATGGCGGCCCAATCTCGGAAGATCGTGGTTTTATTTTGCATAAACCCAAAGATTACTACGAGTCCAGCGTCCAAATGACCGATGACCTCGCGGTAACCACTTCGCGTGATATTCTTTCGGTGTTAGGAACAGAAGCAGAACCAAGTGATTACCTAGTGGCACTGGGCTACTCCGGTTGGAGTGCAGGCCAATTAGAAAGTGAGCTGGTCGAAAACTCTTGGCTCACCATTGAAGCGACGCCTGAAATTATCTTTAATACACCAATCAACGAGCGTTGGAAGAAAGCGGTCGAAAAGCTGGGTATCGACCCAAGTCACCTTTCAGCAGACTCTGGACATGCTTAGTCCAAATATACAGTTACATTAGATAGAGACACCTTATGTCACGCACAATTATGGCTTTTGACTTTGGAACCAAAAGCATTGGTAGCGCTATTGGCCAAGAAATTACTGGTACAGCTTCCCCATTAAAAGCCTTTAAAGCCAATGACGGTATTCCAAACTGGGACGATATCGAAAAGCAAATCAAAGAGTGGCAACCAGATTTGCTAGTGGTCGGTTTACCGACCGATCTGCATGGTAAAGACCTTGAGACCATAACCCCTCGTGCACGAAAATTTGCTAAGCGTCTGCAAGGCCGATACGGATTGCCAGTTGAACTGCATGATGAGCGTTTATCTACTGCAGAAGCTCGTGCGGAGTTGTTCAGCATGGGCGGCTACAAAGCCCTATCGAAAGGTAATGTTGACTGCCAGTCAGCGGTGGTGATTCTAGAAAGCTGGTTTGAAGCCCTTTGGGGTGAGTAAACACTTCAAGCACAATGAAAAAAGGTTGGCTCCTGCCAACCTTTTTTGTTTCTGGATTGGATTAATCCATATCGATCTTAACGTTTGCCAAACTGCCCGTAGAGAATGCTTCACCACGCTGCGTTTTCAACATCAAGCGCAGATCATTCGCCGAGTCGGCACTATGTAGTGCATCCTCTTCGCTGATCTTACCTTGCATCACTAACTTATAAAGAGATTGATCGAACGTCAGCATACCAAACTCATTTGAGCGAGCCATGGTTGACTTCAACTCATGTAAATCTCCGCGACGAATCAAATCCGACACACGTGGGCTATTTAGCAAGATCTCAAATACACCATGACGTCCCTGCCCATTTTTATCTCGGATCAGCTGCTGACCAACCACGCCTTTCAGATTCATCGACAAGTCGAACAAGAATTGTTCTTTTTGATCTTTCGGTACCAAGTGAAGAATGCGCTCTAAAGCTTGGTTTGCATTGTTGGCGTGCAACGTTGCCATACACAGGTGACCCGTTTCGGCGAAGGTCATCGCGTATTCCATTGTTTCACGGCTACGGATCTCACCAATCAAAATCATATCTGGTGCTTGGCGCAGCGAGTTTTTAAGCGCAACTTCATAGCTTTCCGTATCTAACCCAACTTCACGTTGAGTCACGATACAGCGCTTGTGTTCATGCACGAACTCGATCGGATCTTCGACCGTCAAAATGTGCCCGGTTTTATTGCTGTTTCGATAGCCTGTCATCGCCGCCATAGTGGTCGATTTACCCGAACCAGTAGCACCGACCACCAGCACCAAACCACGCTTAGCTATCGCCAAATCTTGCAACACTAACGGTAACTTTAACTGCTCAAAAGTAGGAATATTAGTTTCAATACGACGAATCACTGCGCCTGGTAACTCGCGTTGAAAAAAGGCACTCACACGGAAGCGACCACAATCTCTCACAATGGCAAAATTCGACTCGCGACTTTTACGAAATTCCTGACGCCGATCTGGTTCCATAGCGCTGTCGAGTAATGCAGCCACATCGCTCTCGGTAAGTTTTTCCCCTTGCGGACGCAATTCGCCATCCACACGAAATAGAATTGGCGCTCCAACCGTGATGTAAAGATCCGACGCTTTCAGCGCCAGCATGCCTTCGAGAAATTTATCTAGATCCATCTTCCGTATTCACCATTATCTGTATGAACGTTACGAGAATTGCTGCACTTCTAATCCGATCTTACTATCGACCTCTTCACGAGCAACCATGCCTTGCGCCATTAACTGACGAGCATTTTGCTCCATGGTTTGCATGCCGTGAGCCGCACCTGTTTGAATGATCGAATACATCTGCGCGACTTTGTCTTCGCGGATCAAGTTGCGAATCGCAGGCGTTGCCATCATAATTTCATGGCATGCAATACGGCCACCACCATTACGCTTCAGAAGCTTTTGCGCGATAACCGAACGAAGGGACTCAGATAGCATCGAGCGAACCATATCTTTATCACTACCAGGAAACACATCGATAATACGGTCAATGGTTTTTGCCGCCGAGCTGGTGTGCAACGTCCCGAAAACTAAGTGACCCGTTTCTGCCGCCGTTAAGGCAAGGCTGATGGTTTCTTTGTCACGCATCTCACCAACCAGAATAACGTCTGGGTCTTCGCGCAATGCACTACGCAAAGCATTTTGGAAACTATGGGTGTCACGGTGAACTTCACGCTGGTTGATCAAACATTTATTGTTGTTGTGAACAAATTCAATCGGATCTTCAATTGTGAGTACGTGCTTGTTGTGATTACGGTTAATGTAGTCAACAATGGCTGCTAAGGTCGTCGATTTACCTGAACCTGTTGGGCCAGTGACCAGAACTAAGCCTTTTTCAGCGTTCGCAATTTTTTTGAAGATCTCTGGCGCTTCTAGCTCTTCCAGAGTTGGAATGCTACTTGGAATGGTACGGAATACTGCCGCACAACCGCGAGATTGGTTGAAAGCGTTGACACGGAAACGGCCAACGTTATGCAACTCAAAAGAGAAATCGACTTCGAGTTTTTCTTCGAATTCACTGCGTTGGGCATCGTTCATGATTTCGAAAACCAAACGATGCACTTCTTGGTGTGTAAACGCTGGAATGCCTAGTTTTCTCACATCCCCATCAATACGAACCATTGGTGGGACACCTGCAGAAAGATGTAGATCCGAGGCATTATGTTTTACACTAAAATCCAGTAACTCAGTGATATCCATTTAAAATCCTTAAGTCTAAAGTACAGCTATGAGTAGTATTCAACAAAATATTGAACATATCACCTCTCAAATTCGATATGACGAGCAAAAATGTGGTCGAACTCCAGAGTCAGTGCAACTTCTAGCGGTAAGCAAAACTAAACCTGTCGAGGCAATTCTCGAAGCCTACCAAGCGGGACAAACCGCCTTTGGTGAAAACTACGTTCAAGAGGGCGTCAGTAAAGTTCAGCACTTTACCGAGCATTATCCAGATAATCGAATCGAATGGCACTTCATTGGCCCGATCCAATCAAATAAATCGCGACTTGTTGCTGAACATTTCGATTGGGTTCACACCATCGATCGAACCAAGATTGCTCAACGCCTGAATGATCAGCGGCCAAGCGAACTTAAACCGCTACAAGTTCTGATTCAGGTTAACACCAGTGGTGAGACATCTAAATCTGGTGTCACTGAAGCGGAAGTATTCGAGCTGGCGGAGTTGATTTCTCGCCTACCCAACCTCACTTTAAGAGGGTTGATGTCGATTCCTGCCAACGTGTCTGACTACGAATCACAACTCCGTGAATTTCAGAAGTTGGCTACGTTGAAGCAAACACTCGAAGCACAGTTCCCAGAAATCGATACATTATCAATGGGAATGAGTGGTGATATGACCGCTGCAATCGAAGCTGGTAGTACAATGGTTCGTATTGGAACCGCTATTTTCGGCGCACGAGACTACAGCTAAATCAACAAAACGCTCACTCGCGACATAAGTTATGTCGCCAATCGTTAGAGCGTAAATGCGCAATCATCTTACTCGCCAATAGGAGCAGTAAGTAACAGCGGCGCCATTATACACCTGAGCGCACAACAAATTCTAAATATCATGATGGAAATCAGACAAATGGAACATAAAAAAATCGCCTTCATTGGTGCTGGCAACATGGTGAGAGCCATTGTTTCCGGCTTGGTTGCTAACGGATACCCAGCGCAAAACATTACCGCGACGGCTCCTTCAGAGGCTCGCCGCCTTCTGCTAGAACAAGATTTTGGCATCCGTACCACCAGCGATAACATCCAAGCTGCGACCGAGGCGGATGTGGTGGTATTGTCTGTAAAACCGCAAATGATGGCGGATGTCTGTAAACCACTGCAATCGATCGATTTCACTAATAAACTGGTGATTTCTATTGCCGCAGGCATCAACTGTTCACGATTGGATGATATGCTAGCCACCAAATTGAACTTGGTTCGTGTTATGCCAAATACGCCATCACAACTTGGGTTGGGTATGAGTGGGTTGTTCGCACCAACTCATGTAACCGAGCACGACAAAGCTTTTGCCGCAGAGTTAATGGAAGCGGTCGGTAAAGTATGTTGGGTTGAGCAAGAGTCTGGCATCAATAATGTGATTGCCGCAGCGGGCAGTGCTCCAGCATACTTCTTCCTGTTTATGGAAGCGATGCAAGCAGAAGCGATTGCGCAAGGCTTTGATAAAGAGACCGCTCGACTATTGGTTCAGCAAGCTGCACTGGGCGCGGCCAGTATGGTGGTTAGCAACCCAGAAACTGAGCTATCGACCCTGCGTGAGAACGTAACATCGAAAGGTGGGACAACGGCAGAAGCACTGCGTACATTCAACGAACATCAACTTTCAGATATTGTCGCTAAAGCCATGCAAGCTGCTGTGGCTCGCGCGGAAGAAATGGAAAAACTGTTTTAATTATTTGGATGAACTCCGTTTAGTATCATCCATCACTTGTTAAGGGTACCTTATGAATTCAATGAGTTTTCTCATCTCAACCCTATTTGACCTGTACATCATGGTCGTAATTTTGCGAATTTGGTTGCAAGCTGCGCGCGCAGACTTCTACAACCCATTCTCGCAATTTATAGTAAAAGCGACTCAGCCGGTCATTGGTCCACTGCGCCGCGTTATCCCTTCCGTGGGGAATATTGACCTAGCAACCGTGTTGTTTGCCTACGTGTTGTGTGTGCTTAAATTTGTCGTGCTTATCCTAATAGCTTCGAACGGTTCCGTCTCTTTCAGCGCTGACTTCTTATTCTTGGGCTTACTATCATTAATCAAAGCCGCTGGTGGCCTATTGTTCTGGGTACTATTGATCCGTGCAATTTTGAGCTGGGTAAGCCAAGGCCGCAGCCCTATCGAGTACGTATTCCATCAACTGACCGAGCCAATGTGCGCTCCAATCCGTCGTATTCTTCCGGCTATTGGTGGTCTTGATTTAAGCGTACTGGTGTTATTTATCGGCTTGCAGTTCGCGAACTTCTTAATGGGCGATATCATTGGTCCAATTTGGTTCCAGCTATAATGTCAGCTGCAGTTTGGCAAGATGGTGAGGACATCATCCTGAAGCTCTATATTCAACCTAAAGCTAGCCGCGATAAAATCGTTGGCTTGCATGGTGAAGAGCTAAAAATCGCCATTACTGCTCCACCTGTCGATGGCAAAGCTAATGCACACCTAACTAAGTTCTTAGCCAAGCAGTTTAAAATCGCTAAGGGCTTGGTTCACATAGAAAAAGGTGAATTAGGACGGCACAAACAAATTCGGATAGAATCGCCTACCCAGATACCGACAGAAATTAAAGCCATCTTATGATGGCTTTTTATTTACGATTTTGTACCACACTTACTAATACCAACGACTGAGTACGCATTTTTTACCCCCTGACCAAGGTAAAATTGCAGCTATGGTTGTTTTATAACAAGTGCTTTGAGGAAGTAACAATGAGCAAATGGATTACCGCATTACTGATTAGCCTGTTGTCGTTACCAAGCTTCGCCGATCAGTTTAAAAATATGAAAGATATCGAAGTACACTATGTCGCGTTTAACTCAACATTCCTAACACCCAAAGTCGCACGTAGCTACGATATCAAACGTAATGGATACCTCGCTGTGGTTAATATTAGCGTGTTAGATAGAGCTTCATTGGGTAAGCCAGCATTAGAAGCAAAAATTGCTGGACGCGCGAAGAACCTTATCGGCCAAACTCAGACCTTGACCTTTCGTGAAGTCAAAGAAGGCAATGCGATATACTATTTAGCCGAACTGCCAATTACCCACGAAGAAACTTTTACTTTCGATATTGACGTAAAAGCTGGAAACAAAGGCTCAGGTAAGCTTAAATTCACCCAGAAGTTTTATGTTGAAGAGTAATTGGGTTGTGATGTTCCAAAAGCTTTTGGATCTAAGCAGGCTAAAAACCACTTATTAGTTAAAGAATATCTAGAGGAGAACGATTTGTTCTCCTCTATCACTATTAAAAGAGATTCCCATGAAAAAAATTGTGCTAGCAACTGGTAACCAAGGCAAAGTTCGTGAAATGGCAGATTTGTTGTCTGACTTCGGCTTTGAAGTATTAGCGCAAAGTGAATTCAATGTATCGGAAGTAGCTGAAACGGGTACAACTTTCATTGAAAACGCAATCATTAAAGCTCGCCATGCCGCACAAGAAACAGGGCTTCCTGCCATTGCAGACGACTCTGGATTAGAAGTCGATTTCTTAAAAGGCGCTCCGGGCATTTACTCTGCACGTTACGCAGGCGAGAGCGCATCTGATCAAGAGAATCTAGTAAAATTGCTAGCGGCAATGGAAGGCGTACCAGAAGCAGAGCGTACAGCACGTTTCCACTGCGTATTAGTCCTCATGCGTCACGAGAACGACCCAACGCCTATCGTCTGTCACGGTAAATGGGAAGGCCGAATTCTAACTGAAGCACACGGTAAAAATGGCTTTGGCTACGACCCAATCTTCTTTGTTCCTGAAGACAACTGTGCGTCAGCCGAACTTGAACCTGCACGTAAGAAACAACTGTCTCACCGCGGTAAAGCGCTCAAGTCGTTGTTTGCTCAACTGTCTGAGCAAGTGTCTCAGTAATCACGAGCGAATTAGACCATGTTAACGCCCCCAGCACTCAGCTTGTATGTACACATCCCGTGGTGTGTGCAAAAGTGCCCGTATTGCGACTTTAACTCTCACGCGCTCAAAACCGAGATTCCAGAAGAAGAGTACATCAGTGCCCTTTTAGAAGATTTGGATACCGACATTGAGAAATACCGACTTAACGAAGCGCCACGTCTACTGCATTCAATCTTCATTGGTGGTGGTACGCCGAGTTTGATTTCGGCAGAAGGCATCGAGCGTCTACTTAAGGGCATTGAAGCGCGTATTCCGTTCAAGCCTGAAATCGAAATCACCATGGAAGCGAATCCAGGCACCATCGAAGCAGAGCGTTTTGTTGGCTACCGCAAAGCTGGTGTAACGCGTATCTCTATCGGCGTGCAAAGCTTTGAGCAACAAAAGCTTGAGCGTTTGGGGCGTATTCACGGCCAAGACGAAGCCGTCAACGCTGCTCAGCTGGCGCACCAAATCGGTTTGAACAGCTTTAACCTCGATCTCATGCACGGCTTACCTGATCAAAGCATCGAACAAGCCTTGGCAGATTTGGACAAAGCGATTGAGTTGGCACCGCCGCACTTGTCTTGGTATCAGCTGACCATCGAACCAAACACCATGTTTTACTACAAGCCACCAACGCTACCTGACGAAGATGACTTGTGGGATATTTTCGAGCTCGGACACCAAAAACTTGCAGCTGCGGGTTATGTGCAATATGAAATCTCCGGTTACAGCAAGCCGGGCTATCAGTGTCAGCACAACCTCAACTACTGGCGCTTTGGTGATTACCTTGGTATCGGTTGTGGCTCTCATGGCAAACTCAGTTTTACCGACGGACGTATTATTCGAACGACAAAGGTAAAACACCCGCGAGGCTATTTAGCGGCTTATCAAAATATGGTCAAACCTTATCTGCATACAGAACATGTCGTCGCGGATGAAGATCGTCCATTCGAGTTTTTTATGAACCGATTCCGCTTAATCGAAGCCTGTCCGAAGCAAGATTATGTGGACACCACGGGCTTACCGCTCAGTACGATTCAAGAAACCATCGACTGGGCGATAGAAATGGGCTACCTGAGTGAAACGGCTACCCATTGGCAAATTACTGAAAAAGGGAAGCTCTTCCTTAATGATTTGCTCGAAGCCTTTATGGCCGAAGAAAGCGAAGACTAACGCAACCCCAAAACAAAAAAAGCCTCTCAATTGAGAGGCTTTTTATTTAGAAACAGTACCATCCTAAATAAGGTTGACACATTTCCAACATTAGAAAATTGAACGGCCAATTCGCTCTGAGAGCAGCTCAAGCGCCTTAGTACCAGCAAGCGAGTTACCTGAAGGATCAAGCTCTGGAGACCATACTGAAATGGTCATTTCACCAGGTACTACCGCAATAATGCCACCACCAACACCAGACTTACCAGGCATACCAACGCGATAAGCAAACTCGCCCGCGCCATCATACAAGCCACACGTTGCTAACAGTGCATTAAGTTGTTTGGTTTGCACAGGAGAAACTACAGGCTTACCCGTTTGTACCGATGTGCCCTTGTTTGCTAAATAGCTAAACGTTTTAGCCAAATCGATGCAACTCATCTTCAGCGCACAAGCGTGGAAGTAGTTTTGTAGTACTGGAATCACTTCATTTTCGAAGTTGCCAAACGAACGCATGAGATATGCAATCGCCGCATTACGATCACCATGCATCATTTCGGATGCCGCAACGACTTTGTCATACACAATATGGGTATCACCAGAAAGCTGACGCACAAATTCCAACAGGCGCTGACGAGGTGCAGATAAGCGAGTTTGTAACAAATCTGCCACTACTATCGCTCCAGCATTTATAAATGGATTACGAGGAATACCTTGCTCCATTTCTAGCTGGATTAGCGAATTAAATGCCTGCCCCGAAGGCTCTTTTCCCACTCGAGACCAAATTTCTTCTTGCTTGTACAAGCACATCGCTAACGTCAAGCTCAATGCTTTTGAAATAGATTGGATAGAGAAAGGTTCATCGGCATCACCCGCCTTAATAACCTCACCTTCGTTGGTGTATACCGCAATACCTAACTTGTTGCTAGGTACTTTTGCCAGAGCAGGAATGTAATCAGCCACTTTACCTTGGCCGATTAAAGGGCGTACTTCCGCCAAAATATCTGTCAAAATTTCCACTGTCGGTTTCATTCTCTACCTTCTATTTACAAGAGAACTCGTTGAGCTCAGAGGTAAAAAAAGCCAACGTGTCGTTGGCTTTTCCATAGGGTTCGTTCGACTCAAGTCGATTATGGTTTTACTGCCACAATAATATTGCGGTTGATAGATTGATCAACACGGTGAAGATAACCGATGTAAGGCTCTTCTGAAAGTACCTTCCAACCTTGCTCTTCAAATAATGCCGCGACATCTTTCCATTTCAATGTGAATTCATTGAAAGACAACACCACTGAACCTTGCTTTTTCAATACCACTTTCCATGCAGGCAGAGCCTCGTTTAAAAGCTCTAGTGGACTGCGGTTCAGTTTGCTGTCCTTAGCATTTTTGCTGCCGTGTTGCACGCCATAAGGCAGATCAGACACCATCACATCAACTGAGTTCTTTTTCACGACTTGATCAGCGATACGAGTATCAGCCGAATACAGCTTCATAAACTGAAGATTGCCTTGGTTGTAATCTTCTTTATTTGCTGCAGCTTCAACCACGAAACCATCCGCCACTTTCTTGCCACCCGCAGTGCGCTTTTCTTTGCTCACTTTGTGCTTAAAGCGGCCATTCTTCATGAACTTAACAATAAAGGTCTGGATCTCTTGCACCCACTTGGCGTTGATCTCAACCCCTACCACGTTCAAACCGTGGATCAAGCCTTCAAATAAGGTTGTACCTTTACCACACATTGGATCCATTAAGGTCAGTTGTTCACTTCCCGTATTGGACGCACTAATGCCGATATTCACCATCAAACGGGTAAACTGTTCGTTTGTTTTCCCGGTGTAGCGCAAAATCTGGCTCATACTTTCCGGGAAAGTGTTAAATACGGGCGCTTGAACTGGTCGAAGTAAACCATCTTCGCGCACTTCAAATAGCGCATAGTAAATCGAAGAGGCTGCGATTCTTCGCGCCTGCTCATCGGTTAGCGCTTCCTGACAAGAAAACACCAACGCAGCAGGTAAGCCAACGTCTTTACTACCAATTTCTGTCACATCCACGCCTTGTGAAGCTAAAATTGCTTTTAGCTCAGAACAGGCAATGGTCATTGCGCTATCAAAGTAAATTCGGTTATGACCCGGATTCGCTAATATCGCGTAATGGTACATCCCATGAACTCCTCTGGTTACGCAATACGCTTATATTTGATATCCCAAACACCGTGACCAAGACGGTGACCACGAGCTTCAAACTTCGTTAGCGGGCGATCGTCTGGACGAGGAACGAAATCACCATCTTTAGCAATGTTTTCGAAACCTGGCGCTTGGTTCATCACTTCAATCATGTGCTCTGCGTAGTTTTCCCAGTCGGTCGCCATGTGGAAAATACCTTCATTAGGGATAAGCTTCTCACGCACCATTTCCGCAAAACCTAATTGAACAATACGACGCTTGTGGTGACGCTTCTTATGCCAAGGGTCTGGGAAGAACAATTGCAGTGTCGATAAGCTGCCATTTGGGATCATGTGTTCGAATACTTCTACCGCATCGTGACACATTACACGCAGGTTAGTAATTCCCGCTTCGCGAGCATCGGCAAGACAAGCACCAACGCCTGGGCTATGAACTTCGATACCGATGAAGTTTTTCTCTGGCGCGTTCTTTGCCATTTCAACCAATGAAGCACCCATACCAAAACCGATCTCAAGCACTACTGGGTTATCGTTGCCAAACACCTCTTTCCAATCGAGAAGTTCAGCTTTGAAGTCAATACCCATCGTAGGCCAGCATTCATTCATCGCGCTCTCTTGACCTTTAGTCAAACGCCCTTCACGGCGTACAAAGCTGCGGATTTTGCGGATCAGCTTTCCGTCTTCGTTGTATTCGTTAGTGGTTACTTCACTCATTGATTTTGCCTGCACATTGATTAATCAAAGCGGGGATTATCCAAAGAATTTACTTAGGTGCAAGTATTTGTTGAGCTCTTGGTCTATGGCAACCCAAAAGCAACGACACACCTCTTTATATCCCTACTGTTTATCTGTTGTACTTCTTGCCCATTATGTGGTGCAATTTTGCACCTAACCAATAATAGAATACAGAGCAAGTCGTGACACCTTTCGCCAGTGCCATCCTAGAATGGTATGACGCATATGGAAGAAAAGATCTTCCGTGGCAACAAAATAAGACCGCATACAGTGTCTGGTTGTCTGAAATTATGCTTCAGCAAACTCAGGTCACTACGGTTATTCCGTATTACCAACGTTTCTTGGAGCGCTTTCCAACCGTGATCGATCTTGCCAATGCTGAGCAAGATGAAGTCCTACACCTTTGGACTGGCTTAGGGTATTACGCCCGAGCCCGTAACCTTCACAAAGCCGCACAAGAGGTCGCCTCTACATACAATGGTGAGTTTCCTCTTGATATAGAGAAAATGAACGCCCTACCGGGGATCGGTCGCTCTACTGCTGCCGCCATTTTATCGTCTGTGTATAAACAACCACACGCGATTCTTGATGGTAACGTGAAGCGCACCCTATCCCGCTGTTTCGCAGTTGCAGGATGGCCAGGACAAAAAAAGGTTGAAAACCAGCTGTGGGAAATTGCCGAAACGCATACCCCACAAACGGATGTAGATAAGTATAACCAGGCAATGATGGACATGGGCGCAATGGTCTGCACTCGCAGCAAACCCAAATGTAGCCTCTGCCCTGTTGCTAACCTGTGTGTGGCAAAACAACAAGGTAATGTGCTCGACTACCCGGGCAAAAAACCGAAGAAAGATAAACCAATCAAGCAAACTCGTTTCGTGATGCTTCACCACAACACCGAAAATGGTCATGAGGTGTGGTTGGAGCAAAGACCACAAACAGGCATTTGGGGTGGCTTATTCTGCTTCCCACAAACCGAACATGTGGATGCAGAAAGCGACATTGAATTGCTACTGGATCAACGCGGCATTCAAGCCAGCAATATCAAACAGAAGCAAACACTGATTACCTTTCGTCATACATTCAGCCATTACCACCTAGATATCACGCCAATTTTGATTGATTTATCAAAGCAACCGGACGTGATAATGGAAGGCAACAAAGGTCTTTGGTATAACTTATCTAAACCTGAAGAAGTCGGTTTAGCCGCGCCAGTAAAACTATTGCTGGAAACGCTACCCCACGAACTTCGTTAATTGAATACAAGGAGTCATTATGAGCCGCACTGTATTTTGTGCTCGACTAAAGAAAGAAGGCGAAGGTCTAGACTTTCAACTTTACCCTGGTGAACTAGGTAAACGCATTTTCGACAACATCTCGAAAGAAGCGTGGGCTCAGTGGCAACACAAACAAACCATGTTGATCAACGAGAAGAAACTCAACATGATGGATCCAGAACACCGCAAACTGATCGAAACAGAAATGGTAAATTTCCTCTTTGAAGGAAAAGACGTTCATATCGAAGGTTACACACCTCCGAGCGAATAAAGTCGCTTGAGTTAAACAATGACATCACAACCATTTGTGGTGTCATTTTTCTATTACCTTCAATAACTCTGATACTTATGAAAAAAATTGTCTTTATTGCTGCCGCACTTTTAATGGCAGGCTGTAGCCGTGAATTCGTCGAAAAGATTTATGACGTCAACTACGAGCCAACAAACCGTTTTGCCAATAACTTAGCTGAGCTACCAGGACAATTTGAAAAAGATACTGCGGCGCTAGATGCCTTAATCAATAGCTTTTCAGGCAATATTCAAAAGCGCTGGGGTAAAAAAGAAATCAAGTACGCTGGCAAGAGTAATTACGTTAAGTACATCGATAACTACCTTAGCCGCGCCGAGGTCGACTTTCGCAAAGGCGTGATCACGATAGAGACTGTATCACCGACCGAGCCCCAAAAACACCTAAAAGACGCGATTGTCACCACCTTATTAACACCAGACGATCCCGCGCACGTCGACTTATTCTCCTCTAAAGGTATCACGTTAGAGGGGCAACCATTCCTGTATAAACAAGTTGTCGACCAAGACAATAAGCCAATTCAATGGTCTTGGCGGGCAAACCGATTTGCGGAATACCTCATCGCAAATAAAATAAAAACCAAAAATGTAGATTTCAAGAAAGCGTATTACGTCGAAATTCCCATGGTTGAAGACCACTTTTCAACACGCAGCTACCAATACGCCGATATCGTGCGTCGAGCTTCCAAGAAATACGACATTCCAGAAGACTTGATATACGCCATTATTAAAACCGAGAGCAGTTTCAACCCATACGCGGTAAGTTGGGCAAATGCATATGGCCTAATGCAAGTTGTACCTAAAACAGCGGGACGAGATGTGTTCAAACTTGTGAAAAAGCGCTCAGGCCAACCAAGCCCTGAATATTTGTTTAATCCAGAAAACAACATAGATACTGGTACTGCGTATTTCTATATCTTAAAAAATCGTTATTTAAGAGAAGTCCGCCACCCTACCTCTCTCGAGTACAGCATGATTTCAGCATACAATGGCGGTACTGGAGGAGTTTTAAACACATTTCATCGCAGTGATCGCAAACGCGCAATGCAAGATCTTAATTCATTGCAACCCAACCAAGTTTATTGGGCGTTAACCAAGAAACACCCGAACGCAGAAGCGCGTCGCTACCTAGAAAAAGTTACAAATTTCAAAAAGGAATTTAACTCGAAGCAAACTTTGTAGTGACAGTTGAATAAAAAGCGTTCGAACAACCACTTTTTTGAAATTATTTAAAAAAAGTGGTTGACGCAACGCGGGAAAATCCGTTTAATAGCGCTCCGTTGCCCGGATAGCTCAGTCGGTAGAGCAGAGGATTGAAAATCCTCGTGTCGGTGGTTCGATTCCGCCTCCGGGCACCACAATTTGATTTGTTGGTGTCTTAACGAAATGTTATAACACGGACAAAAGCACAAAGAATAAAGTGTGCCGACTTAGCTCAGTAGGTAGAGCAACTGACTTGTAATCAGTAGGTCACCAGTTCGATTCCGGTAGTCGGCAC
>NZ_JAWOTK010000015.1:0-81736 GCF_033338855.1 Vibrio sp. Vb0937 | reverse complement strand
TCAGCGAGGTGGCATTATAGAGATTGCGATCACATTGGCAAGCCCTTTTTCTCGTTTTTTTTGATTTTTTTATCGTTTGGGTGTTTTTTATTCTAAAAGGCGAGTTTTCACTACTATTCTACCTCCATACACCCTGTAATCGCCCTGAATAAGGAAAAAAGATGAGCTCAATGAGAAGCTACAAAGGTATAAAGCCTGAACTTGGTGAGCGTGTTTACGTTGACCCAACCTCTGTTTTAGTCGGTGATATCCGAATTGGCGATGATTCTAGCATTTGGCCATTGGTAGCAGCGCGAGGCGATGTAAACCACATTCACATTGGTGATCGAACGAATATTCAAGATGGCAGTGTTTTGCATGTCACCCATAAGAACGCCGAAAACCCAAACGGCTACCCATTGATTATTGGTAATGACGTTACGATTGGCCACAAAGTGATGCTGCACGGTTGTGAGATCCACGATCGTGTTTTGGTTGGTATGGGAGCTATTGTTTTAGATGCTGTTGTAATTGAGTCAGAGGTGATGGTCGGAGCAGGCAGTTTAGTGCCACCTGGGAAAGTATTAGAAAGTGGCTACTTATATGTTGGAAGCCCAGTAAAACAAGCTCGCCCTCTATCAGAAAAAGAACGAGCTTTCTTGCAAAAGTCTGCCAACAACTATGTGCAGAACAAAAACGACTACTTAAATGAAGTAAAAGACTTGAACTAAAACCCTGTTAACCGATGATGATATGGCCTTCTTCGTTGAAGGCTTCATCTTCTATTAGCTCTTCAGCCATTTCTTCTAGGTCGAATCGGTAATCAGTAAACACTTTAATTGCCGCTTGCTCAGTTTCAATCAGTGAACCACTGAGCTTTTCTAGCTTTTGTTTCGTCACAAAGCACTCTATTAGTGCGCCTGATTGTTGCGCCGAAAAGTTTACCGATTGTGATACTTCATCCCATGATTGAATATCTGGGAATAAGATGGATTGATTCATCGCTTATTGACCTTCAAGGTTCTTTCTTAGTTCTCTGAGAATTTGTTTGGCACCAGGACGTAAGCCACGCCAAAGCATAAAGCTTTCTGCAGCCTGCCCAACCAGCATTCCAAGACCGTCATACGCATGAGCGGCACCATTTTCTCTTGCCCATAAGTTAAAGCTCGTCACTCCTTTGCCATAAATCATGTCATAGCTTGTGCTGTTGGCGGCAAAGATAGAGGAAGAGATAGCAGGCAGTTCACCACTAAGAGAAGCGGAGGTAGAGTTAATGATGACATCATACTCTTCATCAATACTTTCCATCTCTCTCGCTACGATAGGACCATGAGAGACAAACAGCTCTGCGAGCTCTTGTGCTTTACTAAAGGTACGGTTGGTAATGGTTAAAGAGGTCGGCTTTTGATCGAGTAGTGGCTTAATAACACCACGAGCTGCACCACCAGCGCCAATAATTAGGATTCGCGCACCTTCCAATACAACCTGATGCTGAAGCAGATCTTGCACTAAACCTGCACCATCAGTGTTGTCACCGATGATTTCACCATCGTCTAACTTCTTGAGGGTATTTACCGCGCCTGCTAACTGAGCCCGTTCTGTCAATCGACTAGCAAATTGATAAGCATCTTCTTTAAATGGCATAGTGATGTTGCACCCCTTGCCACCTTCAGCAAAAAACACCTTCGCCGCGTCAATAAAACCATCAACAGGTGCACTTTCTGCGGTATACACCAAAGATTGATTAGTTTGACGAGCAAACAAGGTGTGAATGAATGGCGACTTACTGTGTCCGATAGGATTACCAAACACGGCATAGCGATCGATTTGCTGGGTCATTTCCTTACCTTTGTTCCTTACTTAGATATAGAGAAAACAGGGCCACCTGATTACAGATGACCCTATCACTATCTATCTATATAGAAAAGGAGATTCCGTGCTTACCACTCTCGGGGCGTTAGGTATCGCTCGTAAAGTTCAGCTTCTGGCGATCCCGCTTCTGGCTCGTAGCAGTACTCCCAGCGAGCGAGCGGCGGCATTGACATCAGAATCGACTCAGTACGCCCACCACTTTGTAAACCAAATAAGGTGCCACGGTCATACACTAAGTTGAACTCTACGTAACGGCCGCGACGATATAGTTGGAATTCACGCTCACGCTCACCATACTTGATCTCTTTACGACGAGAAACGATCGGCAAGTAAGCCTGGCAATAGCCTTCACCCACTGCTTTGATGTAAGCAAAACACTTATCAAATTCCCACTGGTTTAGATCATCAAAGAACAAACCGCCAACACCGCGAGTTTCATTACGATGTGGTAGGAAGAAGTATTTGTCACACCATGCTTTATGCTCTTGGTAAACATCGTCACCAAATGGTGCACAAAGCTGTTTTGCAGTGTCGTGCCATGATTGGCAATCTTCTTCAAATGGGTAGAACGGTGTTAGGTCAAAACCACCACCAAACCACCAAATTGGGTCTTCGCCATCTTTTTCTGCAATAAAGAAGCGGACATTGGCGTGTGAAGTCGGTACATAAGGGTTTTTAGGGTGAATAACCAAAGAAACACCCATCGCTTCAAAACGACGACCCGCTAGCTCTGGGCGATGCGCTGTCGCAGATGCTGGCATTTCTTTCCCTTCCACATGCGAGAAGTTCACGCCTCCCTGCTCGAAAACAAGGCCATCACGCAAAACACGTGAGCGACCACCGCCACCCAGACGCTCTCCTTTTTCACGTTGCCATGCATCTTCGACAAAGACGGCCTTTCCATCTTCTTGTTCTAACTGCTGACAAATGGAGTCCTGAAGTGACATCAAGAACTGCTTTACGGCGTGCTTATCGATCGCTGACATACGTTATTACCTATTACGTGAAACCTAATGATGGCTGGCTAGCAGGGTTAACCCTGTCTTAATATTTGTGAAGTTTTGGCGTCACGAATCTCGCTGGGTTTATCACGACCGCTGGTCTCGCCACGAAGAATGGCGACCAGCTTATCACCCAACTGCTCTTCGACTTCTTCCGTGGTCATACACGGTGGTAAGCCGGAAAGATTCGCGCTGGTAGAGGTTAACGGCTTTCCGAATGCATTACACATTTTTTGCACCAAAGGATGATCAGTCACACGAACCGCAATTGAATCAAACTGCCCTGAAACCCAGTTGGATACTTTATCGCTCGCTGGCATGATCCAGGTGTATGGGCCTGGCCAAGTGGCATGAACAGTCTGTAATTGTTCTTCAGTCAACTGAGATTCATCAATATAAGGCAAGAGCTGATCATAACTTGCCGCGATGAGAATCAGCCCTTTTTCTACCGGACGCTGCTTGAGCTCTAATAGCTTTTGAATTGCTTCTGGGTTATCTGGATCACATCCGACACCAAAAACCCCTTCTGTTGGATAGGCAATCACTTCGCCTTGCTTGAGTGCGTTGAGCACTTGTTCAAAGTTATCCACCGATTACTTCCTATTTGTTTGACTGTGTTGTTTTCACTAAGTGTACAAATATTCATTCTCAGACACTAAAGCAATTTTTTATAAAATGTATCAATAGCGCCAACAACAAGACGCAAACGTTTGCTTGAGATAAAAATCCCCGTATAATGCGTACAAATTTATAGCTCACCTAATTTTTGCAGCTTAAAGGAGTTTGAGATGAAAGTCGGTATCATCATGGGTTCTAAATCCGATTGGCCAACCATGAAACTAGCAGCGGACATGCTAGACCAATTTGGCGTGCCTTACGAAACAAAAGTCGTGTCAGCACACCGAACTCCTCAATTACTGGCTGACTACGCTAGTGGCGCAAAAGAACGCGGCATCAAAGTTATCATCGCAGGCGCAGGTGGTGCAGCCCACCTACCAGGTATGGCGGCGGCGTTTACTAGTTTGCCAGTGCTTGGGGTTCCCGTTCAGTCTCGTGCACTGAAAGGTATGGATTCACTGCTTTCTATTGTACAGATGCCAAAGGGAATTGCGGTTGGTACATTGGCGATTGGCGAAGCGGGCGCAACAAACGCCGGTATCCTAGCAGCGCAAATCCTAGGCACTCATGATGAAAACATCATGGCGAAGGTAGAAGCATTCCGTAATGAGCAAACGGAAACAGTTCTCGCAAATCCAAACCCTGCAGAGGATTAATCAGATGCATGTACTGGTTCTTGGTGCGGGTCAGTTGGCTCGTATGATGTCTCTGGCTGGTGCGCCACTGAATATTCAAATTTCAGCTTACGATATCAGCAGCGGTGATGTCGTTCACCCTTTAACTCAACAGGTACTTGGCCATGGCTTGGAAAATGCGATTATGCAAGTTGATGTGATTACTGCCGAGTTCGAGCATATTCCACATGACGTGCTCAAGGTTTGCGAAGCGAGCGGCAAGTTTCTACCAAGTACGCAAGCCATCAAAGCAGGTGGTGATCGCCGTATTGAAAAAGCACTGCTTGATGATGCTGGCGTGCGCAACGCGAAATACTACGTCATTGAAACTCGTGAAGACTTTGAGCGCGCAATTGAACACGTTGGTATGCCAATGGTTCTGAAAAGTGCATTAGGTGGTTACGATGGTAAAGGCCAATGGCGCTTAAAAGAAGCTTCTCAAGTCGACGACATTTGGACTGAGATGGCAGAGTGCATCGCGGCAACACCAACTCAAGCGATTGTTGCTGAAGAGTTTGTTCCTTTTAACCGCGAAGTATCACTGGTTGGTGCTCGAAGCAAAGATGGCAGTGTGGAAGTGTATCCTCTGGCAGAGAACGTCCACACCAACGGTGTATTGAGTCTTTCTACTGCGATTGATGCGCCAGGGTTACAGGAACAAGCAAAGCAAATGTTCACGGCAGTCGCAGATAGCCTAGATTACGTTGGCGTATTAGCGCTTGAGTTCTTTGATGTCGATGGGGCACTTTTAGTGAATGAGATTGCTCCACGCGTGCACAACTCTGGTCACTGGACACAGCAAGGTGCAGAAACGTGTCAGTTTGAAAACCATCTGCGCGCAGTGTGCGGCTTACCATTAGGCAGTACGAAATTGGTTCGTGAAACCTCAATGATTAATATTCTTGGTGAAGACACACTACCAGAAGCATTGTTATTAATGGATGGTTGCCACATTCATTGGTATGGCAAAGAGAAACGTGCAGGTCGCAAGATGGGACACATCAACGTGTGTGGCGACTACCCAGGAGAATTGCACCGTAGGTTGTGCGCTCTGGCAGACATCTTAGACCCAATAGCTTTCCCAGCCGTGCAAGCGTTCGCTAAACAGCCTCAACACTAACGTTTGGCAGCAAAAAATAAAAAAAGGGTCGCACGATGCGACCCTTTTTAATTCCTTTGATGTATTTACCCTTGTTGGGTGTGCTGGCACTTACGGTTGGCACATTGCAATTTCACACCACTGGCGAGTTTCTTCTCCACCAACAAAGTAAAACCACATTCTTCGCATCGCCCCTTGACCGGAGCAAGGTTCACAGCAAATTTGCATTTAGGGTAGTTATCACACGCGTAGAATGTTTTGCCAAATCGGGTTTTACGCTCAACCAAATGTCCTTTGCCACATTCAGGGCAAGCGTGTTGCTCTTGTGACTGCGCCTCTGGCTCTGGTTGATTAATCGACTCAATATGATGACAAGCCGGGTAATGGCTACAACCAACGAACATACCGTAGCGCCCTTGGCGGAGAACCAACTCATTGCCACACTCAGGACAAGGCACACCCAACTCTTTCACGATGTGACCATCATTGCTGTGTAGCGGTTTAATGTAATCACAGCTTGGGTAATGGTTACAGCCGAGAAATGGGCCATGTTTTCCGTGCTTGAGAGTCAGCTCACCACCACATTTTGGACACGGCTCGTGTTCCAAAGCGTGTTCATGGGCAGAGAAAAGGGTGTTGTCGATTTTACTACTCATACTTACCGTTTCGTGAAAAACACACAAAAAGACAAGCTCGCGTTTATTCTAGCTAAACTCGAACTTGCCCAGATGGTTAGTGAAGAATCCCTTGTTCCTTGGTGTACAACAGCTCTTCCATTAGCGTGTAAGCGTTTTCGTTGCCAGGCACATTAAACAGCACCATCAGAATGATCCATTTGAGGTCTTCAAGCTCAAACTCACTCGTTTCTAATCCCATCACTCGGTCAATCACCATTTCGCGAGTTTCTGTGGTTAACACATTGATTTGCTCGAGAAACAATAGAAACCCTCGGCATTCCAAATCTAAACGCTGCATCTCTTTCGCTGTGTAGATACGAGTTGATGACGAAGCCATGCAAGTCGAGATTGCAGAAGAGGTGTCACTTTGCTGCAATGCGGCAAGCTCTTCTAACCAGACAAGGGCTTTGTAGATATCTTTTTGTTGGAAGCCTGCACGAAGCAACTCTTCTTCCAACTCGTCTTGTTCGACCTGTAACTCTGCATCGCTATGGATGTAGGTTTCGAATAGATACATCAGTATATCCATCATCATAGCTAGCCCCTCCCCTTTCGAATATAGCCACCTGAAACCGCAACGACATGCCCAGAGAGTTCTAACTCTAAGAGCTGCATCATGACTTCTTGGACAGGTATATTGGTCCTGTTTGCAAGAATATCAACCGGTGTAGCTTCACTTCCTACGTTAGCTAACAGCTGAGGAAATGGCAATTCTTCTTCATCATTTAACGTAGAAAATAAATCGGTACTCTGATTAATAGACCAATCAAGCAAGGACTGTATTTCATCTAAGACATCTTTCGTCTTTTCTACGAGGCAAGCGCCATGACGTATCAACTGGTTTCCACCGCAGGCATTGGGGGCATTGATTGACGCTGGCAGCGCAAATACTTCTCGACCTTGCTCAAGCGCGTAACGAGCTGTAATTAACGAGCCGCTCTTTTTCGCCGCCTCGACGACCAGTACACCAAGCGATAATCCACTAATAATACGATTACGACGCGGGAAGTTTTCTGGGCGCGGCTTGGCATTAGGCCGAAACTCAGACACCAAAGCCCCGTGTTCAATAACACGTTGCGCTAAACCACGATGACGTGCCGGATAAATATTTGCTAAGCCAGATCCTAGCACCGCAATCGTCTTACCACCCGCTTGCAACGCACCATCATGCGCATGACCATCAATGCCTAAAGCGAGACCACTGGTGACAATAAAATCGTGCTGAACAAACTCTGCAGCAAACTGACGTGCATGCTGTAATCCATCAATACTCGCATTTCGACTTCCAACCATCGCGATTTGTGGCTGAGAAAGACAAGTAGGATTTCCTTGAACAAAAAGTAGAGGTGGCGGTGCAACGATTTGTTTGAGCTGAGGTGGATAACACGGGTCAGTCAGTGTCAGGATATGATGATTTGTAGAAGCCTCAAGCCAACTTAAACAAGCATCGACTTCTTTATCTGTTGAAGCCCAAGCTTGAATTTGCTTAGTTGTTAACCCAAGTTGTTGTAGCTGTTCAGGAGAGAAGTTTACGATGTTACGTGGCGTGTCTCTTGCCAGTAGCTTATTCATTTTGACGCCGCCAATGCCTGGTAAACAACTCAGTTTTAACCAGGCATCGAGATCATCGTTATTTCGTCGATTCATCGATGGTTAATTCGTCCGCCAACGGTGACACCACCGAAATATCTTGGTTAATGGGTTTCGTACTGTTAGTGATCAGTGCCAAGCTAAAGTACTCATAAGGACGAATGACCAGCAACTCACCAACTTTGCTTTGAGGCAAAGTAATTTTCTTATCAAGCACGCCAAACTCTTTCTTGAACTCATCGCCGTCTTTGTAAACTGGGTGCGCGTCTTCTTTTAAATCAAACACACTGCCTTGCTTGAGATTGTCTGACGTGCCTTTATCAATCACCACGACTTGGTTAGTTGAACTAAAGCGAATACCTTCGATATTACCTAGCAACTTTGCAGAACTGCCTTGTGGCGACGGCAGCGGATAGAACGTAGTCGTGAAGTCAGTATTCTCAACCGATTGATTTGGCAACGCGATATCGTTACGTAGGATTTCTTGCATTTGCGATGTAAGCTTCAAACCTGAATAATCACTCGAAGCTTCAACGAGCTCGCCTTTGGCAATCAAACGCAGCGCGGTAATCTCTTCGGACACATCGTCACGCGAAAAGGTAGCTACTGGTCGATAAATAGCCCAACCTGTCGCGGTCTGATTGCCATTGATATACAGCACATCTCCTGCAGTCAGATACTTACTGCCTTTGCTGCTACCCATCACTTTTGCTGCTCTGTTCAACGAATCTTTATCTAGCAACCGATCCGATTTAAGGTAAGGCATCACCAAACCTTCCGCGACCGTTGGTACGGCTTTCTTTTCTGTGATGCGAGCTTTCGGGCTCAGCTTCTTAACCGGTTTTAGGCTCAACACGGGCTGACCGTTAATCCACACCAAAGACAGCTTGTCACCGGGATAAATTAAATGAGGGTTATCGATTTCCGGGTTTACTTGCCATAAACGAGGCCACAACCACGGGCTATCTAAGTACATGGCCGAAATATCCCATAGCGTATCGCCCTTCACAACTACATATGTTTGTGGCGCATCATCTTTAACAGTCAGTGGGTTCGCATCCACATTTGCTACAGCGTTGAAAGAGAAAAGTAACGGCAACGTAACACTGGCAACGTTGCGGAAAATTCGATTCATGACCCTCGTCCTTGGTCTATTAAGCAGGAACCAGAATGGAAATTGGTGCAAGGATGCTGTCATTTAGGCTATAAAATGTCTAGAATTGAGCCAACAAGGTTTGTGCTGTTTCGGCACAGTTCAATATTTCGAGTGAATATGTCTGTATTACAAGTATTAACATTCCCGGATGATCGCCTGCGCACAGTCGCAAAGCCTGTTGAAGCGGTGACACCTGAGATTCAAAAAATCGTCGATGACATGATTGAAACCATGTACGACGAAGAAGGTATTGGCCTTGCTGCAACGCAGGTTGATATCCACAAACGTATCGTAGTGATTGATATTTCAGAAACTCGCGATGAGCCGATGGTGCTAATCAACCCTGAGATTCTGGAAAAGCGTGGCGAAGATGGCATCGAAGAAGGCTGTCTGTCGGTACCAGGTGCGCGCGCACTTGTGCCTCGCGCTGCAGAAGTTACCGTTAAAGCACTGGATCGTGATGGCAAAGAGTTCACCTTTGAAGCCGACGACCTGCTAGCGATTTGTGTTCAACACGAGCTTGATCACTTACAAGGTAAGCTGTTCGTGGATTACCTATCGCCACTGAAACGCAAACGCATTCAGGACAAGCTAGCGAAAATCAAACGCTTTAACGAGAAGCAGCAAAACGCTTAATCTCGAACCATACCAATTAGAAGGAAGTCTACCTTGAGTCAGTCTTTACGAATTGTCTTTGCAGGTACTCCGGATTTCGCCGCCCGTCACTTGGCGGCGTTGTTGTCTTCGGAGCATGAAGTCATCGCGGTTTACACAAACCCAGATCGTCCAGCGGGTCGTGGCAAAAAAATGGCTGCGCCACCGGTAAAACAACTGGCGCTAGAACACAATATCCCGGTTTACCAACCTGAAAGCTTTAAGTCCGACGAAGCGAAACAAGAACTTGCCGATCTGAACGCCGACCTCATGGTTGTCGTGGCGTACGGTATGCTGCTGCCACAAGCGGTTCTTGATACCCCTAAACTGGGTTGTATCAACGTACATGGTTCTATCCTACCTCGTTGGCGTGGTGCGGCTCCAATCCAACGCTCTATTTGGGCGGGCGATGCAGAAACTGGCGTGACCATCATGCAGATGGACATCGGTCTCGACACTGGTGATATGCTGAAGATTGCAACTCTGCCAATCGAAGCGACAGATACCAGCGCTTCAATGTACGAAAAATTGGCTGAGCTTGGTCCAGAAGCCCTGATTGACTGCCTAGTAGACATTGCTGCGGGTAAAGCAGTGCCAGTGAAGCAAGACGATGAGCTAGCGAACTATGCGAAAAAGCTCAGCAAAGAAGAAGCACGCATCAACTGGAACGACGATGCGGCGCACATTGAGCGCTGCGTTCGTGCATTTAACCCATGGCCAATGAGCCACTTTGAGGCGGCAGAAAACAGCATCAAAGTATGGCAAAGCCGTGTGGCAGAGCAAACCAGTGACAAGCCAGCCGGCACCATCGTACAAGCAGATAAAACCGGTATTTATGTTGCGACAGGCAACGGCGTACTGGTGCTAGAGCAACTGCAAGTTCCGGGCAAAAAAGCCATGTCAGTTCAGGATATTCTGAATTCGCGTGCGGCTTGGTTTGAAGTTGGCACTCTGCTGGTTTAAGCCATATTAGGGGTTATCATCCCCAATAATACGAACTTTTAGAGGGCAGAGATGCCCTCCTTTACTTTAAGGTACTCATCATGAATGTTCGCGCTGCGGCTGCTAACGTCCTGTATCTTGTCGTCGACAAGGGCCACTCACTTTCAAGCGCTCTTCCAGCGGCTCAACAAACGGTACGACCTCGTGACCATGCTCTGCTACAAGAGATCTGTTACGGTGCGCTACGTTACCTCCCTCGCCTAGAAATGATCGCAAACCAGTTGATGGATAAGCCGCTCAAAGGCAAACAACGTGTATTCCATCACCTAATTCTGGTTGGTATTTACCAACTGAGCTTCATGCGTATTCCTGCGCACGCAGCAGTCGGTGAAACGGTTGAAGGCACTAAAGAGCTGAAAGGTCCTCGTCTGCGTGGTTTGATTAACGCGGTATTGCGTAACTACCAGCGCAACCAAGAAGAACTCGACCAAATGGCCGTCAGCAACAACGCTGGCAAGTACGGTCACCCAAGCTGGTTACTAAAACTGCTGCAAGAGGCCTACCCAAAGCAATGGGAAAGTATTGTTGAAGCGAACAACCAAAAAGCACCAATGTGGCTGCGTGTGAACCATCAACACCACACTCGTGATGAATACCTTGCGCTGCTCAAAAATGAAAACATTGATAGCACGCCACACACAGAAGCAATGGACGCCATAAAATTGGCCGCACCATGTGACGTGATGAAGCTACCTGGTTTTGATAAAGGTTGGGTTTCGGTACAAGATGCGGCGGCGCAGCTTTCGATCAACTACCTAAAACCACAAGACGGCGAACTGATTTTAGATTGCTGTGCTGCGCCAGGTGGCAAGACTGCGCACATTCTAGAGCGCACGTCGGGCAGTGAAGTGGTCGCGATTGACTGCGACGACACACGCTTGAAACGTGTGCATGAAAACCTGAAGCGTCTCAACCTTCAGGCAAAAGTGGTTTGCGGTGATGCGCGTAATCCACAAAAATGGTGGCAAGGCGAGCAATTTGATCGCATTTTGCTGGATGCCCCATGTTCTGCGACTGGCGTGATTCGTCGTCACCCAGACATCAAATGGCTACGTCGTGCAGACGACATCGCCGCATTAGCAGAGCTGCAAAGTGAAATTTTTGATGCCATGTGGACGCAACTGAAGCCCGGCGGCACAATGGTTTACGCGACTTGTTCAATCACACCGCAAGAAAACGTGGAGCAAGTAAAAGCGTTTTTAGCACGTACCGCGGATGCGCAACTGCTGGATTCCGATCCCGACCAGCCTGGTCGTCAAATTCTACCAGGCGAAGAAGATATGGATGGTTTCTACTACGCAGTGCTAACTAAAACACACGCGTAACAGCATGCTAAATAGGGCGATTGAAGTGATTTCAATCGCCTTTTTCAGATACGAGAAAAGAGTATGAAGATCATTATTCTTGGTGCAGGTCAGGTTGGCGGCACACTGGCAGAAAACCTAGTGGGTGAAAACAACGACATCACCATCGTCGACAATAATGCCGACCGACTGCGTGAATTACAGGACAAATACGACCTACGTGTGGTCAATGGCCATGCGAGCCATCCAGACGTGCTACACGAAGCTGGCGCGCAAGACGCCGATATGCTCGTCGCAGTAACCAACACTGATGAAACCAACATGGCTGCCTGTCAGGTCGCGTTCACTCTATTCAATACCCCAAACCGCGTTGCACGTATTCGCTCTCCAGAATACTTGGCAGAAAAAGAAGCCCTGTTTAAATCTGGCGCTATTCCTGTTGATCACCTTATCGCACCAGAAGAACTCGTCACGAGCTACATCGAACGTCTGATCCAATACCCAGGCGCGCTGCAAGTGGTGAGCTTTGCTGAACAGAAAGTCAGCCTAGTGGCGGTGAAAGCCTACTATGGTGGCCCGCTGGTGGGTAATGCGCTGTCTGCTTTGCGTGAGCACATGCCGCACATCGATACCCGTGTGGCGGCTATTTTCCGCCAGGGTCGCCCGATTCGCCCACAAGGCACCACGATTATTGAAGCCGACGATGAAGTGTTCTTCGTTGCAGCAAGTAATCATATTCGCTCAGTGATGAGTGAGCTTCAGCGTCTAGAAAAACCGTACCGCCGCATCATGATTGTTGGCGGGGGTAACATCGGCGCAAGCTTGGCTAAACGCCTAGAGCAAACTTACAGCGTGAAGCTGATTGAGCGTAACTACCAGCGTGCAGAAAAGCTCTCTGAGCAACTAGAAAACACCATCGTGTTCTGCGGTGATGCGGCAGACCAAGAGCTTCTCTCGGAAGAGAACATCGACCAAGTCGACGTCTTCATCGCGCTGACCAACGAAGATGAAACCAACATCATGTCTGCAATGTTGGCAAAACGCATGGGCGCTAAAAAAGTGATGGTGCTGATCCAACGTGGCGCTTATGTAGACCTGGTACAAGGCGGCGTAATTGATGTAGCAATCTCACCTCAGCAAGCCACTATTTCAGCCTTGCTAACGCACGTTCGTCGCGCTGATATCGTAAACGTGTCCTCACTTCGCCGCGGCGCTGCGGAAGCGATTGAAGCCGTCGCTCACGGTGATGAAAGTACATCTAAAGTGGTTGGACGTGCGATTGGAGATATAAAACTTCCACCTGGGACCACCATTGGTGCTATCGTTCGTGGCGAAGAAGTTCTTATTGCCCACGACCGTACGGTCATCGAGCAGGATGACCATGTGGTGATGTTCCTGGTCAACAAAAAATACGTATCAGACGTCGAAGCGCTATTCCAGCCGAGTCCATTCTTCCTCTAGGATTTTCCTATGGTCAACTTACGTCCCGTACTGTTTGTTATCGGGCTGGTTTTATCCAAACTGGCCCTGTTTATGTACGTGCCGACTTTGGTCGCTTTCTTTACCGGTACGGGGGGATTCCTCGATTTCGCCCAAGCCGTTGTGATCACGCACCTTGCCGCCTTCATCTGCCTAACGATAGGTCGAACCGCCAAGTTCAAACTCAGCGTACGCGATATGTTCCTCATCACCAGTTTGGTTTGGACCATCGCGAGTGCATTTGCCGCCTTGCCATTTGTGTTTATCAACCACATCAGCTTCACCGACGCCTACTTCGAAACGATGTCGGGTATCACCACGACGGGCTCAACGGTGCTCAGTGGCCTAGACAACATGGCGCCGAGTATATTGTTGTGGCGCTCTATTTTACAGTGGCTTGGTGGCATTGGTTTTATCGTGATGGCGGTAGCAGTGCTACCTATGCTGAATGTCGGTGGTATGAAGCTATTCCAAACCGAATCATCAGATTGGTCGGATAAAAGTAGTCCAAGAGCGAAAACGGTCGCCAAAAACATCGTAGCGGTTTATTTGATGCTAACAGGCCTATGTATTTTGGGCTACTTGATCACCGGCATGAACCTGTTCGAAGCAATCAACCATGCCTTTACTACGCTATCGACGGGTGGATACTCTACGTCTGATGGATCAATGAACCACTTCTCTAATGGCGCACATTGGGTGGCCACTACCTTTATGTTCTTAGGTGGTTTGCCGTTTTTGCTCTTTATCGCCGCGTTACGTAAACGCCGTATTGATGTGTTGGTTAACGACGCTCAAGTTAGAGGATTTGCGTACCTGTTCGTATTCTCTAGCTTAGTGATTTCAGCTTGGCTAGTGATTCGAGATGGGTACACCATTTTGGATGCCCTGCGAGTGTCGATGTTTAATATTGTCTCTGTCGTCACCACAACTGGCTTTGGCTTAGAAGACTTCACCGCATGGGGCGCATTACCCACTACTCTTTTCGCATTCTTAATGATGGCGGGAGCATGCTCAGGATCAACGTCTGGCGGGATCAAAATCTTCCGCTTCCAAATTGCGATGACGCTGCTAAACAAACAAATGATGAAGTTGATTCACCCTTCAGGGGTGTTTGTACAGCGTTATAACCAGCGACCGGTGAATGATGATATTGTTCGCTCAGTGGTGGCATTTGGCTTGATGTTTTTTATCACCATTATCTTTATCGCGGGTTGTTTAAGTGCTCTTGGCCTCGACCCTGTGACCAGTATTTCTGGCTCAATCACCGCCGTTGCCAATGTTGGCCCTGGTATGGGTAGTGTGATTGGCCCGACAGGCAACTTCGCGCCTCTGCCCGATACTGCCAAATGGCTCTTAAGCTTTGGGATGTTAATGGGCCGCTTGGAAATTCTGACTATTCTTGTACTGTTCTTTCCTGCGTTTTGGCGCCGCTAAGCAGACTCTAATTAAAAGGTATAACAATGAAAACATGGATTACTCTGGCGACCCTACTTGCCGCCTCATCCACATACGCCGCCGAGGTCATCACTTTAGCCGATGGTCGAGAAGTGAAGTTGAACGATGACTTTACCTGGGAATACGTCATGAAAAAACCGGCGCAGCAAGCGACGGAGACACAAACAACAGCAAGCGTAGTTGAAACAATCGCAGCTCCTGCGATTGCGACAATTCCAGTGGTAACGAAAACCGTTGGCACGACCGTGGTGGTAAACGCCAAAAAGCCAACCATGCAGCTATCAGATTCAGGTGTGGATGTATTGATTGGTTCAGCAAGCTATCAAAGCGGTGAGCTTGTTTTACCTACATCAATCACCAACCAAAGCTCTCAATCTGTCATTCAAGTGGAAGTTGAGGTGCAAGTGTTTGATATGTCTGGTCAGCAACTGGCAAAAGAAAACGTAACAGTTTGGCAATCCATCAAGCGCATGGCGGATACCTACCTGCGACCACAGCAAGCGGAACAAGGTAAGAGCATTAAATTGGCTGTACCGCAATCACAGCAATATCAGTTTTCTGCCAAAGTGCTAGAGGTAAAAACTCGCTAATACGTGTTTAATATTCTTTGTTGAGCCTATCGGTTAGATAGGCTCAACAAAGTAATAAATCGCAAAGAAATGGCACACGCAGCCAGCCAAAACAAAGCCGTGCCAAATCGCATGGTTAAAGGGAATGCGCTTCGCGACGTAGAAAATTACCCCTAGTGAATACACAATTCCACCAGCAGCAAGCAGTGTAAGTCCGCCGACATCCAAGTTAATAGCTAATTGATAAATCACAATCAACGATAACCATCCCATCACCAAATACGTCATCAAAGAAAGCTTTTTAAATCGATAGACGAACGCAACTTTCATGATGATGCCGATCAACGCAATGCTCCAAATAACGATCATCAACCCAAATGCTAGAGGTGTTCTTAAGCTGACTAACAAGAAAGGGGTATAGCTGCCTGCTATCAAAAGATAAATAGCACAATGGTCGAAGGTTTTTAGCCAACGTTTCGCTTTGGGATGAGGGATCGCATGATAGAGCGTCGAGGCCAAAAATAGCACGATAATACTCGCACCATAAATCGTCATACTGGTAAGCGTTAAAGTGTCAGCTTGATGGTCTATGGCTTTAACTAACAGCAGTATCAAGCCAACAATACCAAAAATCATCCCTATACCGTGGGTGATGGTATTGGCCAGTTCTTCACGTTGACTGTATTGAGGTTTCTGCAGCTCGGACATCAATGCGCCTATACTAGAGTTTGAAATTTGCTCTAGTATGGCACATTAGGCTTACACGTGTAAGCTTAAATTAAGACTCATGAACGGCAGTAGTTTGATCGAGATAATTGAGGACAAGTTCGCCAACTTGATCTGGCTTAGTCGTGGCAGGGATGGTCAGCTCTCGCTTGAGTTTGCCACTACCCAGTAAGCTCGCGAGCATGCCACCTTGCCCCTTGCGTGTGCGGTCAACTTCAAACCACAACTTGAGCTCTTGCTCACTTCGGTGGGCAACAAATTCTAATTCGCGCCACACGCCGTGGTAAGGTCCGTCGGTTGGCACCAGTTCAAACTCTTGCACAAATGGTAGATCGAATCCTTTCACTTCCTCGCATTCCACCTGGCGAATTCGTAAACCTTGCGCTTCAAATGCAGATAGTACCGCATCCATCAGTGGATCAGGTCGAACGGTGAGGATGTCTTTATCAGTCGGATCCAAAGCAGCAGCAACGTCTAAGCCGGTTTCTAACCATACTTTGGCATCACCAATGGTGACAGGCGTGTTCCAAGGCACATCGAGCTTAACATCGAAGGTACGCTCTTCGCCGGAATGGATGGTAAATGCGTAAGGGAGACTCCACTTAGCAAGCACATGAGTTTGAGGTACTCGGCGCATGCTGTGTCCTTCTCGCGCACCACGGTCATCAGGGGCTTCTGCGATGTAGCGGCAACAGAGTTTTAAATCAATGTTGTCGATCGCTTGTTCAGTCGCACCACCATATACATGGATCGACACATCCACACTTTGACCTGGGTATAGCACGTCTTGGTTTAAGATTGAGTCTACCTTCGCGCTCCCAATCCCAAAA
This sequence comes from Vibrio sp. Vb0937, assembly GCF_033338855.1. Lineage (NCBI taxonomy): Bacteria > Pseudomonadati > Pseudomonadota > Gammaproteobacteria > Vibrionales > Vibrionaceae > Vibrio > Vibrio sp. Vb0937. The sequence continues at coordinate 65,048 of NZ_JAWOTK010000015.1, read as the reverse complement.
CTGGCAAGTGTCTTCTTCAAAAATGACATAGGCACCTCCTTCATCGAGATCTCATACTACTACTGCTGATCGTGGGATCAAACAAAAATTGCCTCGAACATCGCGACAAAATGACAAAATCTAAACAATTCAATTGCTCAACTATCGACCAATTATTACAAGGATGCTAATCTTACACTTGATATGCATGCATATCGGTATTCCTGACTCATTAACTGGATTGGCGAGAGCCAGAAGAGTGATTCTTCAATCTTGTTGGAGCCTAGCTCATAATGATTCAGGCCATTACATCGGCAATGGATATGCCTGACAGTTAGGTAAATTAATGCGCCCAACAACAGTCAGGTTCGCACACACTAATACTAGTGCAATGCGCCGCCGCAGTGGCTTTACTACTGCACCAAAGGCAAAGCAAGTTGCGCCAGCAATGACATTGGTTGAGAAGACAGCAATGATGTCGAGTGTTCCGGCCAAAGTTATCAAAGCAGCTTAATCAAAAGCGCGGCGCCAGCTGCGCTTTTTTCTTTGCACGCGACTCATAAAGCTTCAAAGACTTAGAACAAACTACAGTGAAAGAGATAGTTTTTCCTATTTGGTCTTAGCAAAGCAATTTGGTACCTTTACTGCTAATTACACCTATAAATTCTGTGGAGAAAGAAATGAAGTGTCATCGCATTGAAGAGCTGCTTGAGCTACTAGAGCCTGAATGGCATAAAGATCAAGAGCTGAATCTCTTGCAGTTCATCGTTAAGCTGGCAAAAGAAGCAGGCTATAAAGGAAAGCTAGAAGATCTGACCGACGATGTACTGATCTACCACCTTAAAATGCGTAATAGCAGCAAAGATGAAATGATCCCTGGACTCAAAAAAGACCAAGAGGACGATTTTAAAACGGCGATCCTACGCGCTCGTGGCATCATCAAATAACCAGCTCAACAGCCAGTATTCTTTAAGCGACTCTCTCTGTGAGTCGCTTTTTTATAACCAAAGTTTTTAGTCCCACAATTGGTTATAACTGTTCAGCCAATTATCAGGTTAACTGTACTGATTTTTGTTGTTAAACATTGACTGCGTTAAAGAAACGGAATTGTTATTGATTGTATAATCGCCGTTCATCAGTATTTACTAAAATAATTATGTTCGGTCATCTTTATGACGGAACGAGCAGCAATGTCATCGAGCGACATCAATAGAAATGACGCCGTACATTATAAAAGCCTAAGAAGGATGAGTGCATGAGTCAGGACAAGATCGATATCAAAGATGTGACTCCTAAAACCTATAATCCCAAAACCCATAAAGGAAACGGGGATCGGTTCAACCCAAGTAATCGCATCTATGTACGCGAAAGCAAAGGGACTTACCAGAAACTGCGTCGTTACAGTGGTTGGTTCTTACTACTTCTCTTCGCTTTGATACCGTGGATTCCTTACGGTGAACGTCAAGCGATCTTGCTTGATATTGGCAACCAGCAGTTCAACTTTTTCGGTACCACCCTGTACCCACAAGATCTTACCCTACTCGCCTTGCTGTTTGTGATCGCGGCGTTTGGGTTGTTCTTTATTACCACCTTCTTAGGTCGGGTTTGGTGTGGCTATCTCTGCCCACAAACCGTCTGGACCTTCATGTATATCTGGTTTGAAGAGAAGCTGGAAGGTAGTGCCAATAAACGCCGTAAACAAGACTCCAATAAGCTGACAGCGAATTTAGCGATGCGTAAAACCGTCAAACATATAGCTTGGTTTGCCATTGCACTCGCCACTGGTTTTACTTTTGTTGGCTACTTCGTGCCAATGAAGCAATTGGTTATCGACTTTTTCACCTTTAACGCCAACTTCTGGCCCGTCTTTTGGGTAATGTTCTTTGCCATTTGTACTTATGGTAATGCTGGTTGGATGCGTTCCATCATGTGTATTCACATGTGTCCTTACGCGCGCTTCCAGTCTGCCATGTTTGATAAAGACACCTTCATCGTTGGCTACGATGCAAAACGTGGGGAAAAACGTGGCCCACGTCCGCGTAAAGCCGATCCAAAGCAACTTGGTTTGGGTGATTGTATTGATTGTGATTTGTGTGTGCAGGTGTGCCCAACAGGTATCGATATTCGTGACGGCTTGCAGTATGAATGTATCAACTGTGGCGCCTGTATTGATGCGTGTGATAACACCATGGATCGCATGGGCTACGAGAAAGGCCTAATTAGTTATACCACCGAGCATCGCTTATCGGGTAAGAGTACCAAAGTCATGCGTCCGAAGCTGCTAGGCTATGGTGCCGTACTACTCGTCATGGTCGGTCTTTTCTTTGCCCAAATTGCAGCGGTAGACCCAGCCGGCATGAGTGTTATTCGCGACCGTAACCAACTGTTCCGCGTTAATGGCTCGGGAGAAGTAGAAAACACCTACACCCTCAAGGTGATCAACAAAACTCAGCAAGTGCAAGAGTACTCGTTGGATGTTGAAGGGCTATCCGATGTAAGCTGGTATGGTAAGCAGACAATTCAGGTCCAGCCAGGTGAGGTATTAAACCTGCCAATGAGTCTTGGTGCCGATCCTGACAAGCTAAACTCTGCGATTACGACAATTCAGTTTATACTCACCGATAAGAGCAACGAATTCACTATTGAAGTAGAAAGCCGTTTTATTAAAAAACTATAGCGCTACTTCAGTGACTAACGGAAAAAGGCTCAGTAATGAGCCTTTTTGTTTATATGTCCCAAAGTATGTTTAACTTTGACGCCCTTACCCCAGACTTTATGTGGTACGCGTTAGAAAGCATCGGCGTTCGCGCAGAATCAGGCTTTCTTCCCCTCAATAGCTACGAAAACCGTGTTTATCAATTCACTGACGAAGAGCGTCGTCGTTATGTCGTCAAGTTTTACCGTCCTGAACGTTGGAGCAATGAACAGATCCAAGAGGAACACGACTTTACTTTAGAGCTGATTGGCAATGAGATCCCCGTCGCACCACCTGTGCGCATCAACGGTGAAACCCTGCATCACTATCAAGGCTATGCTTTTGCGCTGTTTGATAGCGTGGGTGGTCGCCAATACGAGGTTGACAATTTAGATCAGCTCGAAGGTGTAGGGCGTTTCCTTGGCCGAATCCATAAAGTCGGCAGCCGCCAAGCCTTCCAACATCGTCCTACTATTGGCTTACAAGAATACCTGTATCAACCAAGAGAGATTCTGCAAAACGCCAATATGATTCCAATGCACTTGGAGAACAGCTTCTTCAATGACTTGGATATGCTGATCAAATCAATTGAAAGCCACTGGCAAGAAGGCTTCAATATCATTCGTTTGCATGGCGATTGCCACCCAGGCAATATTTTGTGGCGAGATGGCCCTATGTTTGTTGATTTGGATGACGCTCGTAACGGCCCTGCAGTACAAGACTTATGGATGCTATTGAACGGTGAACGCCAAGACAAACTGATGCAGTTGGATATTGTTTTAGAGGCTTACCAAGAGTTTTGCGACTTTAATCCTGCAGAATTGAAACTAATCGAGCCACTTCGCGGTCTACGAATGGTGCACTATATGGCATGGCTAGCAAAACGTTGGCATGACCCTGCATTTCCTCTCGCTTTTCCATGGTTTAATGAGCCAAAATACTGGGAAGGTCAGGTCCTTGCATTTAAAGAGCAGATCGCCGCTTTAGAAGAAGCACCGCTGTCTTTAATGCCTCAATGGTAAGTCAGGCCAAAAATTCAAAAATGGAGATATTTCGATGAAAAAACTGTTCGCACTGTTTTCTATGCTGATGTTAAGCCTGTCGGCACATGCAGCGCAATTCAAAGAAGGTGAACATTACAAAGTATTGGATCTTGAGGCATCAAAAAAACCTCTTGTGACGGAGTTTTTCTCTTTCTACTGCCCGCACTGTAATAGCTTTGAACCAGTTATCCAGCAACTGAAAAAGCAGTTGCCAGAAGGTACTAAGCTATTAAAAAACCACGTTTCTTTCATGGGTGGCAACATGGGCCCATCAATGAGCAAAGCCTACGCAACGATGGTTGCATTAAAAGTGGAAGACAAAATGGTGCCAGTGATGTTTAACCGCATCCACAATCTAAAGAAGGCGCCACGTAATGATGAAGAACTTCGTCAAATCTTCCTTGATGAAGGTGTAGACGCGAAAAAATTCGATTCTGCATTCAAAGGCTTCGCGGTTGATTCAATGGTTCGCCGTATGGACAAGCAATTTGAAAACAGCGGTCTAACCGGCGTTCCTGCGGTTATCGTTAACAACAAATACCTAGTTCAAGCACAAAGCATCAAAACGATGGATGAGTACTTCTCTCTGGTGAACTACTTGCTGACACTAAAATAAGCACATCGATATCAATCAAAAGGGGAGCACGTCGCTCCCCTTTTGTTTATTTGTAAATCTCTTGTAGTAACCGATCTTTTTCTTGCCACACATCACCCAACCATTGCTGAAATTGCCGCTTATAGGGCTTATCGTTGAAGTAATCACCGAGCACTCGTTCATCAACGGGTAACACATTTACACGCACAACCACCTTGCTCATGCGACCCATCAATAAATCCTTGAACGGTTTATGCGTATTTTCTGGGTACGCCAACGTAACGTCGATAATGCTCTCGAACTGTTCCCCCATCGCCGCTAACGTGTACGCAATCCCGCCCGATTTTGGTTGCAGCAAATATTGATAGTTTGCTTTACTCTTACGCTGCTTTTCTTCGGTAAATCGAGTTCCTTCGACATAGTTAACCACTGTGGTTGGACTGTGTTTGAACTTAGCGCACGAGCGACGTGTCGTCTCTAAATCTTGACCTCGCTTATGAGGGTTGCGGATCAGATACTCTCGCGAATAGCGACGCATAAATGGCATATCGAGCGCCCAACACGCCATCCCGATGAAAGGCACATACAGCAGTTGTTGCTTGAGGAAAAACTTCGGCATGGGAATACGGTCTTTAAACACGCAGCAAAGCACAACAATATCTGTCCAACTGAGATGGTTACTGATCAGCAGATACCACCCGTCTTTTTTAAGCGCTTCACCGCCCTGAACATCCCACTCAACACGGTTAGATACTGCCAGAATGCACGCATTAACGGTAGCCCATAACCACATCACCTTATTGGCACAAGCGGTCGCTATCGCTTTTAGCTTTACGCCAGGAAGCAATATTTTAAATACAGCGATAACACAAATTGCGAGTGAACAAACCGCAGAATTGAGAATCACAAAAGAAGCGTTAAAAAAAAATAACAAATATGCCAACATGATAGTCAAACAACAGTGATAATGTGTGAAGAATAAAACAGCGTGTAATTATACTGCGCCTTTGCCACATTGGAACATGCGTGGGAATGGTCAGATTTGTTACCGCAACCAATATGTGCACCACTCATTCGACAACAAGGAGATAACGAATGAAACCAAGGCTACTTCTCTTGCCTTTGGCCTTTGTCGTCAGTTCTGCTCAGGCTCAACTCGCTGAAACCGCAGGTTTTGGCGGTGAAATTTCGCTGAATGCCGGATTCATATCATCAGAATCCAATTTCAATACAGAAAATAGTAACACCATCGATTCTCTCGATAAGCGTGCCGATAGTGACAGTTCCGTTATCGCTGCACCGCTAGGGAGTGTGACATACACCTTTGGTAGCCGACTCAACCACCAAGTTTACGCCGGTACCACACGCTCAGATGTCGCGGTAGGTACACTCGCTTTTCAGTTGGGCTATCAACACGAGCTACAATCTGGCACCGTGCTCGATGTTTCCTATCTGCCGACGGTACTCAAAGGCGAAACTTGGCGCAACCCTTATCAAGTAGGAACCGCACGTAAAGAGACGGATGTTGACGGCAATGCATATCGCTTTCAGATCAAAGGGTTAATTGATAAGAACTTCAACCTTGATCTTGCTTATGCTGATAAAGACATCGAGCAGGAGGAAGTGACAGACCGCTCACTTGCTCGCGATGCTAACCTTTACTATGTCAAAGGCGACTATCGCATTCCACTCAACCAAACGTCTATGTTGCAACCCGCTTTCACCTACATCAATCAAGATGCCGACGGTAAGGCGGAATCATTTGATTCGTACGGGTTTGACATCAGCTGGTTTAAATTTATCAATCGCCATCGATTGGCTCTCACCGCGGGTTATGCATGGAAAGACTATCAAGGAGCTAGCCAAACTTTTGCTAAAACACGAAATGACGACACCATCAGCCTATTTGCGGCCTACGAATATCAAAACGTATTTGACTGGCAAGACTGGTCGTTCATTTCTTTAGCCGGCTATAGCCAAACTGACTCGAATATCACGTTTTATGAGGAGAAAGAGTACCTATTGTCGCTTGGTCTCAACTACACCTTCTAACGCCCTTCATCGCAACAAGGGGCTTACAACACTTGTTGCGATGACACTTTGCTGTCTATACCGCTTGCGCCGTAAGCTGTTTCAGTAAACGGTCCATCGCTCGATACCCAAGTGCCTCGGCCAAGTGCGTTCGTTCAATTTGCTCCGCCCCATCCAGATCGGCGATTGTTCGCGCCACTTTGATAATACGATGATACGCACGAATCGAAAGCCCTAAACGATGCAAAGCGGTTTCAAGAAACTCAGCATCACTCTTGTGCAAGGGACAAAACGCCTCAATTTCTCGACTACCTAGCAGTGCATTGACCTTACCACTGCGGTTTAGCATATTGTTACGCGCATGGCTCACACGCGCTTTTACGATAGCAGTCGGCTCACCGCGATCACCACCTTCTGCTAATGTCCCTTTGGGCAAAGCTGGGATTTCTAAAGACATATCAAAGCGATCTAACAGTGGTCCAGATAATCGACCAAGGTAGCGCAAAATAGCTTGTGGATTGGTGCGCGCTTGATTGCCTTCGTAATATCCTGTCGGGCTTGGGTTCAAGGCTCCGACTAATTGGAAACGAGCCGGAAAGCGTGTTTTACCTTGCGCTCGAGAGATAATGATCTCGCCAGATTCGAGCGGTTCGCGTAACGAGTCCAGAACTTTACGATCAAATTCGGGCATTTCATCGAGAAACAATAACCCGTTGTGGGCTAAAGAGATCTCCCCTGGTCTGGGTACCGAACCACCGCCGACTAATGCCGCCATTGAACTTGAATGATGCGGAGAACGAAACGGACGCGACTTCCAGTTATGCTCATTAATTTCACTCTGAGTCAACGATGCCACCGAAGCGGTTTCCATTGCTTCTTCGTCACTCATTTCCGGTAATAAGTCACACAAACGCGAAGCCAACATCGTTTTTCCAGTACCTGGCGGGCCAAGGAAAAGTAAGTTGTGGTTTCCAGCGGCAGCAATCTCCAGTGCTCGCTTACCTTGTTGTTGGCCAATAATATCTTGTAAGTCTCGACCATGTTTTTCGATCGTTTTTCGCTTAGGCGTTTGAAAAAGATTCAGTCGATGTTGACCACAAAGCTCGGCACATACTTCCAGTAATGATTGGGCCGATTTATGTTGTTCCTTCCCCACCAGCGCCGCCTGATCGCCATTCACATGTGGGACGACCAAATGACGTTGAATCTTACTGGCTTCCAGCGCAGCAGGCAGCACACCTTTTACAGGTCTCAGACCACCAGATAACGCTAACTCACCAACAAATTCGTAGTTTTTGAGCTTATCTGTCGCGATTTGCTCCGAAGCGGCCAAAATTCCCAATGCAATAGGAAGATCAAAACGCCCTCCCTCCTTGGGTAGATCTGCCGGAGCCAAGTTCACGGTGATCCGCTTAGCAGGAAATTGAAAGTTAGAATTAATGATCGCACTGCGTACGCGATCTTTGGACTCTTTTACCGTTGTCTCTGGCAAGCCTACTAAGGTAAACCCTGGCATGCCGTTGCTGATATGAACTTCTACACTAACCGATGGCGCTTGCACCCCGACGCTTGCTCGACTATGAATGATTGCCAGCCCCATACGTTCCTCAATTTTTTTGAACACTCTGTAAACAAATGTTTTATCTAGTTGGTTATGTTATATACCGCGTCCCAATTGAGAGTTAATGTGAAAAAAGAATGACTTTTTGCTTGTCATGCAGCGGAATTGTGTGATACCACTAATGACGCAAACAATTTCGTAGAACATTACACAACATTTTTTAACGAAAAAAGAACGACAGACAGATGAACCTTTTCGCTCATATCAACGCACTGCTAGCCCTGATTATCGTGGTCATTATTGGCACCGCGCGGGGTATTGTGGGCGAAAGGTAACCACAAATTACAAAAAACCCCCGCACTGAAAAGTCCGGGGGTTTTTTTACAACTACAAGTTGTCATCTGTCTAACCCTCGGACAGTTTAACGGGAAGAATGGGAGTGCACATGAAGTGCAATAAATATGGCAATCGCTACGAGCCACAACGTAGCAAAGGAGGTTTACGATGACTGGTGCACAACTTGTCGTAGCCGCTTTAAGACAGCAAGGCATCGAAACCGTTTTTGGCTACCCCGGCGGGGCCATCATGCCAATCTATGATGCTTTGTATGACGGTGGGGTGGAACACATCCTATGCCGTCACGAGCAAGGGGCCGCTATGGCAGCTATCGGGATGGCTCGTTCCACTCAAGACGTTGCTGTGTGCATGGCAACTTCTGGCCCAGGAGCCACTAACCTTGTTACCGGCCTTGCCGACGCTTTCCTTGACTCCGTACCTCTAGTTGCCATCACAGGCCAGGTTGCTAGCTCTCATATCGGTACCGATGCATTCCAAGAAATGGATGTGATCGGAATGTCCCTAGCCTGTACTAAGCACAGCTATCTCGTGACCGAAATTGAAGATCTAGCTCCGACACTTGCCGAAGCCTTTGAGGTCGCAAAAACCGGTCGTCCGGGTCCTGTCATTGTCGATATCGCCAAAGACGTTCAACTCGCTCAAGCACCTACAGACCTTCTTCCTCCATACATAGCACCAGCAATCGAAGATGTCAGCGCTGAAGATATCAAACGTGCGCAAGATGTGCTGGCAGCATCTACTCGCCCAGTGTTGTATGTTGGTGGTGGCGTGCAACTTGCGAAAGCAACCGATGCAGTACGCGAATTTCTTCGCTTAAACCCAATGCCTGCAGTTAGCACATTAAAAGGCCTCGGTACCATTGAACGCCATGATCCTCACTATCTTGGTATGTTGGGTATGCATGGCACCAAAGCCGCTAACCTAGTGGTTCAAGAAGCCGATCTATTGATTGTGGTTGGCGCGCGTTTTGATGACCGTGTGACGGGTAAGCTCGACACGTTTGCACCAAATGCGAAAGTGATTCACATCGACATTGATGCTGCGGAGATTCATAAACTGCGCCACGCCAACGCACCATTACGTGGCGACATCAACACCATTCTTCCTCAGCTAGAGCTGACTCAAGATATCTCACCGTGGGTTCATCACAGTGAAAGTCTGCGCAGCGGCTTTAAGTGGCGTTACGACCACCCGGGCGAATTAATCTACGCACCGCTATTGCTTAAACAACTGTCTGACATGATGCCAGATAGCTCAATTGTCTCGACCGACGTCGGTCAGCACCAGATGTGGACAGCGCAACATATCCAGCCACGCGAACCACAAAATTTCATCACTTCTGCTGGCCTTGGCACCATGGGCTTTGGCTTGCCAGCAGCGATGGGCGCTGCAGTCGCACGTCCTGATGATCAGTCTATCCTTATTACAGGTGACGGTTCATTTATGATGAACGTTCAGGAATTGGGCACGCTGAAGCGTCGTCAGATTCCAGTGAAGATTGTCCTTCTTAATAACCAACGTCTTGGCATGGTTCGCCAATGGCAGTCATTGTTCTTTGACGGTCGCCACAGTGAAACCATTCTTGATGACAACCCAGATTTCGTGATGTTAGCAAAAGCGTTCGATATCCCGGGCAAAACCATCACCAAGAAAGAAGAAGTCGAACCTGCTCTCAAAGAGATGCTAGCGAGTGAAACTTCTTACATGCTTCACGTTTTGATTGATGAAGAAGAAAACGTGTGGCCATTGGTGCCACCTGGCGCATCAAACAGTGATATGTTGGAAAATACATAGGAGACAATCGCATGGACAGATATTTACTCGACATCAAAGCCGATGACAAACCGGTACTGTTGGAGCGCGTTCTACGTGTGATTCGTCACCGAGGCTTCGTGATCAAACAAGTCGCTGCTACGCAAAACCACGAAAGCAAAGTAGCCAGCGTCGAGATCATCGTCGACAGCGATCGACCAATCTCGTTTTTGATCAATCAAATAGAGAAGTTGTGGGACGTTCGTAAGGTTGAGGTGCTAAAAATCCGCAACGATGAACTGCCAAATCACAACTTACAACAACACGTAAGTGCATAAGGAAGGCAACAAATGGCAACGAAAACTGCAGATTTCATTTGGTTTAATGGTGAGATGGTTCCATGGGCAGAGGCGAACGTTCACGTTCTGACTCACGCAATGCACTATGGTACATCCGTGTTTGAAGGCGTGCGCTGTTACAACACACCAAAAGGCCCAATTGTCTTCCGTCACCGTGAGCATGCACAACGTCTAAAAGATTCTGCCAAGATTTACCGCTTTCCGATCCCTTTCTCTGTAGAAGAAATCATGGAAGCGACCCGCGAAACGCTGCGCCAAAACAAACTCGACAGCGCTTACATTCGTCCATTGGGTTTTGTCGGTAATGTTGGCTTAGGCGTATGTCCACCAGTTGGCACTGAGATGGATCTAATCATTGCAGCATTTCCTTGGGGCTCTTACTTAGGCGAAGAAGCGCTAGAAAAAGGTGTCGACGCGATGATTTCAAGCTGGAACCGCGCTGCGCCAAACACCATCCCAACTGCGGCTAAAGCAGGCGGTAACTACCTATCTTCACTACTGGTTGGTGGTGAAGCCCGTCGTCACGGTTACGACGAAGGTATTGCGCTAAGCGTAGATGGTTACCTATCGGAAGGGGCTGGTGAAAACATCTTCGTTATCAAAGATGGCGTAATCACCACACCACCAGCAACTAGCGCGATTCTACCGGGCATCACTCGTGACTCGATCATGACAATTGCACGCGATAAAGGCTACGAAGTACGTGAAGCGAACATTGCTCGTGAAGCCCTTTACCTTGCCGATGAAGTCTTCATGACAGGTACTGCGGCTGAGATTGTACCAGTGGCAACCATCGACAAGATTGAAGTGGGCACTGGTAAGCGCGGCCCTATCACTAAAGAACTACAAGCAGCCTACTTTGGCCTATTTGACGGCACCACGGAAGATAAGTGGGGCTGGTTAGACTATGTGTACCCAGAACAGAAGTAAGAAGGATTAGGAAATGCCAAAATATAGATCAGCTACCACCACACATGGTCGTAACATGGCGGGTGCACGAGCACTGTGGCGTGCAACGGGTGTGAAAGAAGAAGACTTCGGTAAACCAATCATCGCCGTTGTAAACTCGTTTACTCAATTTGTTCCGGGTCACGTACACCTGAAAGACATGGGCCAGCTTGTAGCGCGTGAAATCGAAAAAGCCGGCGGCATCGCAAAAGAATTCAACACCATCGCGGTTGATGATGGTATCGCAATGGGTCACGGCGGCATGCTGTACTCACTGCCTTCACGCGAACTTATCGCAGACTCTGTGGAGTACATGGTCAACGCGCACTGTGCCGATGCCATGGTATGTATCTCTAACTGTGACAAAATCACTCCGGGAATGTTGATGGCATCTATGCGTCTCAACATCCCGGTTATCTTTGTTTCTGGTGGTCCAATGGAAGCGGGTAAAACCAAGCTTTCTGATCAGATCATCAAACTAGACCTTGTAGATGCGATGATCCAAGGCGCGGATCCAAAAGTGTCTGATGAGCAAAGCGAGCAGATCGAACGCAGCGCATGTCCAACGTGTGGATCGTGTTCAGGCATGTTCACTGCAAACTCGATGAACTGTCTAACAGAAGCACTGGGTCTTTCTCAACCAGGTAACGGTTCTATGCTGGCAACGCACGCTGACCGTGAACAACTGTTCCTTAATGCAGGTCGTCGCATCGTTGAACTGACTCGTCGTTACTACGAGCAAGATGACGAATCAGCACTGCCACGCAACATCGCTACGTTTGATGCGTTCGAAAATGCGATGGCACTGGATATTGCAATGGGTGGCTCAACCAACACCATTTTGCACCTGTTGGCTGCAGCGCAAGAAGGTGAAGTGGATTTCGATATGGAAGATATCGATCGCCTATCACGCCAAGTACCACACCTATGTAAAGTGGCACCATCTACCCAGAAATATCACATGGAAGACGTACACCGCGCTGGTGGCGTCATGGCAATTCTTGGTGAGTTAGATCGTGCAGGTCTTCTACACAATGATGCGCGCACCGTGCTTGGCCTTTCGATGAAAGAGCAGCTGGCGAAATACGACATCATCCAAACTGAAGACGAAGAAGTACTTAAGTTCTACCGCGCAGGTCCTGCGGGAATTCGTACTACTCAAGCGTTCTCACAAGATTGCCGCTGGGATCGCCTTGATGACGACCGTGCGGAAGGCTGTATTCGTACTATCGATCATGCCTTTAGCCAAGAAGGTGGCCTAGCCGTTCTATCAGGCAACATCGCATTAGATGGTTGTATCGTTAAGACTGCTGGTGTGGATGAGAGCATTCATAAATTCACTGGCCCAGCCGTAGTTTTCGAAAGCCAAGAAGACGCCGTAGAAGGCATCTTAGGCGGCAAAGTAAAAGCTGGCGACGTGGTTGTTATCCGTTACGAAGGCCCTAAAGGTGGTCCGGGCATGCAAGAAATGCTTTACCCAACCACTTATCTAAAATCGATGGGCCTTGGCAAAGAGTGTGCACTTCTGACTGACGGCCGTTTCTCTGGCGGCACATCAGGTCTTTCTATCGGCCACGCCTCTCCTGAAGCAGCAAACGGCGGTGCAATTGGCCTGGTAAAAGAAGGCGATATGATCGCAATTGATATTCCAAACCGTTCAATTTCACTCCAAGTGTCTGAACAAGAACTTGCTGAGCGCCGTGCAAAACAAGACGAACTAGGCTGGAAACCAGTTGACCGCCAACGTGAAGTTTCATTTGCACTCAAAGCGTACGCGAGTATGGCAACCAGTGCTGACAAGGGTGCAGTACGAGACAAGTCGAAGCTAGAGGGCTAGCAATGATGGAAGCTCAACCCGAAAAACAAGTGAACCAAACTGGCGCAGATTATCTGCGCCAAATCCTTCGCGCACCTGTTTATGAAGTAGCAACAGTGACGCCACTGCAAGAAATGCCTCGTTTATCTGCACGTATCGGGAATAATGTGCAGATCAAGCGTGAAGATCGCCAACCCGTACACTCGTTCAAATTGCGCGGTGCATACAACATGGTGGCGAGTTTATCTGAAGCACAGAAAGCCGCTGGTGTCATTGCAGCATCGGCAGGTAACCACGCTCAAGGCATGGCGCTCTCTGGTACTAAGCTAGGCATCAAGACCACCATCGTGATGCCCAAAACCACACCAGACATCAAAGTCGATGCGGTACGTGGCTTCGGTGGCAATGTAGTGCTGCACGGCAGCAACTTTGATGAGGCAAAAGCCGAGGCAGAGCGTCTATCCGAGTTAAACGGGTACACCTTTGTCCCTCCTTTCGATCACCCACTGGTGATTGCAGGTCAAGGCACCATCGGCATGGAAATGCTGCAGCAAAATGGTCATCTTGATTACATTTTCGTCCCTGTCGGTGGTGGCGGTTTGGCTGCGGGTGTTGCGGTACTTGTGAAGCAACTGATGCCAGAAATCAAAGTGATTGCAGTTGAGCCAGAAGATTCGTCATGCCTCAAAGCGGCATTGGATGCAGGTGAACCAGTAGTATTAGACCAGGTCAGCATGTTTGCCGATGGCGTTGCAGTAAAACGCATTGGTGAAGAGACGTTTCGTCTATGCCAAAAGTACATTGATGGCCATATTGCAGTCTCTAGCGATGAAATCTGCGCAGCAGTAAAAGACATCTTTGAAGACACCCGTGCGATTGCAGAGCCTTCTGGCGCGCTTGCTCTGGCGGGTTTGAAGAAGTTTGCTGAACAGAACAAGCTGAAAGACAAAAACCTAGGTACGGTATTGTCTGGCGCAAACACCAACTTCCACGGTCTGCGTTATGTTTCTGAACGCTGCGAGCTTGGTGAAAAACGTGAAGGTCTGCTTGCCGTCACCATCCCTGAGCGTCAAGGTGCTTTCTTTGAGTTCTGTAATCTCATTGGCGGCCGTGCCGTGACAGAGTTTAACTACCGCTACAACGATGACGCATTGGCAAATATCTTTGTCGGTGTGCGTTTGCAAGGCGGTCAGGAAGAGCTAGAACATATCATTCACGACTTACGTGATGGTGGCTACCCAGTGGTTGACCTGTCTGATGATGAAATGGCGAAACTGCACGTGCGCTACATGATTGGTGGTAAGCCGTCTAAGCCGCTTAAAGAGCGCCTCTACAGCTTTGAATTCCCAGAGTACCCTGGGGCGCTACTTAAGTTCTTAAGCACACTCGGCACACACTGGAATATCAGTTTGTTCAACTACCGTAACCACGGCGCTGACTACGGACGTGTTTTATGTGGTTTCGAGTTAGATGAAAGCGATTTAGCTCAGTTTTCTGCACATTTACGTGAACTTGGCTATCAATGCAAAGACGAGACAGACAACCCATCGTATAAGTTTTTCTTGTCATAAAACGCCACATTTTAAACATATCAATGAAAACACCTCGCTAATGCGAGGTGTTTTTTATGACTGTAACCAATCTTTATGTAGCTGATTAGGCGACCCAAGATAGTCCACCATCCACTGGATCAATTTATGATTATCATCTTTGCGCCATACTAAGCAGCAGTGACTGAGCGGTTTATCATCCGGCATGACCTTCTCCACCAGCACACCATCATTGATTAAGGGTGTTGCAATATGACGTGGCATGTAACCCACGCCCACCCCATTTTTTAAACATTCAATCGCACTATACCAATTGGGCAATAATAATCGGCGCTGTTGCGGATAATGGCCAGTATGGCGTTTTGGCAGCACGTTCGAAGTATCATCAAGACAGATCGCCGGAAATTGACTCACAAACGCTTCAGTAAGCACTTGTTGTCGAACGCAAGGATGAGCGGGTGACATTACAAATGCCCAATCTAATACGCCCATATCTTTGACTTCAAAATCTCCCCCAACGGGAACCGCAGATGTCGCGCCAACGACAATGTCGGCTCGACCTTGTGCTATGGCTTCCCAAGAACCATTGAAGACCTCCATATTGATCTGCAATTCAGCAAATTCAAACTCGCGATAGAAATCTTCCACCAAAGGTTTGAGTTTTTCTAACTTCACCACGTTATCTAAGGTCAGCTTTAACGTGCTTTTCCATCCTTGAGCCGCTCGCCGCGTTTGTGCTTTCACCTCTTCCATTTGACGCAGCAAAGAGCGCGCCTCGGCCATAAAAAGTTCACCCGCTGGAGTTAGCTCGACTTTCCTTGGTAAACGTCGAAACAGCACCACATCTAAATCTTGCTCGACCTGCCTTACTCCATAGCTGATGGCTGAGGGGACTTTATGCAATACCTCAGCCGCAGCGGTGAAACTGCCTAAACGGGCAACCGTATCCAGCATTTCCAAAGACGCTTTAGAGAACATGATTTAACCTTTCAAAAAATTTGATTGATAACCAACAATTTTAGCGTTTTATTTTCTCAAAATCGAAAAATAGAATAATAAGGTAAATAAATCAGGGTTGGCGCCAACTGATGTTGATTAAAAAATGATTAAATAATTTGACTGGTTGAATCATGAAAATCTCAAAACTACAGCTCATTTATCTGGCAGCATTATCGATGCTTGGCTTCGTTGCTACCGATATGTATCTGCCAGCATTCAAAGCGATGGAAATCGACTTTGCAACAGGCCCTGAGCAAATTGCGCTCTCTTTAACGGTATTCCTCGTTGGTATGGCGATTGGCCAGCTAATGTGGGGATTGGCATCCGATAAATTTGGCCATCGTAATACACTCGCAGCCGGGTTGGTGCTATTTACTATCGCGTCATTCGGTTTGGCTTTCTGTGATCAAGTATGGCAACTACTCACACTGCGCTTTATCCAAGCTATCGGTGTGTGTGCACCAGCCGTGATCTGGCAGGCTATGGTCATTAAGCGCTACTCAAGCAGTAGCCAACAAATTTTTGCGACAATCATGCCACTCGTCGCGCTATCACCAGCACTAGCACCTCAATTAGGGGTTGTGTTGGCAGATAACTTCGGCTGGCACAGTATCTTTATTACGCTAACACTGGTTGGTGTCTTTTTGGTCTTTGCGACCATGGCACAAAAAGACGAGAAAGCAGAAATCAAACAAACCAGTATGTCTGCCGACATCAAAGCGCTGCTGAGTTCTAAAAAATACCTTGGCAACGTGTTTATGTTTGCGACGGCTTCAGCTGCATTCTTTGCTTACCTAACAGGGATGCCAGAAATCATGGCGCAACTGGGCTACGAAGCAAAAGATATTGGTTTGAGCTTTATCCCACAAACTATCGCGTTTATGGCTGGTGGCTACTTAGGTAAAGTAGGCGTTCGAAAATTTGGTGATGAAAAGGTTCTGCGCCAACTGATTGGCCTATTTAGTGTCGCGGCATTAATGATTTTCATTGCTTCACAGTGGGAGCTGTCATCGATTTGGCCTATTCTTGCGCCATTCTGTTTGATTGCCGTCGCTAACGGCGCGCTGTACCCAATCGTGGTAAACCGTGCACTGGCCAGCGCACAACAGAGCCCTGCAACAGCAGCAGGTCTGCAAAACAGCCTGCAAATCTGTGTAAGTAGCTTCTCAAGTGCATTGGTAGCCGCAATGGCAAGCCAAGCTCAGATGGTTACTGGCATCGCAATCATCATCTGTATGGGTGGGCTGTGGATGGGATACATTCTGTCGAATCGCGAATTATCCAAGCACTTTACGACTCCTGACAACGCCCGAGTCGTGAGTGAAGACGAACTTTAATCGTTCAAATAATAAAAAGAGCCGCGCAATGCGGCTCTTTCTGTTTATAAGCTTTTCAACCCCCACTTCTTGGCAGTCTGCTTAAAAAAGCCTTGAGTCTTTTTCAACTCAACCCAGTGATTGATGTAATTAATCCATACTTGATCGTCTTGCGGCAACAACATAGCAATTGGGGTTGGTTTACGCGGTGCGGTCACTGGCACTATCGCCAACTGTTTAAACTTGTCCACCAACGTCGCTGCTTCCACATTGGACGTCACCGATACATCGGCCCTGCGAGCTAGTAGTTCTTGGAAGTCGCGCGCTGGCGCTTCAATAACAATATGCTGAGCAGACGGGAAGAACTCCTTAACCATTTTTTCTTGTACCGTACCTAACGTCGCCGCGACTTTTACTTCTGGTTTATTAAAATCCGCCCAATCAGAGAATTTGGCGAGATCTTTCTTTTGCACCACAGGTACAAAGGCAAGATAGAAATATGGCTGGCTGTATCCAGCTACTTTCGCGCGCGACATGTTCAGAGATGCGCTGCCAGTAATATCGTACTTGTTGGCGGTAATGCCATTAACTAGCGTCTTCCAATCCGTGGGAACATACTCCACTTTTACACCGAGATCTTTAGCAAGTTCTGTTGTTACATCGATATCGAAGCCACGATAACTGTTTGTCGCGGGGTCTTTCATCGTCATCGGATTCCAATCTCCCGTCGTTCCAACTCGGAGTACGCCATTGTCTAAAATAGATTGAAGACGGCTTTCAGCGTGAGCGACTTGAGTCGCAGCAAGCAAACACATTCCTAGCACTAGTAAAATCTTTCTCATTTTTATTCCCTTAAAAATAATGACCTTATAC
This sequence comes from Vibrio sp. Vb0937, assembly GCF_033338855.1. Classification (NCBI taxonomy): domain Bacteria; kingdom Pseudomonadati; phylum Pseudomonadota; class Gammaproteobacteria; order Vibrionales; family Vibrionaceae; genus Vibrio; species Vibrio sp. Vb0937. The sequence goes on along the minus strand of NZ_JAWOTK010000015.1, from coordinate 47,174 downwards.
GGTTTAATAATTAACCTTTATTAGAGCTCTACTGATAACATAGCAACAACAAAGGAAGTTTTTTAGTTAATTCAGGGAGTAAATGTGACGTTTCGAACTCTATGGCTATTTTCACTACTATTACTCACTGGTTGTTCAGATTATCAATGGGGCTGGTATGTACTTGACCCTTCGACGGATCAAGGGCTCACCAATCTAAAGTTTTTAATCGCTGGGTTTAACGACACCATCCAAGTATCACTCCTTAGTATGTTATTTGCGATGAGCTTGGGCCTAATCGTTGCGTTACCCGCTCTGTCGGACTCTGCCTCTCTGAAGTGGATAAACCGTATTTACGTCGAGGTGATCCGTTCAGTGCCAGTTTTAGTCTTACTACTTTGGGTGTATTACGGCATGCCTACACTATTGGATGTCTCACTCAATCACTTTTGGGCGGGTGTTATTGCACTGACTATCGCTGAGAGTGCGTTTATGGCGGAAGTGTTTCGCGGTGGGATACAAGCTATCAGCCGTGGCCAGCATGAAGCAGCTGAGTCTTTGGGCTTAAGCTATTGGCAAAAGATGCGCTTGGTAATTCTTCCCCAAGCGTTTCGACAAATCCTCCCTCCACTGGGCAATCAATTTGTCTACATTCTCAAGATGAGTTCTTTAGTCAGCGTGATTGGTTTAAGCGATCTCACTCGCCGTGCTAATGAGCTGGTGGTGAATGAGTACTTACCCTTAGAGATTTATACCTTCCTCGTTTTGGAGTACTTGTTGCTCATCCTATTTGTATCTCAAGCCGTTCGTTGGCTCGAAAAACGTATTGCTATTCCTAGCTACTAACGATGAAGCCTGAGCTAGAAACAACAAAGCCGCTCTTGTTGAGCGGCTTTGACAGTATAGCGATAGAGTGAGTGCAGGTAATGTTTATTTCTGTTTTACAGGACGCTGCCAGCCAGTAATTTTGCGCTCTTTGACGCGAGTAATTACTAACTCACCTTCTTCAACATCTTTTGTTAGTGTCGTGCCTGCACCTATGGTTGCGCCATCAGCGATAGTGACAGGCGCCACCAGCTGGCTATCAGAACCAACAAATACATCATTACCGATGATGGTTTTAAACTTGTTCGCACCATCGTAGTTACAAGTGATAGTACCTGCGCCGATGTTAGTACGTTGACCGATCTCTGCATCACCTAAGTAAGTTAGGTGGTTCGCTTTTGAACCTTCTCCGATGCGCGCATTTTTCACTTCAACGAAGTTACCCACATGGGAATCGTTACGCATTTCAGCACCAGGACGAAGGCGAGTAAATGGACCAACCGTACATTCTTCACCAACCGTTGCACCTTCAATCACACTGTAAGGGCGAACGATGGTGTTGTCGTCGATTTCACAATCTTTCAGTACACAACCCGCACCGATAACCACGTTATCACCCAGTGAAACTTTACCTTCGACGATAACATTCACGTCGATTTCACAGTCCATACCGCACTGTAACTCACCACGCAAATCAAAGCGTGCTGGATCGCGTAGCATGACACCTTGCTCTAGCAGCTTCTGAGCTTGCATTGACTGGAAAGCACGCTCTAGACGAGCAAGCTGTGCGCGGTCATTGACCCCTTCCACCTCAATGGCATTGACTGGGTGTACAGCCTCAACGGCACGACCTTCATCGTGTGCAGCTGCAATAACGTCAGTTAGGTAGTATTCGCCTTGTGCGTTGTTGTTGTTTAAGCCAGACAACCAACGCTTAAGATCCCCACCAGTCGCAACCATCACACCAGTATTGATCTCTTTAATTTGTTTTTGTTCTTCTGTTGCATCTTTTTGCTCAACGATCGCCACAACAGGACCATTCTTACGGATAATACGACCGTAGCCTGTCGGGTTATCTAGAATCACTGTTAGTAGTGCAATACCGCCTGTTGGCTGTGCATCTAATAGGTTTTCAATCGTTTCAGCTGAAATCAGTGGAACATCACCGTAAAGCACCAGTACTTTTTCATCGTCTTCAAACTTCGGAGACGCTTGATCAACCGCATGACCTGTACCTAGTTGCTCCGCTTGCAGTACCCAGTTTACAGGCTCTTCTGCTAGCGTTTGCTGCATTTGATCACCACCGTGACCATATACTAAGTGGATGTTTTGTGCGCCAAGACCTGTACATGTATCAATCACATGTTTTGCCATTGGCTTCCCTGCCAAAGTGTGTAGCACTTTAGGCATGTTTGAATACATACGGGTACCTTTACCCGCAGCAAGGATCACAGCACTGAATTTCATTAATAACCTATTGACGTTCTATTTTAATTGGGCGTTATTTTAAACACCTTGGAAGGATTAGTTAATGGTGGGATGTAAATTTCCAACTAAAATTAATCAAAAAGGCGACCAATTGGCCGCCTTTTTTCATGCAACGTTGCTAATTGAGCTTAGCGACGCTTTTTTGTCAGCTCGATAACTCGTAGCTGAGCAATGGCTTTAGCCAGTTCACTGGCCGCTTGTGCGAAGTCCATGTCACCATGCTGATTCTGGATTTGCTCCTCAGCGCGGCGTTTGGCTTCTTCTGCCTTCGCTGCGTCTAGCTCTTCACCACGGATAGCTGTATCAGCTAGTACAGTCGCTGTACCAGGCTGAATCTCTACCATACCACCAGAAACATAAATAATTTCTTCGTGGCCGTGCTGTTTCACAATACGCACCATACCAGGCTTGATAGCGGTCAGCAGCGGTGTGTGACCATGGAAAATACCAAGTTCACCTTCGCTACCGGTCACCTGAAACGTTTCAACACGACCAGAGAAGATTTTCTTCTCAGCGCTTACTACGTCTAGGTGAAAGGTTATTGCTGCCATATCGCCTCCTAGTTAGCCTTATAGCTTCTTCGCATTCTCAATAGCATCGTCGATGCTACCGCAGTACATAAATGCCTGCTCAGGAATGTCGTCGTATTCACCAGCTAGTAGACCTTTAAAGCCACGTAGAGTCTCTTTTAGAGGTACGTAAATACCAGGGTCACCTGTAAATACTTCTGCTACGTGGTAAGGCTGAGTTAGGAAACGCTCAATCTTACGTGCACGAGATACAACTTGCTTATCTTCTTCAGATAGCTCGTCCATACCTAGGATAGCAATGATATCTTTCAGCTCTTTGTAGCGCTGAAGAGTCTGCTGAACACCACGAGCAACTTCGTAGTGATCTTGACCAACGACTAGTGGATCAAGCATACGAGATGTTGAATCTAGCGGGTCGATCGCAGGGTATAGACCCATTGCAGCGATGTTACGGTTAAGTACAACCGTTGCATCCAAGTGCGCGAACGTTGTTGCTGGAGACGGGTCAGTCAAGTCATCCGCTGGTACGTATACCGCCTGTACAGACGTGATAGAACCTGATTTCGTTGACGTGATACGCTCCTGAAGTACACCCATCTCTTCTGCAAGAGTTGGCTGGTAACCTACCGCAGAAGGCATACGACCTAGTAGTGCTGATACCTCTGTACCTGCAAGTGTGTAACGGTAGATGTTATCAATGAACAGTAGTACGTCACGACCTTCGTCACGGAAACGCTCTGCCATTGTTAGACCAGTCAGTGCAACACGTAGACGGTTACCTGGTGGCTCGTTCATCTGACCGTAAACCATCGCTACTTTTGATTCTTCAGGCTTCTCAACGTTTACAACGCCCGCTTCCTGCATCTCGTAGTAGAAATCGTTACCTTCACGAGTACGCTCACCAACACCAGCAAATACTGATAGACCTGAGTGCTGTAGTGCGATGTTGTTGATAAGTTCCATCATGTTAACGGTCTTACCTACACCAGCACCACCGAATAGACCGATTTTACCACCCTTAGCGAATGGACAAATTAGGTCGATTACTTTAACGCCCGTTTCTAGAAGTGCAATTTCGTTTGATTGCTCTTCGTAGCTTGGTGCACTACGGTGGATAGAGTAAACCTCTTCCGCACCCACTTCACCACGCTCGTCAATCGCGTCACCTAGGACGTTCATGATACGACCTAGAGTTTTAGTACCTACTGGTACTGAAATTGGAGCGCCAGTGTTAACCACTTCAACTCCACGACGTAAACCATCAGAGCTACCCATTACGATACAACGAACTACGCCACCGCCTAGCTGTTGTTGAACTTCAAGAACTAGACGCTCTTTTGAGTCCGTTACGTTTAGAGCGTCATATACACTAGGTACATTGCTCTGTGGGAACTCTACGTCGACTACCGCACCGATGATCTGTACGATCTTACCTGTAGCCATCGTTAATCCTCTAAACTATTTCGTTTTACCTAAGCTTAAACCGCAGCTGCACCACCAACGATTTCTGATAGTTCTTGTGTAATCGCAGCCTGACGGGCTTTGTTATACACAAGTTCCAAATCGTCAATCAAACTGGTTGCGTTATCCGTTGCAGCCTTCATCGCAATCATTCGAGCCGCTTGCTCACAAGCAAGGTTCTCAACCACACCTTGGTATACCTGAGACTCTACGTAACGCACTAATAGCGTATCCAGTAGAGGTTTTGGTTCAGGCTCATAGATGTAGTCCCATGAATGCTCACGCTGCATCTCTTCGCTGTCCGATTTAGGCAAAGGTAGCAATTGATCGATCGTTGGTTGCTGAACCATAGTATTTACAAACTTGTTGAATACTACATATAGACGGTCCAGTTCACCTTCATCGTATTTCTTCAGCATTACGCCAACAGAGCCGATTAGGTCTTGTAGGCTTGGATTATCTCCAAGACCAGAAACCTGTGCCGCAACTTTTGCGCCACCATGTTTAAAGAAAGCTGTTGCTTTTGAGCCAACAACGGCTAGCTCAATCTCAGCACCTTTCTCTCTCCATGCTTGCATGTCTGTAACGGCTTTTTTGAACACGTTAATGTTCAAACCACCACACAGACCACGGTCTGTCGAAACGATGATGTAACCAACACGTTTAGCTTCACGCTCTTCTAGGTACGGATGACGGTACTCTAGGTTTGCGTTAGCCACATGACCGATCACTTTACGCATTGTTTCAGCGTATGGACGAGAAGCTTCCATTGCATCTTGAGAACGACGCATTTTTGAAGCTGCTACCATTTCCATCGCTTTCGTAATTTTCTGAGTGCTTTTAACACTACCGATTTTATTACGTATCTCTTTTGCGCCGGCCATCGTTACTCTCCGTTAGTTGGTGGCAGAAACTGCCACCGACCTAATTACCAAGTTTGGGTTGCTTTGAAGTCGTCAGTCAGTTTCTTCAACTGAGCTTCGATTTCATCGTTGTAAGCGCCAGACTTGTCGATCTCAGCTGCTAGTTCAGCGTATTGACCGCGAGCGTACGATAGTAGAGCCGCCTCGAAATCTAGAACTTTGTTAAGTTCTACATCATCAAGGTAACCGCGCTCTGCCGCGAAGATAGTTAGAGCTTGGTCAAATACAGACATTGGAGCGTACTGCTTCTGCTTCATTAGTTCTGTAACTTTTTGACCATGGTCTAGCTGTTTCTTCGTTGCGTCATCAAGGTCAGAAGAGAACTGAGCAAATGCCGCTAGTTCACGGTATGCAGCTAGTGCTGTACGGATACCACCTGATAGTTTCTTGATGATTTTCGTCTGAGCTGAACCACCTACACGAGATACTGAGATACCTGGGTCAACAGCAGGACGAACACCAGCGTTGAATAGCTCAGTTTGTAGGAAGATCTGACCATCGGTAATCGAGATTACGTTAGTCGGTACGAATGCTGAAACGTCACCTGCTTGAGTTTCGATGATAGGAAGAGCAGTCAAAGAACCAGTCTTACCTTTCACTTCACCGTTAGTGAAACGCTCTACGTACTCTTCGTTTACACGAGCTGCACGCTCTAGTAGACGCGAGTGTAAGTAGAATACGTCACCTGGGAATGCCTCACGGCCTGGTGGACGTTTAAGTAGTAGAGAGATCTGACGGTAAGCTACCGCTTGCTTAGATAGATCATCGTAAACAATCAGTGCGTCTTCACCGCGATCGCGGAAGTATTCACCCATCGCACAACCTGCGTAAGGCGCTAGGTATTGAAGCGCTGCAGATTCAGAAGCGGATGCAACTACAACGATAGTGTTTTGTAGTGCGCCGTGCTCTTCTAGTTTGCGAACAACGTTAGCGATAGTCGATGCTTTCTGACCGATTGCTACGTAGATAGAGAAAATACCAGAGTCTTTCTGGTTGATGATCGCGTCGATCGCCAGTGCTGTTTTACCAATCTGACGGTCACCGATGATAAGCTCACGCTGACCACGACCGATTGGGATCATTGAGTCAACTGACTTATAACCAGTTTGCACAGGTTGGTCTACCGATTTACGGTCGATTACACCTGGTGCGATCACTTCTACAGGCGAAGTCATTTTCGCTTCGATTGGACCTTTACCATCGATAGGCTCACCCAGCGTATTTACTACGCGGCCTAGTAGTTCTGGACCAACTGGCACTTCAAGAATGCGGCCAGTACCTGTAACTTTCATGCCTTCCTTAAGGTCAGCATATGGGCCCATTACAACCGCACCAACCGAGTCACGCTCAAGGTTAAGTGCCAGTGCATAACGGCCACCCGGTAATTCAATCATTTCACCTTGCATCACGTCCGCTAGGCCGTGGATGCGGATGATACCATCGCTTACCGATACGATAGTACCTTCGTTGCGAGCTTCACTAACAACTTCGAAAGATTCGATACGTTGTTTGATCAGATCGCTAATTTCCGTGGAATTAAGTTGCATGCTCCAATCCCCATTAAGACTGCAATGCATCGCTCAGGCGGTTCAAACGACCACGCGCTGAGTCATCGATGACTAGGTCTCCGGCTCGAATAATAACCCCACCAAGTAGGGTCTCATCTACACTGCAATTCAGCTTCACTTTGCGTTCAAGACGCTTTTCAAGTTTGCTGCCAATGTTTGCAAGTTGTTCATCAGAAAGCTCTGTTGCTGAAATTACTTCAACATCAATTTCTTTCTCATGTTCTTTTTTCAGAGTAAAAAACTCTTTACAAACATCAGGAAGGGCCGCTAAACGACCATTCTCAGCCATTACCTTCAAAAGGTTTTGACCGTGCGCATCAACTTGTTCGCCGCAAACTGCAACAAAAATTTCTGCCATTTTGTCAGCAGAAACCGAACCCGTTAGTAGTTCGTTCATTTGTTCGTTTTTGGCCACTTCAGCAGCAAAAGATAACATTTGGCCCCATTGGTCCAACTGGTCTTTCTCTAAAGCAAAGTCGAAGGCTGCTTTAGCATAGGGGCGTGCGATAGTAGTCAAATCAGACATATGCGCCCCCAGACTTAAAGTTTTGCAGTAATGTTGTCGAGAATATCTTTTTGCGCATCTTTATCGATAGAACGCTCAAGGATTTTCTCAGCACCAGCTACAGCCAGAGTAGCAACTTGTTTGCGCAGCTCATCGCGTGCACGATTGCGTTCAGCTTCAAGTTCTGCTTCTGCTTGCGCTAGGATTTTCTGGCGTTCTGCCTGAGCTTCCTCGCGAGCTTCATCAAGAATTTGAGACTTACGCTTGTTCGCTTGTTCGATGATCTCAGTTGCTGTGCGCTTCGCTTCTTTCAATTGATCAGAAGCGTTGGCTTGTGCTAGATCCAAGTCTTTCGCAGCACGTTCTGCTGCTTGAAGACCATCAGCAATTTTCTTCTGACGCTCTTCGATCGCTTGCATCAATGGTGGCCATACATACTTCATGCAGAACCACACAAATAGTGCGAACGAGATTGCTTGACCTAGCAGAGTTGCGTTTATGTTCACAACAGCTACCCCTCTATTTGGACTTAGTGTTAATCAGTGACAAGCGATAATCGCCCGTCCCGAGTTAAAGGTGATTAACCTAGTTGACCAACGAATGGGTTTGCGAAAGTGAATAGTAGCGCGATTACGATACCGATCATTGGAACCGCATCAAGTAGACCCGCGATGATGAACATCTTAACTTGTAGCATAGGAGCCATTTCTGGTTGACGTGCAGCACCTTCTAGGAATTTACCACCTAGCAGTGCGAAACCAATCGCTGTACCAAGAGAAGCAAGACCGACGATAATACCTACGGCGATTGCAGAAAAGCTCAGTAAAGTTTCCATTACTATCTCCAATTTATAGTTGTTGGCTTAGTGCCCAAATAAAAAGCTTTAAAAAAATTAATGATCAGGATCTTCGTGTGCCATTGACAGGTAAACAATTGTCAACATCATGAATACGAAGGCTTGAATCGTAATAACCAAGATATGGAAGATTGCCCACGGTAGTGAACCCATCCATTGTAAGTACCATGGTAGCATTGCCGCACAAAGAATGAATACAACCTCACCCGCGAACATGTTACCGAATAGACGCATACCAAGTGATAGAGGTTTCGCTAATAGCGATACCACTTCAATTAGTAGGTTAAACGGAATCATCAGTGGGTGATTGAATGGATGTAGTGCAAGTTCTTTTGCGAATCCACCTAGACCTTTTACTTTGATGCTGTAGTAAATCATCAATGCAAAAACGCCTAGAGCCATAGCCATGGTGATATTCACATCAGCAGACGGTACAACCTTAAGGTAAGGAATACCTAGCCAATGCTCTGCTGGGTATGGTAAGAAGTCGATAGGAACTAAGTCCATCACGTTCATCAAAAATACCCAACAAAAGATAGTCAGTGCTAAAGGCGCGATCAGTGGGTTGCGTCCATGGAACGTGTCTTTGACGTTATCGGCGACAAATTCAACGATCATTTCTACAGCACACTGAAGCTTACCCGGTACACCCGCTGTTGTTCTCTTTGCTACTTTGTAAAAAATTCCTAGGAAGATTAAACCAGTAAACCAAGAAAAAAACAGGCTATCGATATGTACGTTCCAGAAACTTGTCTCCGACCCTACTAAACCCAACTTGTATAGCGATAGGTTAGAAAGGTGGTGGGCAATGTAACCGGACGATGTTAGCGCTTCACCTGGCGCAGCCATAACTCATCCTATTTTTTGTTGTTAATGAATAGCACTGGTGCACAGATATTAATACCTAGTACCAGCAAATAGGTTAGTTTGAGGGGAACAAGTTCCACCTGCATATACATGTAGGCAACATAGAACAGTGCAACCGTGATGAGAATTTTCAGTACTTCACCCGTATAGAAGGAAGCAGCGATGCGCTTGGCAGCGCGAGCTCCACTAAACATGAAAGCACACAGCGCGAATACTGCATTGGCAACAACAAAAATGCCTCCGCCAATCAGCGCTGAAAATCCCCAGTCAGGATTTATGGCTACCGCCATTCCTGCTGCCACAAAAATAACCGCGCCAGACTGGATCATTAACAATTGCCTTGCGAGCTCTCGTCCTGGTCTAGCTAACGCAGCTACCATGTATTCGTACCTCTAGTAATATCCACTTCGCACTTAACTCTCTGTGCTGGGAAATTGGCGAAAATTATACGTTCAGTTCAACGTAAAGCAATTCGATTGCATCAAAAACTTACAGTTTTGTTTACAAAACGACAACTTTCGCACAAAATTCGATTAATTAGATTAATTGACCTAAATCAATTATCTCATCTAGGCCTCAAGCTTGGCAATTAGTTGGTCCAATTTGTGAGGCTCATCAAGACTTATCGTCAATTTCGCTTTTCCGTTTGCAGAACGGGTAAGAGAAACTTTTGCATCAAGCAGCTGACTCAATTTATGCGACATTTGCTCGGCTTCGGTATCCTCTTGTTGCCCTTTTTGCTCATTTTGTGGGGCTAAGCACTTTTTTACTAACTGTTCGGTTTGGCGAACAGTCATTTGCTTCTTAGCCACTTGTTGAGCTACTTCGACTTGCTGTTCGCCTTCTAACGCTAACAGAGCTCGAGCATGACCCATTTCCAATTTTTTATCTGCAACCAGACCTTTTACATCAACTTCCAACTGATTCAGACGTAATAGGTTACTGACCGTCGTTCTTGATTTACCAATCACATCGGCCACTTGCTGATGTGTCAGCGTGAATTCATCTTGTAGACGTTCAAGCGCTTGGGCTTCCTCAATCACATTCAAGTCTTCACGTTGAATGTTTTCAATCAACGCCATGGCGATGGCGGCACGATCTTCAACTTTTTTCACCAAACACGGCACGCGTTTTAAACCCGCCTGCCTTGCAGCACGCCAGCGGCGCTCACCTGCGATGATCTCAAACTGACCATTTTCGACCTGGCGAACCACGATTGGTTGAATAATGCCTTGTGATTGAATCGAAGCCGCTAGTTCTTCTAGCGCTTCAGGCGCCATATCTTTACGCGGTTGGTATACGCCCGGCTGCAATTGACCAATCGCTAAATCGGTTAACTCACCGTCTGCCGATAATTCTTGGCTATGCGATGCAATATGCTGTTTTTCACGAGCAAACGAACTGGTCGACAATAACGCATCCAGTCCTTTTCCGAGACCACGCTTAGACATGGGATTGAATTCCTTAGGTTAGAGTTAAACTGGGATTTCTTCGCGGCGGAGCATTTCGCCCGCTAGAGCAAGATACGCTTTGGCACCTGCGGAGTACTTATCGTAGTACATTGCTGGCTTACCGTGACTTGGCGCTTCAGCCAAACGAACATTACGCGGAATGACAGTACGGTAAACTTTATTCCCAAAGTGTTTTTTAAGTTGATCGGATACTTCATTCGATAAGCGGTTGCGTGGGTCGTACATGGTACGCAATAAACCTTCGATTTTTAGGTTTTCATTCACAACAGCCGCTAACTTGCTGATTGTATCCATAAGAGCAGTTAAACCTTCTAACGCAAAGTATTCACATTGCATCGGCACCAGCACAGAGTCAGCTGCCGCCATCGCATTGATTGTAAGAAGGTTTAGAGAAGGAGGACAATCAATAAAGATGAAATCATAGTTATCGCGAACTGACGACAATGCATTTTTTAGACGTACTTCACGAGCGAAAACTTCCATCAATTTGATTTCTGCCGCGGTGACGTCTCCGTTCGCCGCGATCAAATCATACTTCCCTGTTGTTTGGGTACAAACGACTTGATCGAACGGTGTATCTTCGACCAAAAGATCGTATGCGGTGGCGTCGACCATATACTTATCCACGCCACTGGCCATCGTAGCATTGCCTTGCGGGTCGAGATCGATCACCAAAACCTTGCGCTTTGTTGCCGCCATCGAAGCCGCTAAGTTAATGCACGTTGTTGTTTTGCCGACCCCACCTTTCTGGTTGGCGATTGCTACAATTTTACCCACGATTACCTCGCTAATTTTCCTTGCGCGATAAGATTACTAGATGACGATCACCTTCCAACTCAGGAACAGCCAAAGATATGATCTCTGTCACACTGCACCATTCAGGAAGCTGATCCATTTCATCTTTAGGGTGCTGTCCTTTCAGCGCTAGAAACACCCCGTGCTCTTGTTTCGGCAAATGGTGGCACCATTCCACCATGTCTGTCATTGAAGCAAAAGCTCGACTCAAAACGCCATCAAATTTTTCTTCAGGTTGGAATTCTTCGACGCGACTTTGAATTGGTGTCACGTTTTTCAGTCCTAATGTGTGCACGACTTGCTTGATAAAACGAATGCGTTTGCCAAGACTGTCGAGCAAAAAGAAGGTTTTCTCAGGGTTCATTATTGCCAAAGGGATGCCCGGTAACCCCGGACCAGTACCAACATCAATGAAGCGCTCACCGGGCAGGTGTGCGCTTACAACGATACTATCAAGAATATGTTTCACTAACATATCAAGCGGATCACGTACCGATGTTAAATTGTACGCTTTGTTCCATTTGTCGAGCAGTTCGACATAACCAACTAACTGCTCTCGTTGCTGTTCTGACACTTCCAAATCGGTTTTCGCGATCAGTGAATCCAGCTTTGTTCGCAATGCGCTCATTATTCTTCCTCACCTTTCTTCAGCAAACCATGCTTTTTCAAGTGAACAAGTAGAATAGAAATTGCAGCAGGCGTAATACCAGAAATGCGTGATGCAATACCGATGCTCTCTGGTTTGGCCTCGCTCAGTTTAGCAACGACTTCGTTTGATAAACCTTTTACATCGCGGTAATCCAAATCAGCAGGTAACTTGGTATTTTCGTGACGCAGTGATTTTTCGATCTCTTCCTGCTGACGCTTGATGTAACCATCGTATTTCACTTGAATTTCAACTTGCTCAGCCGCTTGCTGATCTTCAAGAGCAGGAGCAAACGCTTCAAGTTGCGTCAGTTGCGCATAAGTGATCTCTGGACGACGCAGAAGATCCTCACCACTCGCTTCACGGGCCATTGGGGTTTTCAGTAGCTTGTTCAACTCATCAACACCCTCTGACTTCGGATTCATCCACGTTGCTTTCAAACGCTGACGCTCCGTTTCCATATTGTTGATTTTCTCGTTAAAGCGAGCCCAACGAACATCATCAATCAAGCCTAGCTCGCGCGCTTTTTCCGTTAAACGTAAATCGGCGTTATCTTCACGAAGTAGCAGGCGGTATTCCGCACGAGAAGTGAACATGCGGTACGGCTCTTTAGTACCCATGGTCGATAAGTCATCAATCAACACGCCCATGTAAGCTTGGTCACGACGTGGGCTCCAGCCTTCTTTGTCTTGGCTAAACAAGCTTGCGTTTAGACCGGCCATCAAGCCTTGCGCTGCGGCTTCTTCGTAGCCAGTCGTACCATTAATCTGGCCAGCAAAGAACAAACCATGGATGAACTTCGTCTCGTACGTTTGCTTCAAATCACGTGGATCGAAGAAATCATATTCAATCGCATAACCTGGGCGAACGATGTGTGCATTTTCAAACCCTTTCATTGAGCGCACGATTTGTACTTGCACATCAAATGGCAAGCTGGTCGAGATACCATTAGGGTATAACTCGTGCGTGGTTAGGCCTTCTGGCTCAATGAAGATTTGGTGGCTGTTTTTGTCAGCGAAACGCATCACTTTGTCTTCAATAGACGGACAGTAACGCGGACCAATACCTTCAATCACACCTGCGTACATTGGACTGCGATCCAAGTTACTACGGATCACATCGTGAGTTTGTTCATTGGTGTGGGTGATGAAACATGGAATCTGACGCGGATGCTGTTCACGTTTGCCCATGAACGAGAATACAGGCGTTGGGTTATCACCGTGCTGAGCTTCTAGCACTGAAAAATCAACAGTACGAGCATCAATGCGCGGTGGAGTACCTGTTTTTAAACGATCCACACGGAACGGCAGTTCACGCAGTCGATCCGCTAATGCGATCGATGGTGGATCCCCGGCACGACCACCAGACGAGCTTTCCATACCTATGTGGATCTTACCACCAAGGAAGGTACCCACGGTTAGCACAACGGCTTTCGCATGGAAGCGAAGTCCCATTTGAGTTACCACACCAACTGCGCGATCTTGTTCAACAATCAGATCATCAACTGATTGCTGGAACAACGTTAAGTTAGGCGCATTTTCTAATGCATTACGAACGTACGCTTTGTACAGAGCGCGATCGGCTTGAGCTCGAGTTGCTCGTACTGCAGGACCTTTGGAGGCATTTAGTGTACGAAACTGAATACCTGCATGGTCGATGGCTTCAGCCATCAAACCGCCCATAGCATCTACTTCTTTTACTAAGTGACCTTTACCAATACCACCGATCGCCGGATTACAAGACATCTGGCCTAATGTATCGATGTTATGGGTAAGGAGAAGCGTTTTTTGTCCTGTGCGTGCAGATGCGAGCGCGGCTTCCGTTCCTGCGTGTCCGCCACCGACAACAATGACGTCAAAGTTTTCGTGATAAAGCATGAACTGACCTCAGGTATTCAAAGGGATTTAATGGACAGATAAAGGAGCCGTATTTTACCTGCTTTATGCCAGAGAGAAAAACGTTTTCTCGTTTTATCCGTTTTAAGCTTCAAGATAAATATATATAAGATCTATATATATGATCTTTTATTAGATCTACTATTAGGATCGACCGTTTCTGTGGATAACCTAAAAATGATCAACAAGATCATGGATCTTCTTTGGATCATATCTTGTGATCATGATTGGATCAGATCGAGGATTACCTGGGATCAAAAGTGGTAGTTATACACAGGGGGTAAAATTGATCAAAGTTGTTATTGGGATAACTAAAGGAAAATCACTGGATCTTATTGTAGTTACCCACAGTCTGTTTGGTTGGTTTTTGAGCGATTAAACAAAATAATTTGGTGGGAGTTATTCACATGGGAGAAAACAGAGCCGAATTTCGACTCTGTTGAAGGGAAAGTCGTGAGTTTAAAAACGTTCGATATTCTCTTTTAACCACATCTCTGCGGCGTCTTCTGGCACATCATGGCTCAGTACATCGATTTTAAAGCAATCTGCGAGAGGGGTTGCACCAATATCCTCTAATAAATCATAAGCGTGTTGACCAGCGGCACAGAACGTATCGTAGCTAGAGTCACCAATCGCAATCACCGCAAATTTTACATCAGTCATTTTTGGCGGTGTATTTTGTAATGCTGCGATAAAAGGTTGGATATTATCAGGATACTCACCAGCTCCATGTGTAGAGGTGATCACCAACCACGTACCTTGATTTTCGATATCACAGAGGGAAGGCTGGTTGTGGATCGTTGTTTCAAATCCATTCTCGTTGAGTAGATCACTCAGGTGATCCCCTACGTATTCTGCGCCACCTAACGTGCTGCCTGTAATAATGTGGATCATACTTCTTCCTTATTGAATGCGACGGCTAAAGCTCATGGATGGCTTGCCGTACAAAAAGAAACGCGGTGTGAGTTAAGCTCAGCACCGCGCGTTCGATTATTTACTTCCCGATACAGAATGAAGAGAAGATTCGTCCCAGTAAGTCGTCAGAACTGAACTCACCGGTAATCTCATTGAGATGTTGTTGGGTGATGCGTAGCTCTTCAGCCAATATTTCACCAGCCATATAGCCTTCAAGCTGCTCCTGGCCTATTTGAAGGTGCTGTGCGGCACGTTCTAATGCATCGAGATGACGACGACGAGCCATAAACCCACCTTCACTGTTGCCAGAGAAGCCCATACACTCCTTGAGATGATCGCGCAGAGCTTCAACCCCTGCACCAGTCTTCGCTGACAAACGGATAAGGGTAGGGTTATTGACGTGGCAGATCCCCATATCTTCACCCGTTTGATCCGCTTTATTACGGATCACAGTTATACCAATGTTGTCTGGTAGGCGATCCACAAAATCTGGCCAGATATCTTTCGGATCGGTGGCATCGGTTGTCGTGCCATCCACCATGAACAACACGCGGTCTGCTTGGGCTATTTCATCCCACGCGCGTTCGATACCGATTTTCTCTACTTCATCGGAAGCATCACGCAAACCTGCTGTATCAATGATGTGTAGTGGCATGCCATCAATATGGATGTGCTCACGCAGTACATCACGCGTGGTTCCTGCGATGTCGGTTACGATTGCAGACTCTTTACCCGATAGTGCGTTCAGCAGGCTTGATTTGCCCGCATTTGGACGACCCGCAATCACGACTTTCATCCCTTCACGCATAATAGCGCCTTGGTTAGCTTCTTTGCGCACCGCATCTAGGTTGTCGATGATGGCTTGTAGGTCACCAGCCACTTTACCGTCGGCCAAAAAGTCGATCTCTTCTTCAGGGAAGTCGATGGCTGCTTCAACATAGATACGCAAATGAATCAGCGACTCAACTAAGGTATTAATACGGCCTGAAAATGCGCCCTGTAAGGATTGCAGCGCCGATTTTGCTGCTTCTTCAGAACTGGCATCAATGAGGTCTGCAATCGCTTCGGCTTGAGCTAGGTCGAGTTTATCGTTCAGAAATGCGCGTTCAGAGAACTCACCAGGGCGAGCAGCTCGAATACCATCTATACCTAGAATGCGTTTTATCAGCATATCCATCACGACAGGGCCGCCATGGCCTTGCAGCTCAAGTACGTCTTCACCTGTAAATGAGTGCGGGTTAGGGAAGTACAGTGCGATGCCCTGATCAAGCACAGTGCCATCTTCTGACTTAAACGGCAGGTACTCTGCGTAGCGGGGCTTTAGTGTTTTGCCAGTGACTTCTAACGCCACTTGGTTGGCTTTAGGGCCAGAAACTCGAATAATACCGACACCGCCACGACCAGGCGCGGTCGCTTGAGCGACAATCGTATCTGTAGTCATAATTTTGCCTTTTGAGCTGGGCTATAGGGAAGATACCTAGGGAGCCATCACAATTAATTAGCTGAATTGTAATCAGCCAAAAACAAAAAGGCGACCTTTTGGCCGCCTTTCTCAATCATTTCCTAAAAGGTTACTTGCTGTGTAAGCCTTTTTTCTCTAATCCTTTGTAGATCAGAGTTTGCTGGATAAGCGTTACGATGTTTGACACCAACCAGTACAGAACGAGACCTGATGGGAAGAACAAGAAGAAGAAGGTAAACATAACCGGCATAAAGGTCATGATCTTCTGCTGCATTGGATCCGTTACTGTTGTCGGGCTCATCTTCTGGATTAGGAACATTGACGCACCCATCAGTAGAGGCAGGATGTAGTAAGGGTCCTGCGCTGAAAGGTCATGAATCCAACCGAAGAATGGAGAGTGACGTAGCTCAACCGATTCCATTAGTGCCCAGTAAAGCGCGATGAAGATAGGCATCTGTAGGATAAGAGGTAAACAGCCACCTAGTGGGTTCACTTTCTCTTTCTTGTACAGTTCCATCATTTCTTGGCTCATGCGCTGACGGTCATCACCGATACGCTCACGCATTGCTTGCAGCTTAGGCTGTAGCATGCGCATTTTCGCCATAGACGTGTATTGCGCTTTTGTTAGTGGGTACATTGCACCACGAACGATGAAGGTCAGACAGATGATTGCCACACCCCAGTTGCCAACAAAGCTCTGGATGAATGAAAGCAACATATGAAGAGGCTTCGCAATGAACCATAACCAGCCGTAGTCCACTACTAGGTCTAGGTTAGGTGCAACTTCTGCCATTTCATCTTGCAGTTTTGGACCAACCCAAAGTGTTGCTTCAAACTTAGCCTGATCGCCTGTTGCGATAGTTTTGTTCGGCATACGAACGCCGATGTCGCCGAGGTTGCCAATTACACGAGTGTATAGGTTAGTACCTGGTTCGTTACGTGGGATCCAAGCTGCGGCAAAGTAGTGCTGAATCATTGCTGCCCAACCTTGGCCATCGGCTAGGTTAAGAGACAGGTTGCGATCCTGCATATCATCAAAGCTGTACTTCTTGTAACGCGTATCTTCTGTTGAGTATGCGCCACCACGGTAAGTAGGCATTGTGATGCTACCACCATCGTCCATTAGGTTTTGACGTAGGTGAGCGTACATACCAAATGTTGCGTTGTTGCCTGAGTTGTTCACTACATCGTATTCAACATTAAGCGCGTAGCTGCCGCGTTTAAAGATGTAAGTTTTGGTGTATTCGATGCCGTTTGCAGTGAATGTCATCGGAACGCGAAGTTCATCTTGACCGTCAGCCATTGTGAAGCTGTCTGCACTTACGTTGTAGTGAGGGCGATTTGTGCTGCTCAAGTCGATACCTTGAGGACCCACTAGACCGCTTTGAGCGATAAATTGGTGACCTTGAGCGTCTTTAAGCAGAACAAAGGAATCTGATGAATCTAACTCAGCAGAGTATTCGTTAAGGTTGGCATGTACCACATCGCCACCAACGGTGTCGATCGACAGAGTTAAAACATCAGTCGTTACTGTGATAGTTTTTGCAGAAGCTTGCTGTTGACCAGGAACTGGGTCAAGTTCATCAGCAAAAGATGGTGCAGGTAGAGTGCTGCTTGATTGAGCCTGTTCAACTGCTTGAGGTTCTGGATTCTTTGCAACTTGCCATTGTTGAAACAGCAAAAAAGAAACCAGGGCCAAACCGATGAGCAGGATATTACGTTGAGAATCCATCGTTAGTTATCTCTGTCTTGTTTTTGGACTGGTGGAACGGGGTCATACCCCCCTTCATTCAAAGGGTGGCATTTTAATAGACGTTTGCCTGATAACCAACATCCTTTTACAAAACCGTGAGCTCTCAAAGCTTCTAGCGCGTAAGTGGAACAGGTTGGTGTGAACCGGCAACGAGGACCAATCAAAGGGCTGATAAACCAGCGATACAGATAAACGAGCCCAATGGCTATCCACGTGAAGGGCGAGACAGGCGTTGCCATAGCTTATCAAACAACTTAAAAATTTCCTCATTGCTTAAATCTTGCGCGCTTTTCTTCGCAATCACAACAAAATCTTTGTTTGGAAGCTGATGTTGATTGTTACGAAAGCTTTCACGAGCCAAACGCTTAAATCGGTTACGACCGACAGCCGTTTTGATTTGCTTTTTGGGAACCGCTAAACCTAATCGTGGGTGAGAAAGTTTGTTATTGCGAGCAATGATGGTGAAATGAGGCGAGCCAGCTCGATGAGCTTGCTGGAAGACGTTTTGATAATGCTCGGGAGTTAACAAACGTAACTCCCGATTAAACGCGTACGTGTTCAAAATAAACTAGCGATTATTTTGATAGGCGCGCACGGCCTTTTGCACGACGTGCGTTGATAACTTTACGACCGTTCTTAGTTGCCATGCGAGCACGGAAGCCGTGAGTACGCTTGCGCTTTAGAACTGTAGGTTGAAAAGTGCGTTTCATGATAATTACCTTTACTGATCAGTAGTTTTAGGTTCTTGTTAAACCCGGCGTGGGTATTTGCTTTCTTATATAAAGAAGCTCTTTATATAGAGAAGGACAACCGACGCCTCTCAACAAAGAGGCGGAATTGTAATCACACTCACATAATGTGTCAATGACTCAATGAGTACGAAATTCCGGCCGGGCGATTATACGTAGTGTGAGTAAAATCTCAAGGATCAATCGATCCTGATGCTTGATCGTTACTCTATTCCTACTTGGTTAAGGAATTTTTTCAAACGAGGATCTTGTGGATTATCGAAGATATCCTGTGGAGAACCTTGCTCAACGATATTGCCTTCCGCCATGAAGATCACTCTATCAGCTACTTCTTTCGCGAATTGCATCTCGTGCGTCACCACCAGCATGGTTTGATGCTGATTAGCTAACTTCTTCATTAATGAGAGAACTTCACCGACCCATTCAGGATCCAGCGCAGAAGTTGGTTCGTCAAACAACAGCAGTTCTGGTTGCAGCGCCATCGCTCGGCCGATACCCACACGTTGTTGTTGGCCGCCAGATAATGACGCTGGATAACTATCGCCTTTATCCCCAAGGCCGATGTCATCCAGAATTTGTTGCGCTCGTTTGAGAGCATCGGCTTTTTTCCAACCTCGAACGGTCACTAGACCTTCGGCAATGTTCTGGCGCGCATTCATGTGGGCAAACAGGGCATAGTTTTGGAACACAAAGCCAGTTCGACGACGCAGCGCTAATACTTCGGCTTTAGTGTGTTTTTGAGTATCAACGGAGATGTCATCTATCGTGATACGACCTTCATCTGCTTGTTCTAGAAAGTTCACCGTACGCAGCAAGGTTGATTTACCCGTACCACTTGAGCCGATAATCACGATGATCTCACCTTGCTTAATATCGAGGTCGATGCCTTTCAGCACTTCAGTCTCACCAAAACGTTTGTGAATATTTTCTAGCTTAATCATCGTACGTACGCCTTATTCAGTTTTGCTTCTGCCCAGATTTGTACGCGAGTCAGAATTACCACCACGCCCCAGTAAATAAGAGCAACCGCAAGGAAAGCTTCAAAGAAACGGAAACTTGATGAGGCTTCCATCTGTGCTTTCGCCATGATTTCGGCCACACCAAGCGTGAAAGCGAGAGACGTTGACTTGATCATATCGATGAAATAGTTCATCAATGAAGGCAGTGCGACACGCGTTGCTTGAGGTAAAATCACTCGGCGCATTGCTTGGGATGTCGTCATACCGACCGATAAGCTCGCTTCCATTTGGCTGCGATCAATGCCAATAATGGCGGCACGAATACTTTCCGCCATATAAGCGGCAAAGTGCAGCGTTAAACCGATTACCGCTGCTGAAAAGGCGTCGATACCGACCATCAATGGAAAAATTTGCGGTAAGCCGTAGTAAAGCAGGAAAAGCTGAACCAACAGTGGGGTGCCACGGAAGAAGCTGATGTACAGTTGGCTTAATTGATCCAGAACTGGCAGTTTAAATACGCGAATATTGGCTAAAATGACGGATAAAATCAGCGAAAACACCAATCCCCATGTCGCCATTTCCATGGTTGTGCCAAGATATTTCAGCAATATCGGCAGCAGTTCCAACATGTAATTAAAGTCAAATCCCATACGGCTTACCTAAAGGCTAGAGAAAAGAAAAGGTGGAAAACAAGTTCCACCTTTACGTAAGTTTATTTTAGTCCGAGAGTGATACCACTTTGCGGCCTAAAGTACAAAGAGTTCTTATTTCGTGATGTCAGCGCCAAACCACTTCACGGAAATTTTCTCTACTGTACCATCTGCGCGCATCTCAGCCAGTGCTTTGTTTACTTCTTCTTGCAGCTTACGACCTTTCTCGTTGTCAACGAAAGGCCATGCGTTTTGAATGGTCTCAAACGGTTCGCCTGCCAATTCCAGAGGAAGGCCAGTTTTCTTAATCAGCTCTAACGCAGAAAGACGATCCATTACAAATGCATCTGCTCGACCGAGCGCCACGTCATGTTCGATACCTGTGTCGTACGTTTTAATGTTGATCTTGCCGTCTTTGTCGTATTGACGCAGCAGTTGTTCAAAGTTAGAGCCTAGGTTCACCGCAACGGTTTTGCCCGCAAGATCGTCAACACCTTTGATGCTGTCGTTGCCTTTACGCACGGTAATTTGTGCGCCATCTACAACGTAAGGGTCAGCAAATAGGTATTTAGCTTTACGCTCGTCAGTCATGGTGATTTGGTTGGAGATCGTATCGATACGACCAGTTTCTAAAAGACCAAATAAACCAGAGAAGTTGGCTGTTACGTATTCGATTTTGTAATCGTTACGTTTACCGATTTCATCCCACATGTCGACTTCAAAGCCTTGTAGCTTGTCTTGCTTTACAAAAGTAAACGGGAAGTAGCGACCTGACATACCAACTTTGACTTCAGTAGCGGCTTGTACGGTTGCTGCCGACAGTGCAATGGCTGCAACGGCAACCTTAATCCAGTTTTTCATAATACATCTCCATAATTTTATGGTTGGAAATACTACTGTTAGTTAGCTCAATTAAATAAATAACCAAGAGCAATAACCTAGACCTGTGAGTTATTAGATAATAGAAGAAGAATGTTAAATGTGACGAAAATGCGAACTGAACCTAGCGAAATGATCGACAAAATCAGCATTGGGAATAAAATAATACACAGACTTATCACCAATCGCTCGATCTTGTGAATTTTGCCCAATTGTGGATCGTTGTGTGGGCAAATTTGGGGCAAGGTGTGTTGATCTCATCAAGTTTGCAGAAATAATTGTGAATAACTTGGATCTTATTCACTGGATCGTCGATCAATCGCTGGCGATCTTGGTTATCAACAGGTAAAATTGCCAGTCTTTTCCGATAATTCAATTACTCAGTGGGGGCACCGTGTCATCTTCGCTTTGGCTGCAATGTTTGCAGCAGCTTCAAGAAGAGCTACCAGCTACAGAATTCAGCATGTGGGTTCGTCCGCTACAAGCGGAGCTCAATGACAATACTCTCACTCTATTCGCGCCAAACCGCTTCGTGTTGGACTGGGTGCGTGATAAGTATCTGAACAATATTACTCGCTTACTGCAGGAATACTGTGGTGGCGACATTCCTAACTTACGCTTTGAAGTGGGGAGCCGACCTGTCTCTGCTCCAAAACCAGCGCCGACACGTACGCCTGCAGATGTGGCTGCGGAGTCATCTGCACCTGCGCAATTACAGGCGCGTAAGCCAGTACACAAAACCTGGGATGACGACGCTCAAGCGATTGCGGCTATCAATCACCGCTCAAACATGAACCCAAAACACAAGTTCGACAACTTTGTTGAAGGTAAGTCGAACCAACTGGGTTTGGCTGCGGCGCGTCAGGTATCGGATAACCCAGGTGCAGCTTACAACCCACTATTCCTATACGGCGGCACGGGTTTGGGTAAAACCCACTTATTGCATGCGGTGGGTAACGCGATTGTGGATAACAACCCGAACGCAAAAGTGGTCTACATGCACTCAGAACGTTTTGTGCAAGACATGGTGAAAGCGCTGCAAAACAATGCGATTGAAGAATTCAAACGCTACTACCGCAGTGTGGATGCACTCCTTATCGATGACATCCAATTCTTTGCTAATAAAGAACGTTCGCAAGAAGAATTCTTCCATACCTTCAACGCACTATTGGAAGGTAATCAGCAGATCATTCTAACGTCTGACCGTTATCCTAAAGAAATTAATGGCGTTGAAGATCGTCTTAAATCTCGCTTTGGTTGGGGTCTTACTGTTGCGATCGAGCCGCCTGAGCTTGAAACGCGTGTGGCGATCTTGATGAAAAAAGCTGAAGATCACCAAATCCACCTTGCTGATGAAGTGGCATTCTTCATTGCCAAGCGTCTGCGTTCGAACGTTCGTGAGCTAGAAGGTGCATTGAACCGTGTTATCGCGAACGCGAACTTTACTGGTCGTCCAATCACGATTGATTTTGTGCGTGAAGCGCTGCGCGATCTGCTTGCTCTACAAGAGAAGCTGGTGACGATCGATAACATTCAAAAGACCGTGGCGGAATACTACAAGATTAAAGTGGCGGACTTGCTGTCTAAGCGTCGTTCTCGTTCTGTAGCGCGTCCTCGTCAGCTGGCTATGGCGTTAGCAAAAGAACTAACCAACCATAGCTTGCCTGAAATTGGCGATGCGTTTGGGGGCCGCGATCATACGACCGTACTTCATGCTTGTCGCAAGATTGAGCAGCTGCGTGAAGAGAGCCACGACATTAAAGAAGATTACTCTAACTTGATTCGCACCCTGTCTTCGTAATCGGTTAGAATAACGGTATTCTAAGCAAATCATTTATTGAGCTGACAGCGTAAAGAGCCAAGCATGAAATTTACCATTGAACGTAGTCATTTAATCAAACCGCTACAGCAGGTTTCGGGCGCTTTAGGTGGCCGACCAACTCTGCCAATCCTGGGTAACCTACTTCTTAAAGTAGAAGAGAACGTATTGTCGATGACGGCAACCGATCTTGAAGTAGAGTTAGTAAGCAAAGTGACGCTAGAAGGTGATTTTGAAGCGGGCAGCATTACCGTTCCTTCGCGTAAGTTTCTCGATATCTGCCGTGGTTTACCGGACGATGCGATCATCACATTTGTATTAGAAGGTGATCGCGTACAAGTTCGCTCTGGTCGCAGCCGTTTCTCATTGGCAACGCTTCCTGCGAACGATTTCCCTAATATTGAAGACTGGCAAAGTGAAGTGGAAGTATCACTGAGCCAAGCTGATTTACGTACGCTGATCGACAAAACTCAGTTCTCGATGGCGAATCAAGACGTTCGTTACTACCTCAACGGCATGTTGTTTGAAATTGACGGCACCACGCTACGCAGCGTGGCGACGGACGGCCACCGTATGGCGGTATCGCAAACTCAGCTAGGTGCGGACTTTGCGCAGAAGCAAATCATCGTGCCACGCAAAGGTGTGCAAGAATTAGTAAAGTTGATGGATGCGCCAGAGCAGCCTGTAGTACTTCAGATCGGTAGCTCCAATGTTCGTGCTGAGGTGAATAACTTTACTTTTACCTCTAAGTTGGTTGATGGTCGTTTCCCTGACTACCGCCGTGTATTGCCTCAGAGCACCAATAAGACCCTAATAGCAAGTTGTGACGAGTTGCGCCAAGCCTTCTCTCGTGCTGCGATTCTTTCCAACGAAAAATTCCGTGGCGTGCGAGTGAATCTGGCTGATACTGAAATGCGCATAACTGCGAATAACCCAGAACAAGAAGAAGCGGAAGAGATGCTTGATGTAACTTTTGAAGGTGACGCCATCGAAATCGGCTTTAACGTAAGCTATGTGCTTGATGTTCTGAACACGTTGCGTTGTGAAAATGTACGAGTGTCGATGTCGGATGCTAACGCTAGCGCGTTGATTGAAAATGCCGACGATGACAGTGCCATGTACGTGGTGATGCCAATTCGTCTATAAGCCAACTGAATGCCTCTTTCTCGTCTCATCATTCAGCAGTTTCGAAACATTAAAGCCTGTGATATTGAGTTATCAGCAGGCTTTAACTTTCTTATCGGGCCGAACGGCAGCGGTAAAACCAGTGTCTTAGAAGCGGTTTATCTGCTCGGGCATGGCCGCTCATTCAAGAGCTCTCTCACCGGACGAGTGATACAAAATGAGTGTGACGAACTGTTTGTTCATGGTCGTTTTTTGAACTCGGATCAATTTGAGCTACCTATCGGCATTAATAAGCAGCGTGATGGCTCAACAGAGGTTAAAATAGGCGGTCAATCTGGACAAAAATTAGCGCAGTTGGCACAAGTTCTGCCTCTGCAGTTGATACACCCAGAAGGGTTTGATTTACTGACAGATGGCCCTAAACATCGTCGTGCGTTTATTGATTGGGGCGTGTTTCATACCGAGCCCGCTTTTTATCAAGCATGGGGAAGGTTCAAGCGCCTGAACAAGCAGCGCAACGCGTTGTTGAAAACCGCCAATAGTTATCGTGAGCTCAGTTATTGGGATCAGGAAATGGCAGGATTGGCTGAAAACATCAGCCAATGGCGAGCAAGTTACATCGAGCAGATGAAAACCGTCGCAGAAACTATCTGTCAGACATTTTTGCCAGAATTTGAGATCCAATTGAAGTATTATCGTGGCTGGGATAAAGACACTCCATACCACGAGATACTAGAAAAGAATTTTGAGCGTGATCAGGCATTGGGATACACCTTTAGTGGCCCAAACAAAGCTGATTTGCGCATTAAAGTGAACGGAACGCCCGTTGAAGATGTTCTGTCACGCGGTCAATTAAAACTCATGGTGTGTGCATTGCGTGTAGCGCAAGGGCAACACCTGACAGAGATGGCCGGTAAACAATGCATTTACCTAATTGATGACTTCGCGTCGGAATTAGATAGCCAACGTCGCAAGCGTCTTGCTGACTGCTTAAAAGAGACGGGCGCACAAGTATTTGTAAGCTCTATCACTGAAAGCCAAATCGCCGATATGTTGGACGATAACGGTAAATTGTTTCATGTGGAACATGGCAGGATAGAGTCAAACTAGAAGAGAGAAACTCATGTCTGAAAATTACGATTCATCGAGTATTAAGGTACTGAAGGGTCTGGATGCGGTACGTAAGCGTCCAGGAATGTACATCGGCGATACGGACGACGGCACCGGCCTTCACCACATGGTTTTCGAGGTGGTGGATAACTCAATTGATGAAGCGTTGGCAGGTCACTGTAAAGACATCGTTGTGACAATTCATGAGGATAACTCGGTTTCCGTTAGCGATGATGGTCGTGGCATTCCAACAGAAATCCACTCAGAGGAAAATGTCTCTGCAGCAGAAGTAATTATGACGGTTCTTCACGCGGGTGGTAAGTTCGACGATAACTCATACAAAGTATCGGGTGGTCTTCACGGGGTAGGTGTTTCAGTAGTAAACGCACTATCAGAGAAAGTTGAGCTAACGATTCATCGTGGTGGCCATATCCATACGCAAACCTACCGCCATGGTGAGCCTCAAGCGCCACTAGCCGTTGTGGGTGATACGGATAAAACCGGTACACAAATTCGTTTCTGGCCAAGTGCCGAAACGTTCTCTAACACTGAGTTCCACTATGACATTCTAGCGAAACGCCTGCGTGAACTGTCATTCCTGAACTCTGGTGTGTCGATCAAATTGGTTGATGAACGTGAAGCGGACAAACATGATCACTTCATGTATGAAGGTGGTATTCAAGCGTTCGTTGATCACCTAAACACCAACAAAACGCCAATCATCGAAAAAATCTTCCACTTTAACTCTGAGCGTGAAGACGGCATTTCAGTTGAAGTGGCGATGCAATGGAACGATGGTTTCCAAGAGAACATCTTCTGCTTTACCAACAATATCCCACAGCGTGATGGTGGTACTCACCTTGCTGGTTTCCGTGCTGCGCTAACACGTACATTGAACAGCTTTATGGACAAAGAAGGTTTCTCGAAGAAAGCGAAAACAGCGACTTCAGGCGACGATGCGCGTGAAGGTCTAACTGCGGTTGTTTCGGTGAAAGTGCCTGATCCTAAGTTCTCAAGCCAAACAAAAGACAAACTGGTTTCTTCTGAAGTGAAATCAGCTGTTGAGTCTGCAATGGGTGAAAAACTGTCTGAGTTCTTGATTGAGAACCCGACAGAAGCGAAGATGGTTTGTTCGAAAATCATCGATGCAGCACGTGCTCGTGAAGCAGCGCGTAAAGCTCGTGAAATGACGCGCCGTAAAGGTGCACTAGACCTAGCTGGCCTTCCAGGTAAACTTGCAGACTGTCAGGAAAAAGATCCGGCACTCTCTGAACTATACATAGTGGAGGGTGATTCGGCAGGCGGCTCCGCAAAACAAGGCCGTAACCGTAAGAACCAAGCAATCCTACCGCTAAAAGGTAAGATTCTTAACGTAGAAAAAGCGCGTTTCGACAAGATGCTGTCTTCGCAAGAAGTAGCAACGCTGATCACTGCACTTGGTTGTGGTATCGGTCGTGACGAGTACAACCCGGACAAGCTTCGTTACCACAACATCATCATCATGACCGATGCCGATGTCGATGGTTCGCACATCCGTACGCTACTGTTGACCTTCTTCTACCGTCAAATGCCAGAGCTTATCGAGCGTGGCTATGTGTACATCGCTCAGCCACCACTATACAAAGTGAAAAAAGGCAAACAAGAGCAGTACATCAAAGATGAAGAAGCGATGAACCAATACCAAGTATCATTGGCTCTGGACAACGCATCGCTACACGTAAACGCAGAAGCACCAGCATTGGCAGGTGAAGCACTAGAGAAGCTTGTTCAACAGTACAATGCGGGTATTAAACTGGCGGAACGTATGAGCCGTCGTTACCCAAGTGCTTTGGTAAACGAGTTGATTTACACTCCTCGCCTAACGCCAGAGCAATGCCATGACGCATCAGTTGTGGAAGCGTGGACGAAGCAGCTTATTGAGCAGCTGAATGCGAAAGAAGTGGGTGCAAGTCAGTACAGCTACGAAGTTGAGCAGCACGAAGAGCTAGGCTTAAACTTGCCTAAGATTGTGGTTCGTACTCACGGTGTGACGCACGAACATGCAATTAGCATCGACTTCCTAAACTCGAAAGAGTACGGCAAGTTGGCTGATCTATCAGAAGCACTTGATGGACTTCTGGAAGAAGGCGCGTACATCAAACGTGGTGAGCGTACCATGCCAGTGGCAAACTTTGCAGAAGCGCTTGACTGGTTAGTGAAAGAGTCAATGCGTGGCTTAAGCCGTCAGCGCTACAAAGGTCTAGGTGAGATGAACCCAGACCAACTTTGGGAAACCACCATGGACCCAGAAACTCGTCGTATGATGCAGGTAACGATTGAAGATGCGGTAGGCGCAGATCAACTGTTCACTACGCTAATGGGTGACCAAGTAGAACCTCGTCGTAACTTCATCGAAGAGAACGCACTGAAAGTAGCGAACCTAGACGTATAACGACACTGTTCGTGATAGTAAAAAGCAGCGAGAAATCGCTGCTTTTTTTGTTGTACCACCAGCTAAAATCGCCACTTTCTGCTAAAGCGGATGTTTTTCTGGTACTAACTGCCAACAACCCGATCAAGCCTGCCATTTTATATCTGTTTTCTTTTTTTCTCGCCATTTTGTTCGCTTGAGCGCTTTTGCTTTCTTTTTTCTGCTCGCTATAGTGCTGAAGAGCTGATGATTAAGGAGACTAAGAAAATGGTGATGACTTTCCTGAACTAAGCCGGAAGTGATGCACTTCCGGTTCAATGCACTGAATTTATTTGTAAGACAAGGCATTAAGAAGGAAATAATCATGTTTGAACGCTGGTTCTCGGCGTACTGCTTGGCGCTGCGAACTTGGTGGTTAACCAGTCGCTTTTTAACCTATCAATCACCACTAAGGTTGTTATCGCTATTTGAAATCTGCGAGCAACAAGCCCATTGCCGTAACCGAGCTCGTATTGTGGTTGGGGACACGGTTCGCTTAGTGGATGTTGAACGCGCCTATCAATATCGCATGACATTGGTCAGCTCGCGTAAGGGGCAACCCATGACAGGTATGCTCGCGGTCGATTCTTATTTGGGGTCTCGACTGTTAGGTCGAGCTAAAAATGATGCGCTTGAAGTGGAAATTTTTAATCAGCGACGCTGCTTTGTGATTACTGAAATTGTTCATCAATCGCAGCCACCAGCTCAGAAAATGCTGTGTGGTTGTCTGTTGTGCCAATAGATGAGGTGAAGTCATGAGTAAGAAAGAAAAGAAACAACCGCAGTTGAGTCTAAAAGAAAAGCGCAAACTAAAGCAGGAAAAGGCGGCAGAAAAGGGCGTTGTAAAAGCGCGTAAATCCTCCCGCAAGTAAAGTGTAGATTGAGCCCTCCAGAACGGTGGGCTTTTTATCACTGATCGCGAAGTGATGAGGAACTAAGCTGTTCAAGGGGATAGTGGATGCTTTAAAAATTTTTTATTTTTTCCCTTGAAAGTCATTTTTGACGACCTTATATCTAGTTATGAAGAGGGTGACTGGCTTGCTAGAGACTAGAAGACCAGCCCTCTGGAATCGCTAAAACGAGATCGCTCAGAAGAGGATATGGCGTTTTGGTACACAACTTAAACCTTTAGATTCAATATCATGTCTCCGAGCCAAACCAAGGCCAGTGGAATGATAAGAATCTCTTAGTTCGGCGTTGGTTTTTGCATAAACACGCCAGTAGGATGGAACTCATCTGAACTAAGACTATTGCTTAATTAAGAGGATAGATTTATGCGTAATGTAGATTTCTCACCATTATACCGTAATGCAATTGGCTTTGATCGTCTGCTAAACCTGATGGAAGCGAATACAGCGAAAAATACTTCTGGCGGTTACCCTCCATACAACATTGAGCAAAAAGACGAGCACAACTACCGTATTACTATGGCCGTTGCTGGCTTTGCTGAAGAACAGCTCGATCTGACTCAAAACGAAAACATGTTGATTGTGAAGGGCGAACGTAAAGCCGAAGAAGGCAAAAACTACGTTTACCAAGGTATTGCAGAACGCGATTTTGAACGTAAATTCCAGCTAGCGGATTACGTAAAAGTCGTGGGTGCATCAATGGAAAACGGTCTGCTTCATATCGATTTAGTTCGTGAAATCCCTGAAGCCATGCAACCACGTAAGATTGCTATCGGTGGTAACAACCTGATTGAGAACAACTAATCAGTTAACCACCCGGTTATAGAATGAGAAAGAGCGCCATATGGGCGCTCTTTTTAGTTTGGGGTTTTCAAATCCGCTATTTTAAAGCCGTAATTTCAAAGAGAAGAACGGCTGAGTTCAATCCGTCTATTTACCTTCGCGGTAAGCCTTTTCCACTTCTTCAGCGATAATCGCAATGCCTTTTTGCATCATCTCATCATCTTGAACGTAGTTCATACGCAGGCATTGGTGCGCGTGATCCCACTCGTCTTGCTGACCAATAAAGAAATATTCACCAGGGACAATCAATACGCCACGCGCTTTCAAGCGTTGGTACAGTTCCATTGTTGTGATTGGCAGTTCATCAAACCATAACCACAAGAAGATAGCGCCTTCCGGCTTGTGGATGCGGAATCGCTCATCGGTAATTGCTTGTTGGAGCAGTTCAACCGCACGTTGTGATTTTTGCTTGTAGAACGGCTTAATCACCTCTGAACTCAGTTTAAGAAGATCGCCTTTGCCAATTATATGGTTTGCCAGCGCTGGACCAACACTGCCCGGCGCTAGGCTGATGATGCCGTTCATATTGGTTAACGCTTGAGTGATTTCTTCACTCGCAATCACAATGCCACAACGCACGCCCGGTAAACCAAGCTTAGATAGGCTCATGCATAGGATGGTGTTTTCATTCCAGAACGGTTCGACATCTTCAAAGATGATGTTCGGGAAAGGTAGACCGTAGGCGTTATCGATGATCAGTGGGATGTTGTTCTCACGTGCTAGCTTGTCCAGCTTACGTACTTCTTCATCTGTCAGTACATTACCCGTTGGGTTAGTTGGGCGAGACGCGCAGATTGCCGCAACAGAGTCGTCGACGGCGAGTTGCTCAAAATCGACGTGGTATTTAAACAGGCCGTTATCTAACAGCTCGATTTCTGGGTGGTAAGAGATAAAGATATCTTCATCAATGCCAGCATCACCATAACCGATGTATTCAGGCGCGATAGGCAGTAGCACTTTCTTGTGCGAACCGTCTGGCTGTTTACCTGCCAACAAGTTGAACAAGTAGAAAAAGCCACTTTGGCTACCGTTAGTTAGGCTGATGTTTTTTTCGGAAATATCCCAGCCGTAAGTTTCACGGAATAACTGAGCTAGCGCTTTGACGAACGCGTCTTTACCCTGCGGGCCATCGTAGTTGGCGAGGGCGGCGACGAGCTCCCCACTGGCGAGCATTTCCTCACTGGCTTGGTGAAAGTAATCGAGCATGGCAGGAATGGCGGCAGGATTACCTCCACCGAGCATGATGGCACCTGGTGTGCGCAGACCATCATTCAAATCGTCCATTAACTGCGTAATACCTGAATACTGATTAAATTTTTCACCAAACTTTGAGAACTGCATGCTGACTTATACCTAATTCATTGTGATTGCTTTGTGTATGTTTATGCCGATGTTTTATCGGCTTATCGAGTAATCCTTGACCTTACCTCAATGTGTAATTAACGCAAAGTGTGAATTAAGCCGAAAAAGAAAAAAGTGCGTCATCAGACCAGAGGAACGAGACAAAAGGGCAAAAAGAACAATAAAAAAGGGAAGCTTATGCTTCCCTTGCTGGTGGAGAGAGTGTGATTTACTCACCGGTGTAAACAATCAGTACCTTGTCGTCTTGGTATTGGCGTTCGAACGCGTAGTAACCTTCTTGATTGCGAGTGATGTGCTTACCTTGAGCAACCGCTGGGTGGCGTTTACGGAATTCACCCAACTTTTGCCAATGTTGCAGTAGATCTTCACGTTCGCCATGAATCTTATCCCATGGCATATCTGAGCGTGTGCCTTGGTGGGCGTCTGAACCAGTAATGCCAAAATCACGAGCTATCTCATCACCGTAATAGATCTGTACTGCACCGGGAGCCAGCATCAGTGCATTCGCGGCACGTGCTTGGTCATCAAAGCTGCGGCTGCGCGCTGACCAAAACAGCTGTGTATCGTGTGAAGATAGGTAGCTCAACACGTTGAACTCAGGATCGGTATTGATGCGTTCTGCGTAGCGGCGGTAATCATTATCAAGTTGAGCGAAACACTTCAGTGCTTTTGGTGCCACATCAGATTGGAACTCGAAGTTAATGATGGAATCGAAGCCGTTATCGAAATACGGGCTCTTCATTACGCTGTGTGCCCATACTTCACCCGTCATCCAGAAAGGTAGATCATCCAAGGCTTTGTCCGGGTTGTTTTGCTTCCACTGGGCCAGGGCTTGAGTGGTGCTGGCTTTCAACTCTGCCCACGCTTCCATTTCAACGTGTTTAGCGGTGTCGACGCGGAAGCCATCAATGCCGTAGTCGCGCACCCAATCGGATAACCAGTTAATCAGATGCTCACGCGGGGTTTGCAGCTCATCTTGCGCATTGGTGTCTTTATTGCGGAAGAAATTTGGTAATCCGGTTTTCTGAGTCGATTCGGTTTTTAGATCCGGTAGGTAGTTCAAAGACATGGTGATGTCGTTGTAGCCCGGAGCATCGTAGTCGCCAATGTCGGTGCGGACCCAATCTTTGCCCCACCATTTATCCCACGCTTCGCTATCACCGTATTTGATGTAGTCGTTGAAGCTGTGCCAGCTTTGTCCTGATTTTGGCTGCCAGTCGGTCCATTTTTCACCAAGGACTTCTTTGGCTTCTTGGTCATCAAGGTAAAGCTGACCAAATCCGAATTCCTGCATGTCTGCTAATGTCGCATAACCTGTGTGGTTCATGACTACATCCCAAATCACGCGGATACCTTTCTTGTGGGCGGTATCGACGAAGGTTCTGAGTTCATCTTCGGTACCCATGTTGGCATCAAGCTTGGTCCAATCTTGGTGATAGTAGCCGTGGTAGCCGTAGTGCTTAAAGTCGCCTTTATCGCCGCCGCCAACCCAGCCGTGGATTTGTTCCAGTGGTGAGGTTATCCAGATAGCATTCACACCAAGTGATTCGATGTAATCGAGTTTTTTCGTTAGACCCGCTAAGTCACCACCGTGGAAGGTACCAATCTCATATTTTTCGTCTTTACTGCGACCGTAGCTGTTGTCGTTGTCAGGGTTGCCATTGTAGAAGCGGTCAGTCATGACGAAGTACACTGTTGCGTTATCCCAGCTGAACGGTTTGTCGGCTTGCTGATCGACTTCTTCTAGCAGCAATAGACCTTGGCTCATAGGACCCGGTTGCATGGTGACGGTGCCATTGGTGACTGTGGCTTCTTGTCCGGTTAAGGCATCACGAACGACAGTGCCATCATTAAAGGTTTGAGCAACGTTGATGGTTTTTGGCGCGTCAGTTGCGACAGGGCAAGAGTAGGTGATGTCCTGACTTTGTTTTGGTTTAATTTTTACCGTCAGTTCGTTGGTGGTTGGATTGAGCGTAAATTGATAGGTATTGGCTTTGAAGATACGCAGCGGCATTTGTGCATCAGTGGCGCAGTTATCCATTTTTAATGGACGATTGAACTTGATGCGATCTTCTTCTGCTAGGGCAAAGCTACTGCCACAGCTTTGCTTGCTGTCAGCAATGGTAAAGGTGTAACTGCCTTTTTCGAGTTTTTGCTCGGCGACAAGTAAGCCTTGTGAGTTTTCTTCAAAAACAGCGGTGTCATCGCCAACGCTTAATACGATGGCATTTTCTGGAATCTGGCTGCAGGCGCTCAGTAGACCGATAGAGAGTGCGAGAATTGTTTTTTTCATTGTGTCCTTCCCCCGAATAAACAGTCCAGTTATAGCAAAACTATGCCTCTACAATCCGAGCTCTACACCAACAAGTTAAACGCGTCTCACCCTACAAATTTTAGTCTTGTTCACAAAATGAATAATAAGCGTCACCTTCATCGGTTTGAAGGCAACAAAAAAGGGAAGCATCTGCTTCCCTTTCACTTATTTCTTAATCACTTCTAAGAGTAATGAATTACTTTTGAAGCAAAGAAATGTCTGCGATCTGTAGGAACAGGTTACGCAGGTTGTTCAGTAGTGTCAGACGGTTCTTCTTAAGTGCTTCGTCGTCTGCCATTACCATTACGTTATCAAAGAACGCGTCAACTGGTTCACGTAGGTCAGCTAGCTTGCTTAGGGCTTCTTGGTAGTTACCTGTAGCAAATGCTGGCTCTAGCGCTTCGGTCATTACTTCAACGCTTTCTGCTAGTGCTTTCTCTGCGTCTTCTTGTAGAAGTGCTAGGTCGATGTCTGCTGCTAGTTCACCGTCGAATTTCGCTAGGATGTTACCTACACGTTTGTTCGCTGCTGCTAGAGACTCTGCTGCTTCTAGTTCACGGAAGTGAGAAACCGCTTTAACACGTTGGTCGAAGTCTGCTGGTTTAGTCGGACGACGAGCTAGAACCGCTTGAATGATGTCTACGCTGAAGCCTTCGTCTTGGTACCAAGCACGGAAACGACCAAGCATGAACTCGATAACGTCTTGTTCAACGTTGTCGTTGGTTAGGCGGTCGCCAAACAGTGACTTCGCTTTCGCAACTAGGTCAACAAGATCTAGGTTGTAGCCGTATTCAACGATGATACGTAGTACACCTAGAGATGCGCGGCGTAGTGCGAATGGATCGCTGCCTTTAGGTGCTTGACCAATACCGAAGATACCTACGATAGTGTCTAGTTTGTCTGCCATTGCAACTGCAGTTGAAACACCGTTTGATGGCAGTTCATCACCTGCGAAACGAGGCATGTATTGCTCGTTCAGTGCTACTGCAACTTCTTCTGCTTCACCGTCGTGGCGAGCATAGTGCATACCCATAACACCTTGAGTATCCGTGAATTCGAATACCATTGAGGTCATTAGGTCACATTTTGCTAGTAGACCAGCACGCTTTGATTTCTCAACGTCAGCACCGATTTGCTCAGCAATGTAGCCAGCAAGCTCTGTGATGCGGTCTGTTTTGTCTTTGATCGTACCCAGTTGCTTTTGGAAGATCGCTTGCTCTAGTTCAGGTAGACGGTCGATAAGCGGACGCTTACGGTCTGTGTTGAAGAAGAACTCTGCGTCTGCAAGACGAGGGCGAACCACTTTCTCGTTACCTTCGATTACGTAACGAGGCTCTTTTGATTCGATGTTCGATACGAAGATGAAGTTAGGTAGTAGCTTCTTGTTTTCGTCGTAAACAGGGAAGTATTTTTGGTCACCTTTCATGGTGTATACCAACGCTTCAGAAGGCACTTTTAGGAACTCTTCTTCAAACTTCGCTGTTAGTACCACTGGCCATTCAACCAGAGACGTTACTTCTTCTACTAGGTCATCTTCTAGGTCAGCGATACCGCTAACCGCTGCTGCCGCTTTTTGTGCGTCAGCTAGGATGATTGCTTTACGCGCTTCGTAATCTGCCATTACTTTACCGCGCTCTTCTAGAATCGCAGGGTATTGCTCAGCAGAATCGATAGTGAACTCTTGCTCACCCATGAAGCGGTGACCACGGATAGTGCGGTCAGAAGCAACACCAAGGATCTCGCCTTCGATTAGGTCGCTGCCCATTAGCATGGTTAGCGTCTTAACTGGACGGATAAATTGAGTCGTTTTGTTGCCCCAGCGCATTGGTTTTGCGATAGGTAGGTTCGCTAGTGCTTTCGCTGCAAGTTCAACTACGATCTCAGACGTTGGCTGACCTTTCACTTCTTGCTTGAACAGTAGCCATTCGCCTTTGTCTGTAACCATGCGCTCTGCTTGGTCAACCGTGATGCCACAACCGCGTGCCCAGCCTTGAGCCGCTTTTGTTGGGTTGCCTTCCGCGTCAAACGCTGCAGAAACTGCAGGACCACGCTTTTCAACAACTTTGTCAGACTGGCTGTCTGCTAGTGCTGCTACTTTAAGTGCAAGACGACGAGGTGCCGCGAACCATTTCACGCCTTCGTGAGCAAGCTCAGCGCCTTTTAGTTCTGCTTCGAAGTTTGCTGCGAATGCTTCAGCTAGAGTGCGAAGTTGCGTTGGTGGTAGCTCTTCTGTACCTAGCTCGATTAGAAATTCTTTTGCCATGTTACTCTACCCCTTACGCTTGTTCTTTCTTACACATTGGGAAGCCAAGAGCTTCACGCGATGCGTAGTATGCTTCTGCAACTGCTTTCGTCAGGTTGCGGATGCGTAGGATGTAACGTTGGCGTTCAGTTACTGAGATCGCTTTACGCGCATCTAGTAGGTTGAATGCGTGGCCAGCTTTTAGAATGCGTTCGTAAGCAGGCAGTGGCAGTGGCTTTTCAAGCTCAAGTAGTTCTTTACACTCTTTTTCACACTGTTCGAAGAAACCAAATAGGAATTCAACGTCTGCGTGCTCGAAGTTGTAAGTTGATTGCTCTACTTCGTTTTGGTGGAAGATATCACCGTAAGTCACTTTGCTGCCGTCTGGTGCGATGTTCCAAACTAGGTCGTAAACAGAGTCTACTTCTTGGATGTACATTGCTAGACGTTCGATACCGTAAGTGATTTCACCAGTTACTGGTTTACACTCAAGACCACCAACTTGCTGGAAGTAAGTAAACTGGGTCACTTCCATGCCGTTTAGCCAAACTTCCCAGCCCAGACCCCATGCGCCTAGTGTTGGGTTTTCCCAGTTGTCTTCTACGAAACGGATGTCGTGTACAAGAGGGTCAATACCAAGAACTTCAAGGGAGCCAAGGTACAACTCTTGAATATTGTCAGGCGATGGTTTTAGCGCTACTTGGAATTGGTAGTAGTGCTGAAGACGGTTAGGGTTTTCACCGTAACGGCCATCAGTAGGACGACGTGAAGGTTGTACGTAAGCTGTCGACATTGGCTCTGGGCCAAGCGCTCGTAGACAGGTCATTGGGTGAGAGGTACCCGCACCCACTTCCATATCTAGCGGTTGAACAATGGTACAACCATTTTGAGCCCAATAATCCTGCAGCGCGAGGATCATTCCCTGGAAGGTTTTGATATCGTATTTTTGCATAAGTCAGGTTCGCGCGATTCTCTTGTTACTCGTTAATTCGTCATCTATGCCGAGTTTTTCAACTCTAACAACGGCGATAAAGAGTAATTACGGTTGAATAAATTAACAATCTAGTATAACCAGATATTGAGCATGGGAGTAGAGCTAATCTTGATTAATTCGTGGGCGATTTTCTCCTTTAATGAATTTTTACCGCGTTATCTGCTGTATTTTTCCTAAAAGGGAGTTTTTGCCTGCTTTGGCTCTTGAGAAGCGCAACAAAGGTGGCTAGAATTGCGCCTGTCTTTGGGGAGTAGCTTACCTGATGAAGTTTCTGTTTCATCTGGTTCGTCCGTCAACATAATTGGTGCAAAATCACCATGGCGTTCGAGACTTGAAGCCTTTCAAGTTTAGCAAGACCTTAGACAAATCATCACGAACCGGGGTAGGGGCGTGAGGTTTGTCTTCGGTTAAAAATAATAATCCCTGCCCCAATGAGCATGTCGTGAGCGTTTTAGCTATTTCAATTACTACTGTAGCGTTAGCAGAAATTGGCGATAAGACCCAATTGCTATCTCTATTACTTGCAAGTCGTTACCGAAAACCAATCCCAATTATTGCAGCAATCTTTTTGGCAACTATTGCCAACCACGCTTTGGCTGCATGGTTAGGTGTGGTTGTCGCAGACTATCTATCACCTGAGATTTTAAAGTGGGTGCTGGTGGTCAGTTTTGTCGCGATGGCGGCTTGGGTTCTGATCCCGGACAAACTGGATGATGACGAGCAGATTTCTAATCGAGGCCCATTTATTGCCAGCTTTATCGCGTTCTTCGTTGCGGAGATAGGCGATAAAACTCAGATCGCCACTTCCATCTTAGGGGCGCAATACGCGGATGCGTTAAGTTTGGTGATTATCGGTACCACAATCGGTATGCTGCTGGCGAATGTACCTGTGGTCCTGATTGGTAAATTGTCGGCCGACAAGATGCCTTTAGGGCTGATCCGTAAAATCACCGCATTTTTGTTTATTGCTCTGGCAATAGGGGCTGCACTGTTCTGATTTTTTGCACGTGAAATGATGTGAGTTATCAATCATTAGTGGCGTGCTGCGCGAGTTCAAACTCTGACTCTAAATCGTTCCGTTGCGTGACGGATGACATATAAGTGTCATACTTGTCATGGTAGTTTAATGGTGTGAATGATAGCGAGAGGGCAAGTTTATGCTTACACGTTACATGGGGATGTCCCCGAAGAGTCAGAGTTATTTATTCACTTTTGGTTTAGCGCTGTGTTTACTAGCGATGGTGCTAACTGATATGTGGTTACCGATTGTAGCAGGATCGTTCGTCCTTACTGGATTGACAGTAGAAGCGTGGATTCGTGTCGCTCACATCATTCCTATGCATGAAGAGATGCGGGCAATGAAGAAACAACTTAACAAGCTCCAATCAGAAGTTCGCACACTCGAATACGACGAATAAACAAACGGCAGCCAATATTGGCTGCCGTTTTTAGTTCGACCAGATTATTCCAATCCTTTCTTGATCAGGTACTGATACGGAACTTGCTCCGTTTGTGCCGCAACTAATTGGTGGTCCATAAAGCGGCAGAAACTCGGAATGTCTCGAGTTGTGGATGGATCGTCTGCTTTGACCAGCAAAATCTCACCATCTTGCATGTTGCGAATTGTCTTCCTGACCATCATCACTGGCTCTGGGCAGCGCAGTCCTTCCGCCTCTAATGTCTTGTTTGCCAGTTCAGGATTAAAGCTCATAGTGTGATTCTCGTAACTAACTGAGCGTTGAATTTTACTTTCGTTGAAAAAATATTCAATAACCACTTGGCAAACCGAATTTTTTGTTTTACCTTAAATTAACAATTTGGTAACAACTGGCAAGGGAGAGGCAATGTTAACAGCGTTAGACAGACTTACGATTTACTCAGTGCTGTGTTTTATCTCGTTTTGTGCATTGGTACTCAGGACGCCAGCTGACACCTCTTTGACGCCTCTAGTAGGCATGGTTGCCACTATTATTGGGATTTGGATCGAGATGCGCAGATGGTCTGGCGCATCTGAGCAAGAAAATTAGCGCTTCTTGCTTGGATCAGAATGCTTTTAATAACGCTCACCTATTTTTTACCGACACTTCATTCCGACACTATCCCCATTTTTCTTGGGCTTCCCCGCTGAAAGGCGGGATTTTTTTTGCCTAAAGAGTACAATTTACCCAAACACATACAAAATAAGTGGCTAATTCGTGGAACTGGAAGATATCTATCGCCGAGATTTAAATTTACTGGTTGCGTTGCGAGTACTGATAGAAGAAAACAGTGTCAGTAAGGCGGCAACACGTCTGAACTTGAGTCAATCGGCAATGAGTCGTGTGCTTGGTCGTCTACGCGACTTATTGGGAGACCCGCTGTTTACTCGTCAGGGACAGCATTTGATCCCAACTCAGAAAGCGTTAGAGATCGATCGCTCATTGGGCGAGCCATTAGAGTCTTTACGTCAGTTGTTATCTCCGGTTGAGTTTGACCCATTGCAATGCGTACAGACTTTCAACATCGTGACCACCGATTATGCCATGCAAACGATCTTACCGTTCGCTTTGCCGAGAATTTACCAAGAAGCACCAAACGTGTCTTTCAACTTCTTACCACTGCAACACGACCGTTTATCAGATCAGCTCACTTATGAAGGTGCAGACTTAGCGATTTGTCGCCCGACAGGCCCGGTGGAGCCTCTACGCAGTGAAGTGTTGGGGCGAGTGGGGGTGCTGTGTATGCTTTCAAAACAGCATCCATTAGCGAATAAAGAAATGAGCTTGGATGATTATCTGAGTCATCCACATGCCATGATCGCCATCAGTGATGGTGTTAAGGCACTGATCGAACAAGCTTTGATGGAGAAACCTAAGCGTAAAATGGTTCTGCGGGCTTATCATTTAGAAGCCGCATTGGCGATCATGGATACCTTGCCAATTATCATCACAGTGCCAGCGGATTTGGCGTATCTGGTTGCCGAGCGTTATGACTTGGTGGTGAAACCGTTACCATTCCAATTTACTCCATTTGAATACTCGATGATTTGGCATGCGCGTTGCGAGCATTCTCCTGCTCAAGAATGGTTAAGAACGATTGTGCGTGAAGAGTGTAGCCGTCTGATAGCTAAACGTATCGAAGATATGGGACTGAACTGCTAACAAAAAAGAGCCAGCAATGCCGGCTCTTCGTCTGTTTACACTGAGTCAGTGTTTATAGCTTGATAACCACACGACCCGTTACTTGACCGTTGGTGATGTCTTCTGCATATTTCGGTGCTTCAGCAAGAGCAACTTCAGTACACGCTTGCTCGAAGTAGCTGTCTGGTAGTAGCTCGACCAGCTTTTCCCATGCAGCGATACGTTTCTCTGTAGGGCACATTACTGAGTCCACACCTTGTAGGCGAACATTACGTAGTATGAACGGCATCACTGTGGTTGGTAGATCAAAACCACCTGCAAGACCACAAGCTGCAACTGCACTGTTGTAATCCATTTGCGCCAATACTTTTGCTAGTACTTTGCTGCCTACAGTATCAACCGCACCTGCCCATACTTGTTTTTCAAGCGGACGTGCTGGTTCTTCAAATTCAGTACGGTCGATGATGCGGCTAGCACCTAGTTTTTCAAGTAGCGGGCCGTTTTTCTCTACACGACCTGTCACTGCAGCAACTTTGTAGCCAAGCTGTGCTAGAAGCGTTACTGCGACTGAGCCTACACCGCCACTTGCGCCAGTTACTAGGATTTCGCCATTTTCAGGTTTGATGCCTGCATCAAGCAGTGCTTGAACACACAGCATACCAGTGAAGCCAGCAGTACCAACCATCATTGCTTTCTTGCTGTCTAGACCTTTTGGTAGTGGTACTAGCCAATCTGCTTTTAGACGAGCACGCTGAGACATACCACCCCAGTGGTTTTCACCCACGCCCCAGCCAGTAAGGACAACTTTGTCACCAGCTTGGTAGCGGTCGTCTTCTGAGCTTACTACCGTACCTGCTAGGTCAATACCTGGCACCATCGGGAAGTTACGGATGATTTTACCTTTACCTGTGATCGCAAGACCGTCTTTGTAGTTTAACGATGAGTAATCAACGTCAATCAGAACGTCGCCTTCAGGCAGTTGTGTTTCATCGATTTGCTCGATGTTAGCGATAGTACGTCTGTCTTCTTGATTTAGAACTAGAGCATTAAACATAAGGTTCTCCGATTGTGCGGTAGCATGACTCTGGGTCACATGCAGCAAGATATCAACTGGTCTAAGTGTATGTCTTCTTTGTCTATGAATAAAATGAAACTTGAGCATTTAATGTATGCTCTTCATGCATGTTTGATGTAAAACAAAGGGCGACATCAATTGTCGCCCTTAAGTGTAATACTAAAAATTTTAGTACTAGTTCATTTGCTTATGATTGTTGGCTCGATCACTACAACAACGTCTTGAACTGTTATGGTCGTTCAAATACTGTCGCAATGCCCTGACCCAAACCGATACACATGGTGGCCAGACCGTATTTCGCGTCTTTCGCTTCCATTAGGTTGATCAACGTTGTTGAGATACGTGAACCAGAACAGCCTAGTGGATGACCCAATGCTATCGCACCACCGTTAAGGTTGACCTTCTCATCCATAACATCAAGCAGGCCTAAGTCTTTAGCACACGGCAGAGACTGCGCGGCAAATGCTTCGTTTAGCTCAACCACATCCATGTCTTCAATTGAAAGACCGGCACGCTTGAGCGCTTTTTTCGTCGCAGGTACAGGACCGTAACCCATAATAGAAGGATCGCAGCCCGCAATGGCCATGCCTTTAATACGTGCACGAATCTTCAAGCCAAGCTCATTGGCTTTCTCTTCACTCATGATCAACATCGCTGATGCACCATCAGACAGAGCCGATGATGTACCGGCTGTTACTGTACCGTTTGCAGGGTCGAACACTGGGCGAAGTTGAGATAGACCTTCAACGGATGTTTCAGGGCGAATCACTTCGTCGTAATCCAGAGTGAACAGTGTGCCGTCTGCTGCGTGGCCTTCAATTGGTAGAATTTCGTTTTTAAAACGACCCTCTACGGTTGCTGCGTGCGCACGAGCGTGAGAGCGAGCGGCAAACTCGTCTTGTTGCTCACGGCTAATACCATGTAATTTACCAAGCATTTCAGCCGTTAAGCCCATCATACCCGCAGCTTTTGCTACGTTCTTTGACATACCTGGGTGAAAGTCTACACCGTGGTTCATTGGCACATGCCCCATGTGCTCAACACCACCAATTAGGCAGATTTCAGCATCGCCAGTCATGATGGCACGTGTACCGTCGTGAAGCGCTTGCATTGATGAACCACACAAGCGGTTAACCGTCACGGCGCCAATTTCAATCGGCAGGCCCGCGAGTAGCGCGGCATTACGTGCAACGTTAAAGCCTTGCTCTAGTGTTTGCTGTACACAGCCCCAGTAGATGTCTTCAATCTCGCTTGGGTTCACTTGTGGGTTACGCGCAAGAATGCCTTTCATTAGGCGCGCAGATAGATCTTCTGCTCGTGTATGACGGAAAGCACCACCTTTAGAGCGACCCATTGGAGTACGTAGACAATCGACTACGACAACATTTCTTGTTTGATTAGTCATTTTAGAATCCCTCCTTAGATAGAACCTTGCTGTTGTGCACCGTAAAAGCTTTCACCTTTCGCCGCCATATCAATCAGCATTTGCGGTACTTGGTACATCGCACCTAGCTCGGCGTGTTGTTTTGCCATTTCAACGTATTCAGCAATACCCACGCTGTCTAGATAACGGAATACGCCACCGCGGAATGGAGGGAAACCAAGACCATAAACCAACGCCATATCTGCTTCCTGCGGAGTTGCGATGATGCCTTCTTGTAGGCACAGCACCACTTCGTTGATCATTGGAATCATCATACGTTGAATGATGGTCTGATCGTCAAAGTCCTGCTTATCGGCACAAACGTCAGCAAGTACCGGTAAGATCGCTTCGGAGAAGGTTTTCTTCGGCTTACCTTTTTTATCTATGGTGTAGCTGTAGAAGCCATTACCATTTTTCTGACCATATTTGTCTGCTTCGAATAGTGCATCAATCGCATCACGACCTTGTTTACCCATACGCTCAGGGAAACCGTCAGCCATCACAGCTTGTGCGT
Organism: Vibrio sp. Vb0937; assembly: GCF_033338855.1. NCBI lineage: Bacteria > Pseudomonadati > Pseudomonadota > Gammaproteobacteria > Vibrionales > Vibrionaceae > Vibrio > Vibrio sp. Vb0937. Next base: position 4,700 of record NZ_JAWOTK010000015.1, on the reverse strand, counting down.
GGTGCGCGGTATCAATGCCGACTACGTCAAGTAAGTACGCCGGTCCCATCGGCCAGCCAAACTTACGCTCCATGACTTTGTCGATTTTCGTAAAGTCAGCACCATCACGAAGTAGCATGCTGAAGCCGCCAAAGTATGGGAACAATACGCGGTTAACGAAGAACCCTGGGCAGTCATTAACGACAATTGGTGATTTGCCCATTTTCGCAGCATACGCCACAACACGATTGATGGTTTCATCAGAGGTGTGCTCACCACGGATGATCTCAACAAGAGGCATACGATGCACTGGGTTGAAGAAGTGCATACCACAGAAGTTTTCTGGGCGTTTTAGTGATTTTGCCAATAGGTTGATAGGAATCGTCGAAGTGTTTGAGGTGATAACGGTGTCGTCACCGACATGGGATTCAACTTCACTTAAAACTGCTGTTTTTACTTTCGGGTTTTCAACGACAGCTTCAACAATCACATCAGAGTTTTCAATACCTGCGTAATGTAAGCTCGGTGTGATTGATGCTAAAATACCCGCCATCTTAAAGCCATCAATGCGACCGCGAGATAAGCGTTTATTCAGCAGCTTAGATGCTTCAGTCATGCCTAGGTCGAGCGACGCTTGTGCGATGTCTTTCATCAAGACTGGCACACCTTTTAGCGCTGATTGGTAAGCAATGCCGCCACCCATGATACCTGCACCTAATACGGCTGCACGTTGCGTGTCTTTACTTGCTGACTTCGCTGCTTTTTTCGCAATGCCTTTGATGTATTGATCATTAAGGAAGAGGCCAACGAGTGATTTTGCTTCTTCCGATTTAGCCAATTTCACGAAGTGCTTACGTTCAATGTCTAACGCTTCATTACGTGCAAAGCGAGCACCTTCTTCAATCGTGATAACGGCTGTCATTGGGGCAGGGTAGTGAGGACCTGCTTTTTGTGCCACCAGACCCTTCGCCATGGTGAAGCTCATCATTGATTCAAGCTTACTCAGCGTTAGCGGAGATGTTTTCTGTGCTCGGCGTGCTTGCCAGTCAAGTTTCTCATTAATTGCAGAGTTAAGAGTTTGTAGTGCTGATTCGTATAAAGCATCAGTCTCTACAACTGCATCGAGTAAGCCAATTTTCAATGCTTCATCAGCTCGGCATGCTTTACCTTGGGTGATGATTTCCATTGCGCTGTCTGCGCCAATAACGCGAGGTAAGCGTACACAACCACCAAAGCCAGGCATGATTCCCAGTTTCGTTTCTGGTAGGCCGATGCTGGTGGTTTTGTCACCAATACGCATGTCTGTTGCTAGCACACATTCACAACCGCCACCAAGAGCGTGGCCTTTGATCACTGAGATGGTCGGAACGGGTAAGTCTTCTAATTTGTTAAAGATGCTATTAGCAAATTGCAGCCATTGGTCGAGCTCGGCATCCGTTTTAGCAAACAGACCTAAAAACTCGGTAATGTCTGCGCCTACAATGAATGCGTCTTTATCTGAAGTGAGCAACAATCCCTTGAGGCCTTGATGGGCAATGAGCGCATCAAGAGCTTTATCTAGCGATTCCAATGTCGCTAGGTCGAGTTTGTTGACGGATTTTGGAGAGCAGAAGCTTAGCTCTGCAATACCATCTTGTATTTCCTTTACCTGTAGGGTTTCGGCTTGGTAAATCATTGTCTATCTCCATGACATACAATCGTGGATTGTCTGTATACCTATTTCAACGACGCCGTGTACCTCGGCAAATAGGTATCGAGGAAGTCGTTTTATTTTTGTTCTGGTTTGACCAGTAAAGTTAGTTTGGATCGTGGACTGTTTAATTTCAATACATTTTTTAAACAAGTGTTTAACATTGTGCGCTGTGGCAGATCTTATGCGACGGGTAAATAACACTCGTGATAGACTTCAGGCAAATAGACATGAATCCATAATCCTATGAATGACAAGCCTTATCTGATTCCAGCAGAGCCCGCTCAATTTGAAGAAGAAATTAAAAAGAGCGTCTTCATTACTTATTTGACACACACGCCAAGTATCGAAGCTGCAAAAGCATTTGTTGATCAAATCAAAGCTAAACACGCTGATGCTAGACATAACTGTTGGGGCTTTGTTGCTGGTCGACCAGAAGATTCGATGAAGTGGGGCTTTAGTGATGATGGAGAACCTTCAGGGACGGCAGGCAAACCAATCCTGGCGCAGCTGTCTGGATCTGGGGTGGGGGAGATCACGGCTGTGGTCACGCGATACTCTGGTGGAATCAAGTTAGGTACAGGCGGCTTGGTTAAAGCGTATGGGGGTGGGGTTCAACAAGCGCTCAAGCTGCTTCAAACTATTGAGAAAAAAATAACCACAAAGCTCAGACTAACGTTAGACTATGGGTTTATGCCTATCGCACAATCAATCATGCCGCAATTTGGTGCGATAGAAGTCGAGGCTGAATACAGCGATCAGGTAGTATTAGTGGTGGAAATTGAGCTTCGAGAAGTGAGCGCGTTTACCCAAGCAATCATCAATAAAAGCGGGGCAAAGGCAATTGTCACTCCGCTAGACGGACAATAATGAAAAACAGGAAGCAACAGGGACAGCTTCGCTAGTCAATTTATCCATGCAATTTCGTTCAATTATTCGAATCGTCGGGCTACTGCTCGCACTCTTTAGTGTCACTATGCTTGCGCCAGCACTCGTTGCGCTGATCTATCGAGATGGTGCTGGTGTGCCTTTTGTCACGACATTTTTTGTTCTGCTGTTTTGTGGGGCCGTTTGTTGGTACCCAAACCGCAGGTATAAGCACGAGCTTAAAGCTCGAGATGGCTTTCTTATTGTCGTCTTATTCTGGACAGTACTTGGCAGTGCAGGCTCGATCCCCTTTCTCATTGCTGACAACCCGAACGTCTCAGTGACAGATGCGTTTTTTGAATCGTTTTCTGCTCTCACGACGACCGGGGCGACCGTTATTGTTGGTTTGGATGAGTTACCTAAAGCGATTCTATTCTATCGACAGTTACTGCAGTGGTTCGGCGGTATGGGAATCATCGTATTAGCGGTGGCGATTTTGCCAGTACTTGGCATCGGTGGTATGCAGCTTTACCGCGCCGAGATCCCTGGTCCAGTCAAGGACACTAAAGTGACGCCGCGCATAGCAGAAACTGCTAAGGCGCTTTGGTACATCTATTTGAGCCTGACTATCGCCTGTGCTTCGGCTTTTTGGTTAGCTGGTATGACGCCATTTGACGCCATCAGTCACAGCTTTTCCACCATTGCTATTGGCGGCTTCTCTACCCACGATGCCAGCATCGGATACTTTGATAGTTACGCGATTAACCTGATTACGGTGGTTTTTCTGCTTATATCTGCATGTAATTACACACTGCACTTTGCTGCATTTGCATCAGGTGGCGTACATCCCAAGTATTACTGGAAAGATCCTGAGTTTCGCGCCTTCTTGTTTATTCAAGTGCTGCTATTTATCATTTGCTTTCTATTATTACTGAAACATCACTCTTACACATCGACATACGATGCTTTCGATCAGGCTCTGTTCCAAACCGTATCAATATCCACAACAGCGGGCTTTACGACAACAGGTTTTGCGGATTGGCCGCTCTTCTTACCTGTGCTGTTATTGTTCTCTTCCTTTATAGGTGGTTGTGCTGGTTCAACAGGCGGCGGCATGAAAGTGATCCGTATCCTGCTTCTTACCTTACAAGGTGCGCGTGAACTAAAACGTTTAGTCCATCCACGCGCGGTTTACACCATCAAAGTAGGTGGCAGTGCCCTACCGCAACGTGTTGTCGATGCGGTTTGGGGTTTCTTCTCCGCATACGCATTGGTATTTGTGGTTTGTATGTTGGGGTTGATTGCAACAGGAATGGATGAGCTCAGTGCGTTCTCTGCGGTGGCTGCGACTCTGAACAACCTCGGTCCTGGCTTGGGAGAAGTGGCGCTTCACTTTGGTGATGTTAACGACAAAGCAAAATGGGTATTAATAGTTTCTATGCTGTTTGGTCGTTTGGAAATCTTTACCTTACTTATTCTACTTACGCCGACGTTTTGGCGTAGCTAAGGGGAAATCGTGGCAAAAGCATTATTTCTATACTCTTCCCGCGAAGGGCAGACTAAAAAAATTCTCCACTATATAGATGAACAACTTCCAGACTTCGATTGTGATCTGGTGGATTTACATAATGTCGAGACGATTGACTTCAGCCAATACGACAGAGTATTGATAGGCGCCTCTATTCGCTATGGCCATCTTAATAAAAAGCTATACCAGTTTATTGAGCGAAACCTCAATCAATTGGAGCAAAATAAAGTGGCATTTTTCTGCGTAAACTTAACCGCTCGTAAAGAGGACCAAGGAAAGGATACACCTGAAGGTAGTGCCTACATTCGCAAGTTCCTAATTAAGTCCCCTTGGAAACCAACGCTAATCGGTGTTTTTGCTGGTGCACTTTATTACCCACGTTATAGCTGGTTCGACAGAACTATGATTAGGTTCATTATGTCGATGACGGGTGGCGAAACCGATACGACCAAAGAGGTGGAGTACACCAATTGGGAAAAAGTGGCTCTTTTCACAGATAAATTTAGAGAACTGTAGAAATAACGTGCTCTTTTGACCGCTTTTGATGCAAATTTATCCGAACGATAAAAAAATCAAAAAAAACGAGAAAAAGGGCTTGCCAATGTGATCGCAATCTCTATAATGCCACCTCGCTGA
>NZ_JAWOTK010000014.1:0-91938 GCF_033338855.1 Vibrio sp. Vb0937 | reverse complement strand
TGCGACACTAGCTCAGTTGGTAGAGCGCAACCTTGCCAAGGTTGAGGTCACGAGTTCGAACCTCGTGTGTCGCTCCAGATTTAAGGCCTAACATGAAAATGTTAGGCCTTTTTCGTATTTTTTGAAAATCTCAAACTTCTTTTCTGTCACAGGCTTCGTTAAGTAACGAACCCTTTGTCTCATTGACTCAAGTGATTGTTCATTCTGCCATTGCAAAGCATCTTAGCCATTCCTACTAGTCTATGTTTAAACCATCACTTGTGGAGAATAACTACTCTTGATCCAGGCAAAGCTGTGACGAGAATGCTATCTTTTTAAATGTTCCGGATATAGAAAGGAATGTTTTACGATTAAGCAGCACAACCTTAAACCTCTGTTAGATGAGGTGATGATATCTCAAGAATATTTGTTTAAATAACAGCTATTTGAGAGAAGCAGAAAAGCATAGCTCATGAATATGAACATGTGAGTTGCAATGGGGTATGTTTTGTTGTGATTTACATCACTGTTACTAATATGAAAAATCGTTGCCAGAAGATTTTATTTTGTGATAAATTCGCGCGCAATCTCGGAGCGTAATTAACAACGTTTGATCTCTGGGGGATACGCGTAGTGACCATTCAAGCTGATTGTGACACTGCGTAGGGTAGGTATCGGCAAAGCCTTTTGTCGATAGACGGGATACTAATGCTGTAAACGCGGCATATTAATGGGAAACCCAACATTGAAACCTTTGAATAAACACACACTAATCAGCTTCATACTGCCGAAATGTCCTGTTTTACAAAACGGGTGCATTACAGAACCTTGATTAATCCCTTTTACATATAAAGCCGCGAGTATCGTGGCGGATGATCTGTATTTGTCATTTATGCACTGACAAATGCGGAGGGGTATTCACACCTCCTGTAATTTCATTCTAATGATTATTAATACAGGATACAGAATTATTATAATTCAAGGGATTATGTAGTATGAGCACTGCCTTTGAAGTCGATAGCAATATCGCAAACATTTTTTCGTCTCAGGTTCCTATCGTTGAGGGAACGTATGACTTAACGCCAGATCAAGTATTGATTGATCAGGCTGAGCATGAATCTGAAGTACGTTCTTATCCACGTCGTTTGCCGATCGCAATTAAACAAGCCTTTGGGTGCTTGGTTGAAGATACGCGTGGACAGATCTTTCTAGACTGCCTTGCGGGGGCAGGCACTCTAGCTTTGGGGTATAACCATCCTGAAATAAACCAAGCGCTGAAAGAACAATTAGATTCAGGACTGCCATATCAGACGCTAGATATTGCAACATCAGCAAAAACGACGTTTATTCAATCCGTTAAGTCTTTTCTTCCTCAAGAGTTAAGCGAGAACAGCGTTATCCAATTTTGTGGCCCGTCTGGAGCTGATGCGGTTGAAGCTGCTATCAAGCTCGCGAAACAGACTACCGGTCGCAACACTATGTTTGCCTTCCGTGGCGCATACCATGGTATGACTAATGGTACGATGGGGATGATGGGTAACTTAGGCACGAAAGTTCGTCGAACTGGTTTGATGTCGGATGTGCACTTTATGCCTTTCCCATACAACCTGCGTTGTCCTTTTGGGCTTGGCGGTGATGAAGGTGCGAAAGCAAGTATTCGCTATATCGATCGTCTTTTAAACGATGATGAGTCAGGCATTATGAAGCCTGCCGCGATTATCGTGGAGCCAGTGCAAGGTGAGGGTGGTGTTGTTCCTGCGCCAGCATTCTGGCTACGAGAGTTACGTCGTATTTGTGATGAACACGGTATCTTACTGATCTTCGATGAGATCCAGTGTGGTGTTGGTAAAACTGGCTACAATTTCGCGTTCGAAGAGTCGGGCATTGTTCCAGATATTCTGTGTTTATCAAAAGCAATTGGTGGTGGCTTACCAATGTCGCTATTGGTTATCAACAAGCAACATGATACATGGAAGCCGGGCGAGCACACAGGTACATTTCGTGGTAACCAGCTAGCTATGGTCTCTGGTGCGAAAGCATTAGAAATTATCCAGCGTGATAATCTTGTTGAGCATGCCAATATTGCGGGTCAGTACTTGCGCTACGGCCTTGAAAGTATTCAAAAGCGTGTGAACTGTATCGCAGAGGTTCGTGGCAAAGGTTTGATGCTAGGCGTGGAGATTAAAAATCCAGACGGTGAGCTCAATAAATTTGGTGAACCTCAAGCGGATAGTGAACTCACACTTTCTATTCAACGCGCAGCACTCGAGCGTGGCTTGATCGTTGAGAAAGGTGGACGCGAAGGCGCAGTAATTCGTTTCCTTCCTCCTCTTATCATCTCGTTTGAGCAAATCGACTTTGCTTTACGTGTATTTGAAGACGCGATTTTAGCCGCTGGCGGTAGTCACATCGAAACTCAGCCACAAGATGAATGGAAGAAGCATTTCATCCACACTGGAGAGATGGGCAGCAATGAATTTGCTTCGGTGATGAATCACACTACTACGGCAATGAAGTCAGTGTTTGAACAAGTGACTGCACCGTATTCAGGTATGGATCCAAAAGCATTGGAAGCAGCGATTCGCGACGTTGATCTTGATAATGGAAATGCGCCTCTTAAAACCGTTATCGACGATGCTGCTGAGCTGGTCGCGAAAAACGCAATTTTTACTCAACATCCAGATTGTATTGCTCACCTACATACTCCACCGTTGATGCCAGCGATTGCGGCAGAGGCAATGATTGCGGCTTTGAACCAGTCGATGGACTCATGGGATCAAGCTTCATCAGCGACTTATGTTGAACAGAAAGTTGTGAACTGGCTATGCGATAAATATGAGTTAGGTGAAAAAGCGGACGGTATCTTCACGAGCGGCGGCACGCAAAGTAACCAAATGGGTTTGATGCTTGCGCGAGATTGGATTGCTGACAAACTCAGTGCACACTCAATTCAAAAGCTTGGCCTTCCTGAATACGCAGACAAGCTACGTATTGTATGTTCGAAAAAATCCCACTTCACGGTTCAAAAATCAGCGTCTTGGATGGGGTTGGGTGAAAAAGCGGTCATGACTGTCGATGCTAATGCCGATGGAACGATGGATGTCACTAAATTAGACGAAGTTCTCAATCAGGCCAAAGCAGAAGGTTTGATCCCATTTGCCATTGTTGGTACAGCGGGTACAACGGACCACGGTGCTATTGATGACTTAGACTTTATCGCCGATATGGCAGCGAGACATGACATGTGGATGCACGTCGACGGTGCATACGGTGGAGCTCTGATTCTAAGTAGCCAAAAAGCGCGTCTGAAAGGTTGTGAGCGTGCACATTCCATCAGCGTAGACTTCCATAAGCTGTTTTACCAAACCATCAGTTGTGGTGCGCTATTGGTAAATGACAAGTCTAACTTTAAATTCCTGCTTCACCATGCAGACTATTTGAACCGCGAACACGACGAACTACCGAACTTGGTGGATAAGTCTATTGCGACAACTAAGCGTTTTGATGCGCTCAAAGTGTTTATGACGATGCAAAGCGTAGGGCCAAAAGCCCTAGGCGATATGTATGATCATTTGCTTGAACAGACGCTTGAAGTGGCGGGCATGATTCGAGATAACAAACACTTTGAGTTGTTGGCTGAACCATCACTATCTACGGTTCTGTTCCGCGCGACACATGAATCAGCGGATCTTGATGAACTGAACAAAACGTTGCGCTTAGAAGCGTTAACACGCGGTATCGCGGTATTGGGTGAAACCATTGTCGACGATAAAACTGCATTGAAATTTACGATTTTGAACCCGTGTCTGACGACGGCGGACTTTGAATCTTTGCTCTCAAAAATCAATACGCTAGCGGCAGAGCTAGTTTAACAAAGGTAACGGAAAACTATGGCAATTCTACAGATTGGTGCAGGCGGCGTTGGCTGGGTAGTTGCACATAAAGCAGCACAAAACAACGACGTTCTGGGTGATATCACAATCGCATCACGTACCGTAGGTAAGTGTGAGAAAATCATCGAATCGATTCAGAAGAAAAACAATCTGAAAGATTCAACTAAGAAATTAGAAGCGCGAGCGGTAAACGCGGACGACGTAGATTCTTTAGTTGCTTTAATTAAAGAAGTACAACCTGACTTAGTGATCAACGCAGGTCCTCCTTGGGTGAACATGTCTATTATGGAAGCATGTTACCAAGCTAAAGTGTCATACCTTGATACATCTGTTGCGGTTGATTTGTGCTCTGAAGGCCAACAAGTACCTCAAGCTTACGATTGGCAGTGGGGTTACCGTGAGAAGTTTGAAGAAGCGGGCATTACAGGTATTCTTGGTGCTGGTTTCGATCCGGGCGTAGTATCGGTGTTTGCCGCATACGCAGTGAAACATCTGTTCGATGAAATCGATACTATCGACGTAATGGATGTAAACGCAGGCGACCACGGTAAGAAGTTCGCAACTAACTTTGATCCAGAAACGAACATGCTTGAGATTCAAGGCGATTCGTTCTACTGGGAAAACGGCGAGTGGAAACAAGTACCTTGTCACTCACGTATGCTTGAGTTTGAATTCCCGAATTGTGGTTCACACAAAGTGTACTCAATGGCGCACGACGAAGTTCGATCTATGCAAGAGTTCATCCCTGCGAAACGCATCGAATTCTGGATGGGCTTTGGTGACCGTTACCTAAACTACTTCAATGTGATGCGCGACATCGGTCTACTCAGCCCAGATCCACTAACGCTTCATGACGGTACGGTTGTTCAACCTTTGCACGTGCTAAAAGCACTACTACCAGATCCAACATCACTCGCGCCAGGCTACACTGGCCTAACGTGTATCGGTACTTGGGTTCAAGGTAAGAAAGATGGTAAAGAGCGCAGTGTATTTATTTACAACAACGCTGATCACGAAGTCGCATACGAAGATGTTGAACACCAAGCTATCTCATATACCACTGGCGTACCAGCGATCACTGCGGCTTTGCAGTTCTTCCGTGGCAAGTGGGCAGACAAAGGCGTGTTCAACATGGAGCAGCTAGATCCAGACCCATTCCTAGAAACCATGCCATCTATTGGTCTAGATTGGCATGTTCAAGAACTGGAGCCAGGACAACCTGTTATCCATAAATTGAAGTAAGAATTTAGCGACTCTTATTTGTACGTTTAAGCCGATGCACTTGCGTCGGCTTTGTTCGATTTTATAGTGTCTTTGCTAAGGCGAAGGGACGTAAGGTATCAAAATGCAACAAAACGAACTAAAAACGCCATACTTCATGATCAATGAAGACAAGCTGATTGAGAACCTAGAGAAAGCAAAACAGCTAAAAGACATCTCTGGTGTGAAGCTTGTATTAGCACTGAAGTGCTTCTCAACATGGGGTGTATTCGACATCATCAAGCCTTACCTAGACGGAACAACAAGTTCTGGCCCGTTTGAAGTGAAGCTTGGCTACGAAACGTTCGGTGGTGAGACACACGCATACAGTGTGGGTTACAGCGAAGATGACGTTCGCGATGTGGCGGACATCTGTGACAAGATGATCTTTAACTCTCAGTCACAGCTAGCGGCTTATCGTCATATTGTCGAAGGCAAAGCATCGATTGGCTTGCGCCTGAACCCAGGTGTGAGCTATGCAGGGCAAGACTTAGCAAACCCAGCGCGTCAATTCTCTCGTCTTGGTGTTCAGGCTGATCACATCAAACCGGAAATTTTTGATGGTATTGATGGCGTAATGTTCCACATGAACTGTGAGAACAAAGACGTAGATGCGTTTATCGGCTTACTCGATGCTATTTCAGCTCAGTTTGGCGAGTACCTAGATAAGCTGGACTGGGTAAGCATGGGCGGCGGCGTGTTCTTCACATGGCCGGGGTACGATATCGAGAAGTTGGGGTTAGCACTTAAAGCGTTCTCAGAGAAACACGGCGTACAAATGTATTTAGAGCCGGGTGAAGCGATAATTACTAAGACAACTGATCTCGTTGTAACAGTGGTTGATATTGTAGAGAACGTAAAGAAGACGGCGATTGTCGATTCAGCCACAGAAGCTCACCGCTTAGATACGTTGATCTACAATGAGCCAGCGTCAATTCTTGAAGCATCTGAAAATGGTGAACATGAGTATGTGATCGGCTCGTGTTCTTGTTTGGCTGGTGACCAGTTCTGCGTAGCGAACTTCGAACAGCCTCTAGAGATAGGACAGCGTCTGCATATTCTAGATAGTGCCGGTTACACCATGGTGAAACTGAACTGGTTTAACGGTCTACGTATGCCGTCGGTTTACTGTGAACGCTCGAATGGTGACATTCAAAAACTGAATGAATTTGACTACTCTGATTTCAAACGTTCACTGTCTCAGTGGTCAGTGAAATAAAACGTATTGAGTATTAGAACGACAAAGAGCAGCTGAATTGCTGCTCTTTTTATTGGGGAAGCGTTAAAGGTATGCAGTTAGCTTTCTACAATTACACGAGTGTCTTCACTCAGAGATTCTAACTCATTGGCTATGTCTTCAATTTCTAGCTCGCTAGGTAGTTTTATCGCCATTTTAGCGCTGAATAAGCTAGAGCTTACCCCTCCGCCTCCAGCAATGAATACACGCTGACAATCCATATCTAAAATTGAGATACCTTGATTATCGAGAACGTGAGTAATTTCATTCACAATACCCGCTCTATCGTTGGCATCTAAACGAAGTTGGAAGATAGTGTCTTCACGATATGAGTGAGGCTCAGAGTCGACGAACCTAACAACAAGAGTCTGACAAGAAGAGAACGCCTGTTTAACGATGTCGGCATTTTCTCTTGGAAGCTCTACTTTGATGACACCTGCAACTTGGTCTTCGATAAAGTTTACTTTGCTGATCAGCCATTTCCCGCCGTTTTCGTGTGTGATTGCAGCGAGCTCTTTAATCGTGGCGGGTGACGCTTGTCCGACAAAATTAACAATAAATACGGTGTTCATAATGTCCCCTCCTGGAATCAAGGTTTGGACGCAGTACGAATAAACGTGCTACTTAAGTTATTGGAATAAATCCTTTTATTTAGTGTAGGTGCTAAGGGCGGGTAATGTTTGATGAAAGTCAATTTTTAACACTAATTCGTGATGCAAATAATTAAAACAATGTTCAGAGCACAAAAAAACAGCCATCGTAAGGCTGCTTTTTACCGAGTATCAACTTAGGATTAGAAGGTTACTTTTAACTCGATACCATAAAATTGACTGTCGTAGTTTGCGCCTGCGTCCATGGCGAATTTTGCAACATCTTGGTTTCCAAACCAAGGTGATGAATTGAATTGTAGTTCTGCACTACCGCCCCATGCATCAGTTACCCAATAATGAATATGTCCAACAGGGTTTAAGAAGAAGAGCGAAACATCACCTGCGGTTTCAGAACCCATAACTTCGCCGCCGTTTGCAATAATGTCTTGCTCAGCCGTTAACATCATTTCACCAACAACAGCACCAAAGAATGGTGTGATAAAAATATCCTGCCAAGATGGTACTTCTGCGAACGCCTCCACGCCATACTCCCAAAAGAACGTCGACATAGTTGCGGAGTACAAAAACGACTGAAATTCATTATAGCCAGCGTGACGTGCTGCCGTGTAGTAAACGCCGCCAAAATATGGGTGCATGATGTAGTTGAGGACATGTTCATCGCGATCCCAAACGGGGCCGTCAGAGACATTATCTTTCCACTTTTGCCCCAACTTACTCATGTCTCGGTCTTCTTCGTCCCATTTGGTGATACTTTCTGGAAGAAAAGTCATCATGCCTACGGTCGCGATACTGAGACCTAGAATGGTGTAGGTTTGACCCATCAGATAATCCCAGTCTTTATCTTGAGGGATGATGAGATGTTTAGGCTGAAGCCCTGCGTCAAGGTTTAGCGAATCATCATTATTCTGTTCATACATAACACCGCGATTTTGAGTCTCGAAGGTGTACAGAGTCGTCGTTTCGCAGTAACCTGACAAGCAATCAGGTGTGTAAGAAAACTCTGTATGACGGTTTAGGTCATAGCGACTTGCGTGTGCAAGCGCTGACGAAGCCAAGCAAAGGCCTGTTAGAGTCGTCTTGAACATGGATGATTTTGACACAAAGGTCTCCGAGTTAATGGTGTATGTTCGGGCTCGTAATTATCCCTCAAAACATCAATCATTTAAACACTTGACCCTTATTTAGTCCCAACAAACCTCGGCGAGATTTGTCCAAATAAAAAGAAAAATAAGCGCTATAACGAAAATAGGATTGTGCTTACGTTCAGGAGTCAGTTGTGAAAATAGCAATGCTTAGTACTGGTGAGGAAGTCCTCCACGGTGATATTGTTGATACTAATGCGGCATGGTTGTCTAGCCTGTTTTATCAACATGGATTTGGCTTAACAAAGCGCTCAACGGTTGGTGATAGCCTATCGAGTTTGGTTGAAGAGTTTTTAATGCTCAGCTTTAACAACGATGTGGTTATTGTTAATGGTGGTTTAGGCCCTACAACGGATGACATGAGTGCTGCCGCCGCCGCGAGAGCCGCCGATTGTAAACTGGTGCTATTCAAAGAGTGGTTGCAGCATCTAGAAAGTTTGTATGCTCGACGTGGCATCCCTATGCCGGACAGTAATTTAAAGCAAGCAATGCTGCCAGAAACGGCAGAGATATTGGACAACCCGATAGGCACTGCTTGCGGTTTCAAAATGCTGATTAATGATGCCATTTTTTATTTCACACCGGGTGTACCAAGTGAATTTAAGCTCATGGCAGAGACGCAAATTCTTCCCGATCTGAGAAGAGTGTTTCCCGATGTTCAAGGTTCATGTTGTAGTCGAATCTACACGTTTGGTCTATCTGAATCCGGTATTTCAGATAAGCTAGATCAGCTAAAACTTCCTCAAGACTATGAGCTAGGGTATCGCTCTTACTTGCCTTTTATTGAAGTGAAACTTTTTGGTCCTTCAGATCAGATTGAACAGCGTTTGAAACTAGTACAGATAATTAATAAACACCTTGAGAGTAATACCGTTAGTATTGATTTACCTATGGTTGAAAATGTCGGCCAGTTGTTGGTCGATAAAGGACTAACAGTGTCGACCTCCGAAAAAAGTAGCGGAGGATACTTAACGTACTGGCTAAACGGTGATGAAAACGCTGAAAAACAACTAGGGCATGGTTGGATACTACCGAGCCTGACTCAAGCGATGGCCAACAGCGGAGATCCATTAGCAGAAACGTTTGCTCTGGCTGGTGCTACGCGAGAGAAGTGTGGGACGGATTTATCACTCGTCACTGGCCATATTGAAGAGGGCGTTTTTTCCGTCGCTTTATCGACACCGTCAGGCGAGTGGGGAGCGTTATATAAACTCTCGAAAAAGTATCAGCGCAGTGATCAAGTTAAAGTGATCAGCACGGCAGCACTAGACTTGTTGCGTCGCTACCTAGAACGTAAACCGATGTTTGCGCATTATGCATTTTTAGAGAAAGTTAAAGAGATGCACCTCCCGAGCAGTGCTTTATAACCAAAGCTCTATACAGTAGTCTGAGAGACAATACACAGAGACAAAAAAGCCAAGGTGATTACCTTGGCTTTTGCATTTTATACCGTCGAGTCAACGTTATGCGCGCTGCTTTTCTTTCATCGCGTAGTTAACGCCGCTAAGTGACAAATCTGATTTTGCTTTACAGATACAAGGTAATATTTCATCACTTTGTGTGTAAGCCATGGCAAAACCAACATACTCCACTTCACCAGACTCCAATTTGCAGCGACAGGCGCCGCAGTGCCCATCACGGCAGTTGTATTCTGGTAATAGGCCAGCTTGCTCCATTGTTTCCAAAATCGTATTGGAAGGGTTGGATTCAATGCTGATCAGTTTGTTGATTTTGAGTGTTGCCATTACAGCTCGAATCCTTCGAAGTCATCTGCGCGAACTTCATTGTCAATTTGACCCACAAGGTAAGAAGAGATTTCTGCTTCTTGAGGCGCAACTTGAACGTTATCTGAAGACAACCAAGCGTTAATCCATGGAATTGGGTTGGTTGTTGCTTCTGGATACGCTGCTGGTAGACCTACCGCTTGCATACGAATATTTGTGATGTATTCAACGTATTGGCTTAGGATGTCTTTGTTTAGACCGATCATAGAGCCATCTTTGAATAGATACTCTGCCCACTCTTTTTCTTGCTCAGCCGCTTCTTTGAATAGGTCAAAACAGTCCTGTTTTGCCTCTTCTGCGATTTGCATGAAAGTGAAGTCATCTTGACCGTTACGTAGCAGGTTGATCATGTGCTGCGTGCCGTTTAAGTGAAGTGCTTCGTCACGAGCGATCAGCTTGATGATTTTCGCGTTACCTTCCATTAGTTCGCGTTCTGCGAAAGCGAAAGAACATGCGAAACTTACGTAAAAACGAATAGCTTCTAATGCGTTAACAGACATCAGACAGATGTACAGCTTCTTCTTAAGATCGTACAGACTAACCTTAACCGTTTCACCGTTAAGGACATGCTCACCTTCACCGTAGCGATGGTAATCATTCGTCGCTTGAATCAAATCGTCGTAGTAGTGCGCGATGTCTTTTGCACGCTTCAGAATGTGCTCGTTCTCAACGATATCATCAAACACTACAGCAGGGTCGTTCACGATGTTACGAATAATGTGTGTGTAAGAACGAGAGTGAATCGTTTCAGAGAAAGACCAAGTCTCAATCCAAGTCTCTAGTTCTGGCAGAGACACAAGCGGCAGCAGTGCCACGTTAGGGCTACGACCTTGAATAGAGTCAAGAAGCGTTTGGTACTTCAAGTTAGAGATGAAGATGTGCTTCTCGTGATCTGGCAGTTTGTTGTAATCGATACGGTCGCTAGATACGTCTACTTCTTCTGGACGCCAGAAGAAAGAAAGTTGTTTCTCGATAAGTTTTTCGAAAATCTCAAACTTTTGTTGGTCGTAACGTGCAACGTTTACTGATTGACCTAGGAACATTGGTTCCTTCAATTGGTCATTCTTTTTTTGGTTAAAAGTACTGTAAGCCATAATGCCTCAATTCCTTTTAAACCTCCCCGTAAGGGGGAGGTTATCGATAGTCTGTCTTTACGGGTTCGCTAGGTACGGGAAGATTAAATCTTACAACCGCCGCCAGCACAATCGTCATCTTGTGGTTGAACAGCGTCTTTCTGTTCATCTTTCGCGCCATCACGAGTGTTGTGGTAGTAAAGCGTTTTCACACCAAACTTATACGCTGTTAGCAGGTCTTGAAGTAGTTTCTTCATTGGAACCTTGCCAGTCTCGTAACGTGACGGGTCGTAGTTAGTATTAGCAGAGATAGCTTGGTCAACAAACTTCTGCATAATACCCACAAGGTGTAGATAACCGTCGTTCGAACCGATATTCCAAAGCAGTTCATAGCTGTCTTTAAGTTCTGTGAACTCTGGTACAACTTGCTTCAGGATACCGTCTTTCGAAGCTTTTACTGAAACGTAACCACGTGGTGGCTCAATACCGTTAGTTGCGTTTGAAATCTGAGAAGAAGTCTCAGAAGGCATTAGTGCAGTCAGTGTTGAGTTACGTAGGCCGTGCTCCATAATTTCTTTACGTAGGCTGTCCCAGTCGTAGTGCAGCGCTTCGTCACAAATTAGGTCGATATCTTTCTTATACGTATCAATCGGCAGTAAGCCTTTCGCGTAGTTCGTCTCGTCGAATGAAGGACACTTACCTTGTTCTTTCGCCAGTGCTACAGATGCTTTCAATAGGTAGTACTGCATTGCTTCGAACGTACGGTGAGTTAGGCCGTTCGCGCTACCGTCAGAGTATTTCACGCCATTCTTCGCTAAGTAGTAAGCAAAGTTAATCACACCAACACCTAGCGTACGACGGTTCATAGTCGATTTGTATGCCGCTGGTAGAGGGTAATCTTGGTAATCAAGCAGTGCATCTAACGCACGAACAACAAGATCGGATAGCTCTTCGAAATCATCTAGAGACTTGATGGCACCTAAGTTGAATGCAGAAAGCGTACACAGTGCGATCTCGCCTGAGTCATCTTCAACGTTAGTTAATGGTTTCGTTGGCAGTGCGATTTCTAAACATAGGTTCGACTGACGAACTGGAGCGACTTCAGAATCAAATGGGCTGTGAGTATTACAATGGTCCACGTTCTGGATGTAGATACGACCCGTTGATGCACGCTCTTGCATTAGCAGAGTGAACATTTCAATCGCTTTAACCGTTTCTTTCTTGATTGAAGGATCGTTCTCGTACTTCACGTATAGACGCTCAAACTCTTCTTGGTTTTCGAAGAATGCGTCGTACAGACCAGGTACATCAGATGGTGAGAATAGCGTAATATTGCCGCCTTCAACTAAACGTTGGTACATCAGTTTGTTTAACTGAACACCGTAGTCCATGTGACGAACACGGTTTTCTTCAACACCACGGTTGTTCTTAAGTACCATTAGTGAGCGTGCTTCACCGTGCCACATTGGGTAGAACACAGTAGCTGCGCCACCACGTACACCACCTTGTGAACAACATTTTACTGCTGTTTGGAAGTACTTGTAGAACGGAATACAACCAGTGTGGAATGCTTCACCACCGCGAATCTCTGAGCCTAATGCACGGATACGACCTGCGTTGATACCAATACCAGCGCGCTGAGATACATAACGAACAATTGAGCTTGCTGTTGCGTTAATAGAATCAAGACTGTCTCCACACTCGATCAGAACACATGAGCTGAACTGGCGAGTAGGGGTACGCACGCCAGACATAATTGGCGTAGGTAGAGAAATCTTAAATGTCGATGTCGCATCGTAGAAACGTCTGATGTAATCAAGACGTGTCGCTTTTGGATATTTCGCAAATAAGCACGCTGCTACAAGGATGTATAAGAACTGAGCACTTTCGTAAATTTGGCCCGTAACACGGTTCTGTACGAAGTACTTACCCTCTAGCTGCTTAACTGCCGCGTATGAGAAGTTTAGGTCGCGTTTATGGTCGAGGTACGCATCAAGTTCGTCGAGTTCTGCTTTTGTGTAGTCTTCTAGAATATGTTGATCGTACTTACCCATATCGACGAGGCGAGACACGTGATCATAAAGCGTTGGTGGCTCGTATTGGCCATACGCTTTTTTACGCAGATGGAATACCGCTAGGCGAGCAGCTAGGTATTGGTAATCCGGAGTCTCTTCAGAGATCAGGTCTGCCGCAGACTTGATGATTGTCTCGTGAATATCTGTCGTTGTGATGCCGTCGTAAAACTGGATGTGAGCGCGAAGTTCTACTTGAGAAACCGAAACATTATCTAGACCTTCTGCAGCCCAAGTGATAACGCGGTGGATTTTATCCAGATCGATACTTTCTTTACGGCCATCACGCTTGGTGACGGTAAGTTGTTGGTTCATTCTGCTTTATTTCCCTAAGAAAACTGATAAAAGCCGTATTTTTGTTTGTTTATGTGCAATATGAGTAAAGCTTGCGGCGGCTTTGTGATCAAAGTCTATCTATATATTGTCGCTTAAACACAACATATAGGGGTTCATTTGTTTGCGGGTTACAAGATAGTGCTATTACACTGATTTATCAAGGTACAGATCGGGGATGACTTGTGGATAACTGACAAAATGAAAAAAATCAGTAAGTGAACACTAACCGATGAGAAAAGGGCAGACTTGAATGGTTAAAAGTACGGTTTCGAGATCGGTTTAGAAATAACCGCATGCAAAAATATTTTCCTTGATCTTTGGCCGTTTTTATCTACGAAAAATGGCTTGGTCAAAATGGAATCTAGAGCACGAATTTTAGCCATAAAAAGACAAAAAAAGCGGCAACTTTGTGCTACCGCTTCCGATTCATTTTCTTTAAAAAATGTCAATCACAAAACACATTTTTTAACGCAACAGCGTTCAGTATTTTTTAGTATGAACGATGTAGTTTACATCTACATTACGACCGAGTTTGTAGCTGTCATTTAGAGGGTTGTAATGAAGCCCAGTAATGCCCATTTCCGTCAGGTCAGTTTGGTCTATCATCTTCATCATTTCGGCTGGCTTGATAAACTTATCGTGCTCATGAGTGCCTTCAGGAACAATCTTAAGAAGCTTCTCAGCACCGACAATAGCAAATAAGTACGACTTAATGTTTCGGTTCAAAGTTGAGAAAAACACGTGACCACCGGGTTTGACTAGCGCAGCACAAGAGCGGATAACGGAGAGAGGATCTGGAACGTGTTCAAGCATCTCCATACAAGTCACGACATCGTAAGTTCCTGCGTTTTCTATAGCGTGGTCTTCTATTGTGCTCTGAATGTAGGTCAGTTGAGTGCCTGTTTCTAATGCATGTAGTCGCGCGACTTCTAATGGTTCTTTACCCATATCAAGCCCCGTCACAATAGCGCCTTCTTTTGCCATGCTTTCAGCAAGAATGCCACCACCACAGCCGACATCAAGTGTTCGCTTGCCAAATAAGCCATTTGCTTTTTCAAGTACATAGTTCAAACGAAGTGGGTTAATTTGATGAAGCGGCTTAAACTCGCCTTCTAAATCCCACCATCGAGAAGCCATGTCCTCGAATTTCTTAATTTCACTTGGGTCGACGTTTTGTGCTTTAGTCATAATTGGTTTTATTGCATTCAATCTGAGTCCTTTAGAGGGCGCCAGTATACTCCAACGTTTTATACCCAAACAACCTCGATGTGCTTAGTTAAGGGACAATGACAGAGTTCACTGGCGCGACAATAGCGACAGGTTCCTGTATTTTTGAAAGCGCTAGCTATTGTTTTTGGTTCATCCTTGAACTAGTGCCAGTGACAATAACTCTAAAACCTGCATTTTCGCGTTGTGTGGTTAAAGGAATTTACCTCGCTTTTCCGCGTAAAGAGTCCGATTTTGCTCAATGTTGACCGAAATATAACCACTAATCAGAAAGATATGGGATGAGTGTGCAAATTCTCGACATTTGATTCATAACCAAGCTCACAACCTGATAAAAGGAGAGGGAAAGTGATGCCGAAGTGATGAATTGTGTGTTATATTTTTGCACCTTACACGTATCGTAATTACGATCAGATAATAGAGGGATAATGGCTCTATGAGCGATTTAGCTAAAGAGATCACGCCCGTAAACATTGAAGATGAGCTTAGAGGTTCATACCTAGACTATGCGATGTCAGTCATCGTGGGTCGTGCTCTTCCAGATGTGCGTGATGGCCTAAAACCAGTACACCGCCGCGTTTTATTCGCGATGAACGTACTAGGCAACGATTGGAACAAACCATATAAAAAATCAGCCCGTGTTGTCGGCGACGTAATCGGTAAATATCACCCACATGGTGATAGTGCTGTGTACGACACAATCGTACGTATGGCTCAGCCGTTCTCGCTTCGTTACATGCTGGTCGATGGTCAAGGTAACTTTGGCTCGATCGATGGCGACTCTGCTGCGGCAATGCGTTACACCGAAGTTCGAATGGCAAAAATTGCCCATGAACTATTGGCTGACCTAGACAAAGAAACCGTAGACTACGTACCAAACTACGACGGTACTGAGCAGATCCCAGCGGTTCTTCCAACTAAAATTCCAAACCTATTGGTTAACGGTGCTTCTGGTATCGCAGTAGGTATGGCAACCAACATCCCGCCTCATAACCTTGGCGAAGTGATTGATGGCTGTCTTGCATACATCAATAATGAAGAAATCACTATTGATGAACTAATGGATTACATTCCTGGTCCTGATTTCCCAACGGCGGCGCTTATCAGCGGTCGTAAAGGCATTGTAGACGCGTACAAAACAGGTCGTGGCAAAATCTACATGCGTTCGAAAGCGGACATCGAAGTGGAGAAGAATGGTAAAGAGACCATTATCGTCACTGAAATTCCTTACCAGGTGAACAAAGCTCGCTTGATCGAAAAGATCGCTGAGCTAGTTAAAGATAAGAAAGTAGAAGGCATCAGTGCACTGCGCGACGAGTCAGATAAAGACGGTATGCGCATTGTTATTGAGTGTAAGCGCGATGCTGTGGGCGAAGTAGTTCTAAACAACCTTTACGCTCAGACTCAGCTGCAAACCACTTTCGGTATCAACATGGTGGCCCTAAACAATGGCCAGCCACAGCTATTCAACCTAAAAGATATGTTGAAGTGCTTCGTTGATCACCGTCGTGAAGTTGTGACACGTCGTACTATCTTCGAACTGCGTAAAGCGCGTGAACGTGCTCATATCCTTGAAGGTTTAGCTCTAGCGCTTGCTAACATTGATGAAATTATTGAGCTTATCCGTAAGGCACCTACACCGGCTGAAGCAAAAGCGGGTCTTATCGCTCGTGGTTGGGGTTTAGGCAACGTTTCAGCAATGCTAGAGCGTGCTGGTACAGATGCTGCGCGCCCTGAATGGCTAGAGCCTGAATATGGTATTCGTGATGGTCAGTACTTCCTGACTGAGCAACAAGCACAAGCTATCCTAGATCTACGTTTACATAAACTAACAGGTCTAGAACACGAGAAGATTCTTGGCGAATACAAAACACTTCTAGAAGAAATCGCTGAACTCATGCATATCCTTGCGAGCACTGAGCGTTTGATGGAAGTTATCCGTGAAGAACTTGAAGCGGTTCGTGACGGCTTTGGTGACGCTCGTCGTACAGAAATCACAGCTGCGAGCCATGATATTGACATGGAAGAGCTGATCGCACGTGAAGACGTTGTGGTTACTCTATCTCACGGTGGTTACGTTAAGTACCAAGTACTGAGCGACTACGAGTCACAGCGCCGTGGTGGTAAAGGTAAGAGTGCGACTAAGATGAAAGATGAAGACCATATCGAGCGTCTTCTAGTGGCGAATACCCACGATAACATCTTGTGTTTCTCTACTCGTGGTAAGACATACCGCCTGAAAGTTTACCAATTGCCTCTAGCGAGCCGTACTGCGCGTGGTAAGCCAATTGTGAACATCCTTCCACTCGAAGAAGGTGAGCGCATTACCGCAATTCTGCGTGTTGATGAATTCTCTGAAGACAAATTCATCTTCATGGCAACAGGTGACGGTACGGTTAAGAAAACGCCGTTGAACCAGTTTGCAAACGTACGTTCAAACGGCCTAATCGCTGTGAACCTACGTGAAGACGATTCGTTAATCGGTGTGGATATCACTAACGGCGAAAACGAAATCATGCTGTTCTCTAAAGCGGGTAAAGTGGTTCGCTTTAAAGAAGCAGAAGAGATTCCAGTACTTGATGAAAATGGTAAACCAGTTCTTGATGAGAATGGTCAGCCAGAGATCAAGTTTAAAGGTGTTCGTCCTATGGGTCGTACCGCCTCTGGTGTTCGTGGTATGAAACTGGCTGAAAATGACCAAGTGGTATCACTTATTGTTCCTTCGCACGAAGGCGACATCCTAACGGTTACAGAAAACGGTTATGGTAAACGAACAGCACTTAGCGAGTACCCGACAAAAGGTCGTGGCACTCAAGGTGTAGTTTCTATCAAAGTTTCTGAGCGAAATGGCCCGGTAGTTGGTGCTATCCAGGTTGTTGAAGGTGATGAAATGATGATGATCACCGACGCTGGCACGTTAGTACGTACTCGTGTGGGTGAAGTTAGCCAGGTTGGTCGTAACACACAAGGTGTAACGCTTATCCGTACTGCGGAAGATGAATCAGTTGTTGGTTTGCAACGTATTGAAGAAGTTGATGATGAAGAGCTGCCTGCTGATGAAGATGCAGAAGCGTTAGAGTCAACAGACGAAAATACGCAGCAAGACGCTTCAGAAGCTCCAGCTGCTGATGATGCAGAGGAAGGTAACGAAGAGTAATCTTACATCGTTATCCTGATATGAAAAGCCGAGCCTTAGTTGCTCGGCTTTTTTTTATCTGTATCAACGCATTTAAAGTAAGAAATGCGTACACTGACGTTATCTTTGTTTACAGGACGTGTTATGTCTGTTTGGTTTTTCGCTGCCATCACTCTGATGGGGTTGTTTATCGTACTCTTATCACTGAGTGCATCAAAAGTGAAACCTGCTCAATGGTTTGGCTTTTGCCTGTTAGTACTTGTCGTGACGAGTGCCAGTTTCTTATTGCTGCATCAAACACCGCCTAAACCAATACAAGCGGAAATGTCACGAATGATGACTGCTCGTGACATCATGAAAGAGATTCAAGACCAGTTGCGTGAAGACCCGAACAACGCTGAATTGTGGTTCCAACTCGGGCAGGGCTACCTGCTAGAGGGGGAATTTGACGGAGCGTTGATTTGTTTTGATTACGCGATCCAACTGACTGAACCTGTCAGTGCCACGCAACTTGCTGCGAAGGCGACCACTTTATACTACATTCACCAGCAATCAATGACGCAAGAAGTTAGCTTGCTTTTGGAGCAAGCTTTGCAGATAGAACCGCACAATGAAGCCGCTTTGTCTTTGATCGCAAATGATCATTTTCTGTCATTCCGATTTCAGGAAGCGATTGATGCCTGGGTACTATTATTAGATTCTAATGATCCAAATTTAGATAGGGTGCAAATCATTAACTCTATTAACAAAGCAAAAGAGCTATTGTAAGCGTACAATTTAACAAGCAATAGAGGGAAAGGTGGGCAACGAATGAAAAATAAAGCACTAAGCATATTGGTTTTGCTGTGCGGCTCTGTGCTGGCGGGTTGTAGCTCTTCCGATCGTTCTGGCTCTTCCTCTATGGTTTATTATTCATCGGGTTATTACGATCATGACGACTACTGGATTTATTACTATCCGGGGTGTTGCGACAACGACGACGAATACAAAGAGAAACTGGAAGAGTGGTGGAATGGTTTAGATGAAGACGAACAGCAATCCATCAAAGACAAAGTCGAGGATTGGAAAGACGATGATATGTCCGCCAATATCGATAACATGAAACGCCAACTCGACGATCATTGGCAATCATTGCCTGACGAGCAAAAGCAAGAGATTCAAACCAAATGGGAGAATCGTCCGGAGCGTATTGAACCAGCGACTTTACAAGGCAAGTCGGTGAAAGAAAAGGTTCAACAAAGAAAAGCACTGCCGGAAACGAAGATCCAGCGTCCAGTTGCTCGCCCAAATGTGCAGATACCTAAAGCGCGTCCAAATATTCAACCTAGACCTAGGCTTCCTCGTCGCTAGTACATTCGATTTTTGTCTCTCGATAGAATCAGGATGAAGAAATAAAGATAATAAAGAAAAGGGGCGTTCAGTACGCCCCTTGTTGTATCTATAAACTAACCTCTGCAAGTTAGACTAATATGTGGCTTCACGCTCAGCCGCTGCTTTATCCCACTCTGGCGCTACTGTTTCTAGGAAGTGTTTCTTGTCTGCGTTCATCTTATCCATATCCATGCCCAGTGCTTGCTGTGCTTTCGCTTTGGTCGAGATATCTGGAATTTGAACAGGGTCAGTAATGCCTTTGGTTGCCAGTAAGCGAACCAACTTGGTACGGGCGTCAGCAGCGCGGTCAACTGCAGTACCAAGTACTTCTAGTGCTACCTCAGGAGCATGCATGTGGACACCGTGAGAAGCAATCGCGTAGTCCCAACGCCATTGTGCATGGCGAATATCTTGTAGGATAGGTTCCATCTCTGCTTCTGTTGCACCTGCTTTCCACGCTGCGCCTGCTTCAAAGTGTGCCGCTACGATTTGCTTCTCGGCGGTTAGCTTCATGTTCAGTACTTGCGCTTTGCGAGTCGAGACGATGCCTTGTAGCTGCTCTTTAGTTTGGGTATGGCATTGCGCACAGGTGTCTTCAAAACGATCAAATGGGTTACCCACTTTGTGGTCTGTGTACACCGTACCGTCTTCTTTGGTCACTTTAGGCATGTGGCAGTCCACACACACCACTTTATTTTTACCATGAATACCCGCTCTCCAAGTTTCGAAACCTGGATGTTGCGCTTTTAGCATCGGCGCTTTAGATACGGCATGCGTCCAATCTTTGAAATTCAACGCGTCGTAGTATTTCTCCATGTCATTAACGGTGGTGCCCATATCCCATGGGAATTTAACCGCTTTAGTTGGGCCGGTGAAGTAGTATTCAACGTGACATTGAGCGCAGACCGATGCTTGCTTATCTAGGCGAGACTGTTCATCAAAGTTTTTACCAATAGTATCAAAAGCACGCTCGACGTATGGGCGAGTCAGTGCTAGCGCAGGTTCGCCTTTCTTGAAGGCTTCAGAGCCTGTGTTGTGGCAATCGGAACAACCGATAGGGTTGACGATTTCTGAGCCTAAGCGTGCCCATTTACCTTCGAAATAACCGTCTTCACCACGTTCATCAATCACGCGAGCAACGTCTGGGCTTTTACAGCTCCAGCACGCCATCGGCATAGGCCCGGACTTCTCGTCGGTTGGTGCGCCGGTACGTAAGGTTTGGCGAACATCATCAAGTGCGTAAAAGTGACCGCGCGCTTTGTTGTAGTCTTTCGCGAAGCCATAACCTGCCCACAGGATAACCATGTTTGGGTCTTCACTTAGAGCATCTTCAATGTGCTCACTTTCGGATGTTGCTTTCCAAGAATGGTATTGATCAGGGTGGTTCTGTTCAAAGACATCGTTACGAGGATCGATAAAATCCTTCTCTTCTGCCGCTAACGGAGCGTCAACCAAAAATAATTGGCTGGCGAATAAGGTCGCAACCGCAATAGGTGCGCTCATCCAGTGTTTTATGCTCACAGTGTTATCTCCATATTCGTTTTTATTAGCAGCGTTGTGAGGAGCTATTCCAAATAAGAACTGGAGATCTACGATTAATAATATTGCTTAATTGGATAGATGAAATAGTGAGTGAATCTTGTCTTGTTTTAGATCAATTTACACCAGTGATCTCAGTCATGTTTGAATTCATATACCTCTAAAGTGGTAGTTGTTAAGTCATTGTTCTGCAATGCTTTGGGTTTTTAACCTTTTTAAAAATAGGGTGATTTAGTTCGCTTTTTGAGCAGGCGTTTCTACCCCTTATGAATAATAGAGGTATTATAAATATAGGTTTAGCGTTGTGGCTTTCCGAGATAAGAATTGATGTCATTTGAAGATCTAAAAAATATCTTCAGAGGAAATTAATTGTCGCTCAAATAAATAATTGAGAATAGTTATCAATTATTATCGAGCTAAGGAAAGAACAATATGGGCAATATAAAATTGACCATAGAGACAATGCTGAAACTTCTCTTCGTCTTTGCCATCTATGGTTTCTCCATCGCCGCCCATGCGACTTCTTCAGAGCCGATTGAAGGTGCTCAAGCTGAGCGTCATCAAGTCGAGTTGATCCGTGACCGTGACTACAAGTGTCTGCAATGTCATAAGGATGCAAAAGAGACTCTGAACCTTTCGCATGACCCGCAAGCTCTACTCAGCCAAGGGAAGCAACTTAATTGCACCAATTGCCATAGCAACATTGGTCCCGACCATCGTGAGGGCGCGCCTGATGTGATTAAGTTTTCTGCCGCGCAATCGAAAGAGGTACACGACAAAGTGTTCCTTGATCCAAGCATGATTCTTAAAGCCAACAGCCAATGTGTGGATTGCCACGCACCGACACAGCTGAGAGAAAGCCACTGGACGCACGATGTGCACGCCAAAAACCTCACTTGTTCAAATTGCCACGATGTACACGCAGCGAAAACCAAAGCGTTGTCGTACGACAGAAAACAACTGATCAAGCAGTGTGTGGATTGTCACTCTGAATTTGCCGTCGAACCTGAACTTGCCAAAGAAGAGGAGAGATAGCATGAAATGTTCGAGAAGAAACTTTTTAGCCGGCAGCGGCGCGTTGATTTTAACTACAGGCGTTGCAGGCACTTCCGTTGTTAGCTCCTCTCTCTATGCCAGCAACAGTGAACAAGCGAAACGCATGGGTATGGTTCATGATGAAAATGCCTGTATTGGCTGTACCGCTTGTACCGATGCTTGTCGCGAAGTAAATAAAGTCCCTGAAGGCGTAACGCGACTTAAAATTCATCGCAGTGAACCGATTGGCGAATTTCCAGATGTGGAATACCAGTTTACTCGCGAATCCTGTCAGCACTGTGATAACCCACCATGTGTGTACGTTTGTCCAACAGGCGCTGCATACAAAGATGAAGCGACCGGCATCGTGGATGTGCACAAAGAGAAATGTGTCGGATGTGGTTATTGCCTTGCCGCTTGCCCTTACCAAGTGCGCTTCTTTAATCCAGTCGATCACTCTGCGGATAAATGTAACTTCTGCCGTGATACCAACCTAGCGCAAGGTAAGCAGCCAGCTTGCGTGGAATCTTGCCCAACAAAAGCACTCATCTTTGGTGATTTGAATGACCCAACTAGCGAGGTGAGCAAAGCTATCGAAAGCCATGTTGTCTATCGCGATAAATCGCATTTAGGTACGCAACCTAAACTGTACAAAATTCCGGATAGCAAAGGGGAGGTGTCATCATGAACGGCTTCGAAAGTGCATTCCACTTTGACTCGTTAGTCTGGGATTGGATCATCGCGATTTACTTATTCCTTGCTGGGATGTCAGCGGGTGCGGTGATGATTTCAATCTATTTAAAACGCAAAGTGATTGAAGGTGATCCCGCAAAAAACGGCATCATGAAAGCGATGGCTTGGCTCGCACCATTTGGCATCATTGCTGGGTTGGTAATTTTGATTTTCCATTTAACCAAGCCTTTAGAGTTTTGGAAGATCATGATCTACTACAACCCAACGTCTGTGATGTCGATGGGCGTGATCTTGTTCCAAGTGTACATGATCGTGTTGTTTGTTTGGATTGGCGTTATCTTCCGCCATCAAATCATCAGCTTCTGTGAAGGGAAGTTACCAAGCAAACTGCTGGATTTTGCCGATGGCATTTTGATTAAGGCGGGGAAAGCCAACAACGCCATTGAATTGTTCTTGGGCTTCTTAGCCATCGTACTTGCAGCGTACACTGGCTTTCTATTGTCTGCGTTGAAGACTTATCCAATGCTAAACAATCCAGTACTGCCAATCTTGTTCCTGTTCTCTAGTTTGTCCTCGGGCGCAGCGGCATGCTTGATGTTCGGCATCTTGGTGTTTAAAGAGTCGACCAGCAGCCCAAGTGTATCTTGGGTGCACGGATTTGAACGCCCAGTAGTGTTGTTTGAGTTGTTTGTCTTAGTGACCTTCTTTACTGGATTGATCTTCAGCGGTGGTCAGAACGAAGTCGCGGCTTGGAATGCAATTTCGAGTGGATTCTGGGCTCAATGGTTCTGGGTTGGGGTAGTGTTCATCGGCATGATTACGCCTTTGACTCTCAATTGGTTGACGCCTTCTGAAGTGCGCCACAAAGGCAGTTACGTTTTTGTGGTCACGACGTTGAGCTTGGTTGGCGTACTTATGCTGCGTACTTTCATTCTCTATGCCGGTCAAATGACCGTAGTGTAAGGGGGATAAATGGAAGCTGAGCTAGGGTTCTTCTTACTGATATTGGTGG
This sequence comes from Vibrio sp. Vb0937, assembly GCF_033338855.1. Taxonomy (NCBI): domain Bacteria; kingdom Pseudomonadati; phylum Pseudomonadota; class Gammaproteobacteria; order Vibrionales; family Vibrionaceae; genus Vibrio; species Vibrio sp. Vb0937. Next base: position 68,538 of record NZ_JAWOTK010000014.1, on the reverse strand, counting down.
CTGTAACATCGACTTGTGCATCGTTGCTGCATTGGCTACGTCGTGCTATGAGTAAGAAGGCGACATTGCCGCATCAAGTCGCGATGTCCCACATCATTAGCTTAGCTTCCTTCATTTGTTTAGCACTTCTGATCGTCTGCTTCGTGCAAGACAACTTCGCGTTGGAATATGTTGTTACGCATTCCAACAGTCAACTTCCCGTAGCATTCAAGATTGCTGCCGCTTGGGGTGGGCACCAAGGCTCCATGTTGTTTTGGGTCGTCACCTTGAGTTTATGGGCGTCGTTTATTGCATTTAAGTCACCGCTCAACGCCCAATATACTTGTGACTGTTTAGGAATCATGAACGTTCTTATTGCGACATTTGCTTGGTTCACGTTAATGACCTCTAACCCGTTCGAGTATGCCCAAGTATTGGCGTCGGAAGGACGAGATCTAAACCCAATGTTGCAAGATGTTGGGCTTATCATTCATCCACCATTGCTTTATCTCGGTTATGTCGGTTACGCAGCAATATTAGCTTTTTCATTAGCGGCGCTATTGGGTAAACAACCGATGAGCGATTGGTATGTGGTCGCTCGAAGCGCAGCGTTTTTTGCATGGGGAACGCTCACGTTGGGTATCTTGGTGGGATCATGGTGGGCGTACAATGAGCTAGGGTGGGGCGGCTGGTGGTTTTGGGACCCTGTGGAGAACGCTTCTCTACTCCCTTGGCTTACTGGTACTGCTTTGTTGCACAGCGGTGTTGTCGCAACACGTAACAGAGGCGCAATTTGGAGCACCTACGCACTGGCGTTTATTACGTTCAGCCTCAGCATTTTAGGGACATTCGTGGTGCGATCTGGCGTGCTGACTTCAGTGCATGCTTTTGCGGTGGACCCAACTAAAGGTTTGGTGCTGCTTGGTGTATTGAGCTTGCTTGTCATCATCACTTTTGGCGTATTGATTTTGCGAGGAGAACAACTCCCTCGCTTCGAACTTCAATCTCTAACGAGCCGAGCTTACACTGCTTATATCGCCAAAGGGCTGCTGGTTATTGCGACTGCCATCGTTTTTCTTGGCACTTTCTATCCGATGGTTTATCAACTGCTCGGTTTAGGAAACATTTCAGTTGGCGCACCTTATTTCAATAGTCTGATCTTCCCATTAAGCATACTGGCTCTGATTGCCTTAGCTTTCATGCCGCTGCTGAAATGGACAAAAGGCACAGTGCCGAGTGTAAGCGCTGATATTGCGATCAGTATTGCGTTATCTCTTGTCTCTGTGATCGGGTTTATCTTCTTAGTGCACGCACTGCATTTCGGAGTATTGCTAACCATAACGTTGGCTACTTGGGTGATTGTGGCGCATCTCGTTATGCTGTTTCGTTGTTCCAATAAGCGCAAACTCATGCCAATCGTGATGGCACATATCGGTTTTGCGCTGGCGGTGAGTGGAGCTGTATTCAACAGTCACTACTCATATGAACACAATTTACGTGTCGAACCCGGCAGTTCTCAACAAAGGGCGGGGATCACTATCGATTATCATGGTATCGAATGGCTGGTGGGGCCAAACTACACCGCGGAACAAGGACAGATCACCTTGCACTTGGAAGATGGCCGCATGCTCAATTTCAACCCGCAAAAGCGTCATTACCCTGTGCGAGTGATGAATATGACCGAGCCTGCGATTCGTTCACTATGGCATGGCGATTATTACGTGACATTGGGTGACAAAGTCGATACTCATGCTTATGCGATTAAAGTTCAGTACCGCGCAGGTATTTGGTGGATATGGTCTGGCGGGCTACTAGCTGTGTTTGGTGCGCTATTAACCGGCCTAAAGAAAAGGAGAGAGGCTATCAATGCGATCGAGAAATACGCTTAAACTCGCAGGTCTGTTTGTGGCTGTTGCCGTGTTTGCTGTAGTAACTGCGGTGGCTTTGTCTGAGCGACCACATGTTGAATTGTCCCCACAACGAAATTTAGAGACACCTAATTTTCGCTCTACTTCTCTGATCTCTGATGACATGGTTTCTGAGCAGTTGTTCAAAAGCGACGGATATAAATTATTGAATGTTTGGGCATCTTGGTGCGGAGTATGCAAACGAGAGCATGAAGAATTATTGCAGTTAGCAGAACTCGGTGTGCCTATTATTGGGCTGAATTATAGAGATCAAAAACAAGCCGCTCGTGAATATTTGAGCTCTAAACGAAATCCATATATTGAAGTAATTAGTGACCCTAATGGAAAGCTCGCTGTGGAGCTAGGTGTTATCGGAACGCCGGAAACTTACTTGATTGATCCAAATGGTCGTATATTGATCAAATATCGTGGAGAGCTAACGGCAGATAAATGGAACGATATATTTTCAGGATACTTGAATGTTTCGATTTAATAATCTTCTCCTCACTTTAATCCTATTTATACTATTTTCTCCTTTCACGAGAAGTGCGGATATAGAACAGAATGTTGATCTGTTTGAATTTCATTCTGTTGAAGTGCAACAGCGTGCAACCTCGTTAGCCAAGACATTACGCTGCCCGCAGTGTCAAAACCAAAACCTTGTCGAGTCTAATGCACAAGCGGCTAAAGACCTGAGGTTGAAAGTGTATACGATGGCCAATGAAGGCAGCTCAGATCAAGAAATAAAGGACTATCTAGTTGCTCGTTATGGGAATATTGTTCTGTATCAACCACCATTAAATTATTCCACGGCGCTGTTGTGGATCTTTCCTGTGCTATTTTTGATCTTTTTTGTCTTATATTCGATCCAAATGGTGAAGCGTAATTAATGTGACCGTTATTCCACTATTAAAAATAAATTGTGCACTTAACAAGCAGAATGTTATCATTTTTCCGAATTTATGAAGTTTCCAGTATAAAGAAAATAAAAATTTTGAGCTGGATAAGTAATAAAAGAACGAAATAGGTGCACGCAGTGGATTCAGTTATATTACAACTTAAAAAAGACTTCTATTCGCAGATTCGTGCATTGCAATCACCGAACCTGCCTCAAGTTACTTCAACGCTCGCCGTGTTGACCGACGAGGAAATCCAAGAACTCGAAGCAGTTTGGATTGAACTCGCCGTTTGGAAGCGCAGTCAGACCCATTAAAAGATAGACCAAACGACCTTCTTGAAACCCCAGACAAAATTTGTCTGGGGTTTTTTATTGTAGTTTTTTTAAATTGTTATAATATAACAATTGTTCAGTTGGAGAGTGGTTCTCTTTTACTGTCTTGAGTGGATAACTGCCCTCAATTGTGATCTCTATATTGCAAAATGCGGTATCAGTCCCCATAGTTGAAGAGCAACGAGTAAATCCCATGAATGCAATAACGAAAACGCATCAAGCGCATCAAGCAATAAATCGAGTGAGTATAGATATGGCGGAAGTACGTGCCAGAGTAGATTTTAAAGTCGGGGCAAAAAGTAACATTGATGCCGAAATTCTGTCTTTCCATGGTCTGAAGACAGACAAAGAGCATGTTGCTATTATCTTTAAACAAGCGGACCAAACTCAGGACATGCCTTTAGTTCGTATGCACTCTGAGTGTTTGACAGGCGATGTGTTCCACTCTTCACGCTGTGACTGTGGTGAGCAACTAGAAGAGACGATCAATCGCATGGGCGAGTCCGGTGGTATCATCTTGTATCTCCGTCAGGAAGGTCGTGGTATTGGTTTGTACAATAAGATCGATGCATACCGCTTACAAAGCCAGGGCATGAACACGTACGAAGCTAACAACCATTTGGGCTTTGATGATGACCTGCGTGATTTCACAGAAGCAGCACAAATGCTAGAAGCTTTAGGCGTGAATAAGATCCGCCTCGTGACGAACAACCCTAAGAAAATTCGTGAGTTATCTGAGTACGGAATTGAAATTGGCGAGGTTGTCAATACCTCTGCACATATCAAAGATGGCAACGAAAATTATCTGAAGGCAAAAGTCTCTCACGGAAAACATGACCTAAAGGTTTAATCCTAAAGATAAAACTGACAATAAAGTCTGTGAAAAACCTCATTTTTATGAGGTTTTTTTGTATCTGGAGTTGCAAATAAATTGTAAATTTGTATTATCTCGAGACTAAAGTGCAAATAAGAATAATTAGCACTACCAATACGATAATTGAAAAGCTCAACAAGGATGCTTCAGATGAATGCAAAAAAAGTTTTAGTCCAATCTATTGCTGCATCACTCCTCATTGCCAGTGGTTCTACCGTTGCTGCCACAGTAACTAAACAACAAGTAGTCGAACATTACGCGGACGTTGCCCATGCTGTATTTGCTGATTCAGTAACAACAGCGAAAGCGCTTGATGTGAAAATCGACGAATTTCTACAATCACCATCAGCGAAAAAGCTTGAAGAAGTAAAACAAGCTTGGCTAGATTCTCGCGTGCCTTACCAACAGTCTGAAGTTTTCCGTTTTGGTAACGCGATTGTTGATGATTGGGAAGGTCAGCTGAACGCATGGCCACTTGATGAAGGTTTGATTGACTACGTAGCGGCTGATTACCAATACGAATTGGGTAACGAGGGCGCTGCTGCCAACATCATCGCGAACACTAGCCTACAGATCGGTGCTTCTAAACTGGACGTTTCAAAAATCACTCCAGAATTGCTAGCGGATCTAAACGAAGTAGGCGGTTCTGAGGCAAACGTTGCATCAGGTTACCACGCGATTGAATTCTTACTTTGGGGTCAAGACCTAAACGGTACTAACGCGGGTGCAGGTCAACGTGCTTACACTGATTTCGTTGTGGGTTCTGAGTGTACGAATAGCCATTGTGAGCGTCGTGGAGAGTACCTAAAAGCAGCCGCTGATCTACTGGTTCAAGACCTTGAGTGGATGGAAAAGCAGTGGTCTGCTGAAGTAAAAGGTAACTACCGTGAAGAGCTACTGAACGACTCAGCGGACAATGGTCTACGTAAGATGCTATTCGGCATGGGTTCTCTTTCTCTAGGTGAGCTAGCGGGTGAGCGCATGAAAGTGGCACTAGAAGCGAACTCAACTGAAGACGAGCACGATTGTTTCTCAGACAACACGCATAATTCTCACTACTACAACGAGCAAGGCATCTACAACGTTTACACAGGTACATACAAAGGTGTAAACGGCAAAGAGCTATCTGGTCCAAGTATTGCTGATCTTGTTGCTCAAAAAGATAAGAAAGCCGCGACCGACATTCAAAAGCAGTTTGATACAACACTTAGCCAAGTTGGTGAGCTAGTGACTTCTGCAGAGAAGAATAACCAGCATTTTGACCAACTTATTGCGGCGGGTAACGCACAAGGCAACGCGCTGGTAAACGACACCATCATGTCGTTGGTAGCGCAAACTGGTGCGATTGAGCGAGCGGCAAACATTGTCGGCATCGACAGCCTAAGCCCTGATACTGCTGACCACGAGTTTTAATAAGAAAACCATAATAAATAAGGGCTCTTTGTGAGCCCTTTTGCCGTTTGAGCTCGTTGTTATCACCCTTGTTGTCTATGTAGAGCAATGATATGAAGCCATACCTAATTTCTGCGCTAGCCGCGATCCTTTCTTCTTCTGCCATGGCTTACGATGTTAAGTCTGGTGGCAAAACCAGTGTTAAAAAAGATGGCGCGAATGCCTATTCTCTTCCTGCTGCCAACCTGCCGATGAGCAAACGCCTAGATTTTAGTGTGGGTAACAGCTTTTTCCGCAACCCTTGGGTACAAGCGCCAGCGTCAACAGACGCTCGTGATGGCCTAGGTCCGCTTTTTAACACCAATGGTTGTCAGAACTGTCACATCAAAGACGGTCGTGGTCATCCGCCAGAGAAAGATGATTTACATGCCGTGTCTATGTTAGTGCGCTTAAGCATTCCTGCGATGACGCCAGAACAAAAGAAAGCCTACATCAAAGACGGTGGCATACCTGAGCCGACTTATGGTGGCCAGCTTCAAGATTTCGCCCTGCAGGATCAAACGCCAGAAGGCAAAATCGAAATCACTTACACCGATGTCCCAGTGAAATTTAAAGACGGTACGACGGTGACACTAAGAAAACCTCATTTGAACATTACCGAACTGGGTTACGGCGATATGCACCCAGATACCGAGTTCTCAGCACGCGTGGCACCGCCAATGATCGGCCTTGGTTTGTTAGAGAGTATTCCCGACGAAACGCTACTTGCTTGGGCTGATGAACAAGATGCCGACAAAGACGGTATCTCAGGCAAAGTAAATAAGGTGTGGGATATTGAGAAGGACGACTTCTCGATTGGTCGCTTTGGCTGGAAAGCAGGACAACCGACGCTAATGCAGCAAAATGCAGCAGCATTTAATGGTGATGTGGGTCTTACGAGCCATTTATTCCCAAATGAAAACTGTACCTCGAAACAAAGCATTTGTGACGACATGCCAAATGGCGGCAAACCTGAAGTGAGTGAAAATATTCTCGACTTCGTAGAGTTTTACAGCCAACACTTAGCCGTACCTATTCGCCGTAACGTCAATGATCCTAACGTGAAACTTGGTCAGCAAATCTTTGCTGCGTCTGGCTGTGAAAGCTGCCACAAGACCAGTGTTAAAACGGCGAAACGACCAGAGTTACCAGCGCTTTCTGAGCAGCTTATCCACCCATACACCGACATGCTTTTGCATGACATGGGTGAAGGCTTAGCCGATAACCGTCCGGAATATCAAGCAAACGGCCGCGAGTGGCGAACAGCACCGCTATGGGGCATTGGTTATACCGAAGAAGTAAACGGACATACTTACTTCTTACATGATGGTCGAGCTCGTAACCTGATGGAAGCAGTGTTGTGGCACGGCGGCGAAGCTGAAACTGCGAAACAAAATGTTTTAGCTCTGAACAAAAAAGAACGTGATGCTCTCATTGCGTTTCTGAACTCTCTATAAGGACCTAACCATGAAAAAGACACTGTTAGTGAGTGCGATTGCCGCAACGTTAAGTTTGGTTGGTTGCCAATCGACCATCGGTTCGAGCTCTGCCAAGCCTGAGAGTACAAGCCATATTTCTCAAAGCGTGTACGAGGTCGAGTTTCAATCAGCTCAGACGTTTTTAGCGCAAACCACAGAACTTGAACAGCGCTTCGCGGATTACTGCGCATCAGAGTCGAAAGATGATGCACAAGTAAAACAGCAGTGGCATCAAACTATGCTTGCGTGGATGGCATTACAAGGTCAAGAACGTGGCCCTGCTACGGCATTGGAGCAAAGCTGGAATGTTCAGTTTTGGCCAGATAAAAAGAACACGACTGGTCGTAAAATGTCTGTACTGACGAAATCTGATCAAGCTTGGAGTGCAGAAGATATCTCCACCCAAAGTGTCACCGTGCAAGGTTTAGGGGCTCTGGAATGGCTGCTTTACGATAAAGCGTCGACCTTATCTAGCAACAGCAATACCTGTGTGACAGGCGTAGCGATTGCAGAAAACCTCGATAACAAAGCGCAGATCATCGCGGATTCTTGGGCAGAGAACCCTTGGAAATCGCTAGAGATGACGGAATGGGAGTCTGAGTACATTTCACTGCTCTCGAATCAGCTTGAATACAGCATGAAGAAGTTGAGCCGACCGCTAGCGAAGATTGGTAAGCCTCGCCCGTATTTCTCAGAATCGTGGCGTTCAGAGACCTCGCTTTCAAACTTAAAAGCCAACCTTCAAGGGATGGAAGCGTTGTACTTTGCTAACGGGAATGGTCTAGATGCGCTACTTAGAGAGCAAGGCCATGCAGATCTCGCAGACCGTGTCGTTCATCAGTTTGAAATGGCGTTAGAAACTTGGCCAGAGGATAAGAGCTTGTTTGCTGCACTACAAACAAAAGAAGGCTATCGCATGGTGCTCGCTCAATACAACAAGCTAGAGCAATTGAAGTACCTGATTCACGAAGAAGTGGCGATCGAGCTTGGCGTAGTTATAGGATTTAATGCAACCGATGGTGACTGATCAAACCCGCCGAACTTTGCTGAAAGCCGCTCTATTCGGGGCGGCTACACCTATGATGCCATTTGGTTGTTCTTCAACAAGCTCACGTGAGCCTGCGTTGATCGGCTGCTCTATCATTGGCCGAGATAAATATGCAGCGGTGGTGGCGGATGAGCATGGTATGCCGCTATCTTCATTGCCGATTCCTGAGCGTGGTCACGGTGTGGCAACCAACCAACAAGGCCACGCCGTAGTTTTTGGTCGTCGACCAGGTACTTTCTTCATGGTATTTGATTATCGCTCAGGGCAGATGATCAAACTGCAACTAGCAAAGTCAAATCGTCATTTCTATGGGCATGGCGTTTACTCCCACGATGGCACGTTGCTATTTGCCACAGAAGGGGAGAGGGGGACAAGTCGTGGGATCATTGGTGTTTATGATGTGCAGAAGCAATATCAAAAAATCGATGAGTTAACGGGTTTTGGTCTTGGTCCTCATGAAGTGATCATGATGCCTGATGGCGCATTAGCGATTGGCGTCGGTGGCGTACACACCAACGGCCGTGAACCTCTCAATCTTGATAGCATGAGACCGAGTCTGAGTTACCTTTCACAGGAAGGGGAGCTATTGGATCAAGTGTCTTTACCGGATCATAAGTTGAGTATTCGCCATTTAGCTCATGATGGTGCGGAAACCGTGCTTTGTGGTCAGCAATATCGTGGTGAGCCGGACGAGTATCCAGCCTTGATCGCCATGCACACGCGTGGTGGTGAAATGCAAGATCTTCAAGCTGAGCCTGAAGAGTGGGCGCGTTTCAATCACTACGTTGCGAGTATTGCAGCAACCGATGAATGGATCTTAGCCACTTCCCCTCCGGGCAGTTGTTATGGTATGTGGTCTAAATCTACGGGCAAATTGGTAGAGCTAAGTGCGTTACCAGACGCCTCTGGTGTTGTGGTCTATGGCGATGAGTTCCGAGTCAGCTCTGGGGCGGGAAAAGTGGTAGAGCAAAGACCAGAGGAGTCAAAAAGTACCTTCGCAAGCGGAGTGCAATGGGACAACCATTGGTCGAGAATTATCTAGAAAGATCATTGAGTAATTACTTATAGAGAGTTTTGTTGTCGTTTTCGGCATCAGATTCTTAATTTTAAACCTGCAAGCTGTGAGATATTTGCCATACTTTTTATTATGGCAAGTAGCGCAAGGATCATTTCAGTGTTTGCTAGGGTTTTAATCATGACGGCACTTCTGGTGCCGTTTTGCAGCTTTTCCACCGTCGTTTCTCTCGAAGCTTCAGCGCAAGTCGAGCAAGAGGGAGCGGTACAAAAGCTGTCTGTAGAAAAAATGATCCATTATCCAGAGGTGATTGATCAACTGTATCAAAGCACCAATTACCGTTTGAACTGGGAAAATGAAAGTGATATTGAGCAGTTTCTTTTTCAAGTAAACCTGGTTGCACTTGCGGATGTCACCGATGAATTCGAAAATCAACTTCACCGGATAAACCAAGTAAGGTGGCAGGGAGATAATCTCGACTTCGATTTAGTGATGACAGATTCACTCTTGATGTACCTTAGTTATCTTGAGCAACTCCCCGAAGAAGGGATTAATTGGCTATTTACAGACAAAGCCCATGTTACGTTACCCGCTCCTAGCATCGATACTTTATCGGTTCTGAGTAATGAGATTACGGTTGGCAAACTTGGTCAGTTTTTGGCAAGTCTCCGGTCTCCATTACAAACAGATGATGCTTTCTACTCCGCCTATTCTTCGCTATCGGAACATTCTCAGTACCAATATCCTGCCTATCAACAAACTGGGCTAGCACGTGTTGGCGATATATTGGAAAACAGACCCCTATTGATTGAGCGAATGGAGATCGTAGGCGTAGATGTTTCTTACTTGGATTTAGTCACTGAAGAATATGACGAACAATTAGAGCTTGCGATAAAAGAGTTCCAGCGTATTCATGGTTTGAAAGAAGATGGCGTTATCGGCCCGAATACCATTCGATGGATCAACTTTTCTCCTCAAGAGCGATTGCATCTGTTGGCGTTGAATTCTGAGCGTTCAAGAATTTGGTCGAAAGAAAGGGATAATGTTGTCTTTGTTAACGTGCCTGGATACGAAGTCACGTATTGGCATGACGGTCAACCCTTGTTTGAGTCTAAAGTCGTGGTAGGGAGAGCATCAAGAAAAACGCCCATCATGTCGGTAGCACTGGATTCAGTTATTCTCAACCCTACTTGGAACGTGCCTTGGACTATCATGGTTAAAGACATTATTCCTAAAGTAAAACGTAATCCGATGTATTTGATTAACCATAACATTCAAATCATTCGGTCTTGGACTTCGAACGAAATTATTGACCCTACAACCATCAATTGGGCAACGGTGAATCCGAGAACATTTCCTTATCGTATGCGACAGGCGTCGGGCTTACAAAATGCACTGGGATTGTACAAGTTCAATATGCCTAACCCACAAGCTATTTATTTGCATGACACGCCAAGTAAGAACTTGTTTGAACAGGACAGACGCGCATTCAGCTCAGGATGTGTTCGTGTAGAACATGCAGACCAGCTAGCAGAACTTCTGTTCAAAACTCAGGGGTTGGAAGAACGTTTAGCGAAAAAGCGAGAAAGTTCTCGTCGGTCTAACACGTCAGTTCCTTTGGGAGAGCGCATTCAAGTACACATCATTTATCAAACAGCATGGTTGGAAGAGGGAACGCTTTACTACCGTGATGATATCTATAAGTACGATCACCGCAGTTGAAATCTTTAAGGAAAATTTACAAAACGAAGAATTCTCTTTTCGTTCAATAATTAAACAATAATTACTGCGTCTGAAAATCAAGATGGAGTGTTTTATGCGTTTGACGTGACAAATGTGTTTGGTTAATGTCCACGACTTGTCTAGTTGTTGAGCACTGTATTTTGAAATGGTAAGTCGTAACTTTTCCCGCCGAGATTTCCTTAAAATGACCGCTGGTGGTGTGGTGTTGGCGTCTGCCCTGCCATCATTTTCTTGGGCTTCACTCCCTGACGAGCCACGTGCGCTGGCGATGAACAATCTTAATACTGGAGAGATCCTCGAAACATGCTATTTCGATGGAAAACGATACATTAATGATGAACTTCAAAGGCTGAATGAGTTTTGTCGAGACCATCGACGAAATGAGGTTCATCCCATGGATCGACGCTTGTTCGATCAAATAAGCCAAATTCAAAAGTTAATTGGTACAGAAGCAGAGGTGATCGTCATTTCAGGTTACCGTTCTCCTGCCACTAATGCCTCGCTGCGCAACGGGTCTTCTCGTGTAGCGAAAAAGAGCATGCACATGGAAGGAAAGGCCATTGATTTCCGTTTAGACGGTGTGAAGCTTTCAACAGTTCGTGATGCTGCATTAAGCCTAAAAGCCGGTGGCGTGGGTTATTATCCAGGCAGTAACTTTGTTCATATCGATACGGGTGCTGTTCGTTCTTGGTAGTGCCAGTTGAGACAAGGTTTCTAGTCTCAGAACGTCGTCGATTACCCACAGTTCAAAGCTTGAAGTCGCTAGGCCTTAGTGTCATAGTTGCGGCAGTTTTCACGCAAATTTATTCGGTATAGGTTATCTATGGCTCTGAAATACCAAGTTGTTCCAGTAACATCTTTCTCTCAAAACTGTTCTATTGTCTGGTGTGACGAAACCATGAAAGGTATTGTGGTTGACCCAGGCGGCGATGAAAAGCAGCTCGCTATGCTTATCAAAGAGCTGGGTGTTGACGTGGTAAACCTAGTGCTAACACACGGTCACTTGGACCACGTAGGTGGCACGGAGCCGCTGTCTGCACTGCTTGGCGGTACAGAGATTGTTGGCCCTCACAAGGCAGATAACTTCTGGTTGCAAGGTTTGGAAGGTCAGAGCCAAATGTTTGGTTTCCCGCTGACAGAAGCGTTTGAACCGCACCAATGGCTAAATGAGGGTGACACTGTCACTTTTGGTAATCAAGTGCTGAATGTATTCCACACACCTGGTCATACACCTGGTCACGTTGTGCTTTACAGTGAAGAAGCGCGTTTAGCGTTTGTGGGTGACGTTTTGTTTAACGGTAGCATTGGTCGAACTGACTTCCCACAAGGTGATTTCAATACGTTGATTAGCTCTATCAAAGAGAAATTGTGGCCTTTAGGCAATGATGTCACGTTTGTCCCTGGTCACGGCCCTCAATCGACTTTCGGTCATGAGCGTAAAACTAACCCGTTCGTTGCTGACGAGATGCCGCTTTACTAAAAGTGCGTGTACTAAGCATTATTCTGGCTCGGCGGCAGCTAAGTATCGCCGAGTCAGTCCCACAAAATCCTCAGCCTCACGATCTAGATCACTTGCTGATATAAATAGATCATAGCCATAAAAGCCTCTCTGATACTTCATCCGGTTGGCGAGCATCGCTAACAAACCTTTGTACTCAATCCCATCTCTGTTTATATACGGTTTAGGGTCAAGCACCATATCCTCAAACTTATCTTCACACTGATTTTGTTTTGCGCCTAAGTAAAGCAGTGCTCGCTGGCTGAGGAGAATTTCTGTCGCTATACGAGGGCAGATTGAATTTAAGTAGGGTGAGTAGTGTTTTAGACGAATACCGATCCAAGGTAGCGGTTGGTGCCACCCTTCCTGTTGGTAGCTACAAATACCGATTGACTCAATATTTCGCCATCTGACGACCCAACCCCCTTTAAAAAGGTGTTGCTGAAAGTGAGAAGCTGTCAGCGTAAAAGTGACTTGGCTTTTCTTAATCATCAAGATGGCGAAACCAACGATTGCAGACATCAAAATGACCGACAACATGGCTTGCTTCCATCCCGGAGAAATGGCAACCAAAAACCAAGTGATGAGTGCAACGAGTAACAAAAGTATTCTGTTGATAGGGGAGTCGGGTTTGAAATGTGAATTTGTTAGGTGCAGCGTTTCCATGCTTATAACCTCATCGAATACTTGTTCAAAAATGAGTGGGCAGCTTTATGTGCATTGACTTGCATTTAAAATAAAACAAACCTCTGTTTTTATACCCAGTATTCAATAAATCCGTTCATAAAATATCTGATTAAATAGTAGACGTTCTATGCTTTGAGCGCATTTTTCATCGCGTTTCGCCGCTAAAACCTACAAATTGCTTGTGAATTTTGGTATAAAACGCGCTTCAAATTTTCATCCCTGCTGAGATGCAGTGAACTGGAGAAATATTCAATGAGACTTGCTCATAAGCGTAAAGTGCAGATGAAACTGCAAAAACGCATTAAAGCGACAGTAGCAAACTTAGCTGCAGCACCTAAAGCAGTGAAGCCTGTTGCGGAAAAAGCAGTAGCACCTTCTGTTGCTGAAAAAGCTGTTGCGGAGAAAGTAGTAGCTGATAAAAAAGTAGCTGCAGTGAAAACAGTTGATGTTGCCCTTACTCCTAAGCAACAACAAGTATTAGACATCGTTATGGCGAATGCTGAAGGTATTAACCCTAAAGGCATCGGTCTAGCTGCAGGTCAAGAAGATACTAAAGCGGCATCATGGGCTACTGGCGCACTAAAGAAGCTTCTTGAAGAAAACCTAGTTCAAAAAGAGCAGTTAGCAGGTAACAAAGTTATCTACAAAGCAGTTTAATTACCGCTACCGTTCTAGATTGAATACCTCGGCCGATGCCGAGGTATTTTTTTATCTTGGTATTGGAAATAATGCATTAAGTACTCACTTTAACACTGCCAATAAGTGGTTTGTCACATTTTCTTAAATACTATGTAAATTTTTTGGCAGAAAAATACGTACGTATTGTCTTTTATTTTTATTCATAGATAAAAATATAATTTATTGATTTTGCTATTAACAGTCTTTTTTCATGACGGTTGTCCTACGTACTTGTACGTAATACCTTAGGCTAATGCCTTATTGATGAATCACTCGCTTCCGTGTTCATGCCCATTTCGCATTAGAAAACATTGTTACATCTTTTATACCGAATACAGCCAATCCTAATGAAATGGATGACAACAATAACCTTGGTGATAAAGGACGTGAACGATGAGTCTAATCCAAAAATCTTTAAAACGAGTGCTCAAAACAACCGCTGTCGCTGCCGCGATGGCACTCGCGGCGACTTCTGTAAACGCTGCTGAAAAAGTCTATCGTTTAAAGCTTGCTGAAACTTGGGGGCCTAATTTCCCAATTTTTGGTGATACCACAAAAAACATGGCCAAAATGGCGGAAGAGATGTCCAACGGACGTTTGCAAATCCGCATTGATTCCGCAAACAAGCATAAAGCGCCTTTTGGGGTGTTTGATATGGTTAAGTCGGGTCAGTATGACATGGGTCACTCAGCGTCTTATTACTGGAAGGGTAAGGTTCCAAACACACTTTACTTCACTTCTATGCCCTTCGGTATGTTGCCAACTGAGCAGTATGCATGGTTTTACTACGGCGGTGGTATGGAGCTGATGGAAAAAGTGTACTCTCCACATAACTTGATGTCTTTCCCTGGCGGTAATACCGATACTCAGATGGGCGGGTGGTTCCAAAAAGAGATCAAGTCCGTCGAGGACTTACAGGGTTTGAAAATGCGGATCCCAGGGTTTGCTGGTGAGATTTTGGCTGAATTAGGTGCCAAGCCAACGAATATCGCCCCTGGTGAGCTATATACCTCTCTAGAGCGTCGCACAATTGATGCCCTGGAATGGGTTGGTCCATCGCTGGATCTACGTATGGGCTTCCACAAAATCGCGCCTTACTACTACACAGGTTGGCATGAGCCAGCGACTGAGCTTCAGTTCCTCGTTAACAAGCGCACCTGGAACCGTCTACCTGATGATCTAAAAGCGATTTTGCAAGTAGCCATGAAAACGGCCGCTTACGATATGTACACGCAATCGAAACACGAAAGCGGCAAAAACTGGGCATCTATTAAGTCTGAATACCCAAATGTTGAAGTAAAAGATTTCCCACCTGAAGTCGTAGCTGCGTTGCGAGAAGCAAACGATCGTTTGTTGAAAGAACATGCAGAAAAAGATGCTTTGGCGAAAGAGATTCAAGAGTCGCAAGCGAACTATATGAATCAAGTTCGACCATGGTCAGATATTTCGCACCGAGCGTACTTAAACAGTCAAGCTCAACAATAACGTTATGAAGCAGGCGACGCTGAGAGGTTTAGCCTGCTATCGAAGCCCAAGAAAACTTCATAATGAATGCTCCGCACCATAGCGGAGCGCATCTAAACGTTCCACGGAGTTCGGAATGAGAAGTCTTATTTATATTGAGCGATTATTTAACCGCTTTAGCGATTTTCTCGGATGGTTATCCAGCATCCTGTTTATTTTGTTGTTAGCAAACGTTGTGTACGACGTTGTCATGCGTTACGTGTTTAATGATGTGTCTATCGCATTCCAAGAAATGGAATGGCATCTATTCTCTGCCGTGTTCTTGCTTGGTGTGCCTTACGCAATTAAGTCCGGTGGCCATGTTCGCGTCGACATTTTTTATGAACGCTTATCTTACAAAGCACAATCCATCATCGACATCATAGGCACACTATTTTTCTTATTCCCTTTTTGCCTACTGGTAGCTTGGTTTGGTATTGATTTCGCCAAGGAAAGTTACGCGTTAGGCGAGACGTCTGGTGACCCAGGTGGCTTACCATATCGTTGGATTATCAAAGCGATGATTCCGCTGTCATTTTTCTTTATGGCGGTGAGTGGTATTGGATTGTTACTTCATTCAATCAACAAAATTGTCAACCCTCATCTCATCTATGCCGGTAATAACGGTAAGTCGTAAAAGGAAGTCATTATGATCGGTATAGTGATGTTTTTTGTTGCGCTCTTTGCGCTTCTATTGGGATTTCCCGTTGCCTTTACTTTTGGTGGTATCGCGCTGATTTTTGGTGTTTGGGCTGAAGGCATCGAGATGTTTGCTTTTATGCCATATCGAATTCAGTCCATTATGGAAAATACGGTGCTAATGGCCGTACCGCTGTTCGTTTTTATGGGGCTAGTGCTACAGAAAACGAAGCTTGCTGAACAGCTACTAGAATCAATGGGGCGTTTGTTCGGTGGCGTTCGCGGTGGTATCGCTATTTCTACCGTGTTAGTTGGCGCATTGCTTGCAGCTTCAACGGGTGTGGTAGGCGCATCAGTTGTTGCGATGGGCTTAATATCTCTTCCTGTGATGCTCAAGTACAATTACGACAAAGGTTTAGCGTGTGGGACTATTTGTGCGTCTGGCACGTTGGGCCAAATTATCCCACCTTCTATCGTGTTGATCTTGTTGGGTGATGTACTTGGCGTACCGGTAGGGGACCTATTTCAAGCTGCGATCTGGCCCGGTATTACACTTGTTGGCGCCTATGTGATCTACATTCTCATCTACGCGAAGTTGAACCCTCAAGCCGCACAGGCGATAGAGCGTGATGAGTCGATCAGTCGTAAACAAGAAGTGCTCACCGCACTGAAAGCTGTATTGCCACCTTTAGCATTGATCATCGTGGTATTGGGCTCCATCTTTGCAGGGATTGCAACACCAACAGAGTCAGCGGCACTGGGCGGTGCAGGTGCGATAATTTTATCGCTATTGTATAAACAGTTTAGTTGGTCGATGATTTATGATGCATCAAAAGAGACAGTTAAGGTAACCGCAATGGTCTTTGCGATCTTACTTGGTGCGACCGCCTTCTCAATGGCATTTACCTACACCGGTGGTGATTATTTAGTTGAAGAGTGGATGTTAGAACTGCCGGGTGAAAAGTGGGGATTCCTTATTATTACCATGGTGGTGATTCTGATTTTAGGTTTCTTTATCGACTTCGTTGAAATCTGTTTTATCATCGTGCCAATTATTGCGCCAGTCGCTGAATTGATGGGCATTAATATGACGTGGTTTGCGATTCTTATTGCGATGAACTTGCAGACGTCGTTCCTCACACCGCCATTTGGCTTTAGTTTGTTCTATCTAAAAGGTGTCGCTCCAGCAGGGGTTACTACGCGTGATATCTACAAAGGTGTGATGCCGTTCATCGCGATTCAGATTGTTGTGTTGGCGTCTTTGCTGTTTTTCCCAGGTTTTTACGGTATGAGTTAATCACTCGATAATAAAGAGATTTTGTGAACTGAGAGTTTTTACCTTTTGAGACAAGTTGTTAAGCTGTTAATTATGTCTATGCAGACACAATCGATTCGTTTGTACTGCTAAGATAGTAAGCTGTAAAGGCAGCGTTTCATGGAGGGAAGGGATGCCTCTCAAAGCAAAGTTAATTCTGCTGACACTGATACCCGTGGTATTGGTGTCAGCGAGTATCAGCTGGATCTCTATCTATCAAACCAAGACCCTTGGCAAAAGGGAGGTAGAGATCTTTCATCAAAACCTGATCCAATCAAAAGAAGCGGCGCTGAAAGATACGGTCGACGTCGCTTTTGACTCCATTTCTTACATCTACAACGATCCGACTTTAGAAGAGAGTGTTGCCAAAACGCGTGTGAAAGCGATTTTAAATCGTTTGAGTTATGGGTCGGACGGCTATTTTTTTGCTTATGATAAATATGGTACCAACCTTGTACACCCAGTTCTTCCGGAGCTTGTCGGGGAAAACTTACTCTATCTTGAAGACGAAAATGGCGATCGCTTAATCGAAGCTCTATTGTATCAAGCGCAATCCGGTGGTGGATTTCATC
Organism: Vibrio sp. Vb0937; assembly: GCF_033338855.1. Lineage (NCBI taxonomy): Bacteria > Pseudomonadati > Pseudomonadota > Gammaproteobacteria > Vibrionales > Vibrionaceae > Vibrio > Vibrio sp. Vb0937. The sequence goes on along the minus strand of NZ_JAWOTK010000014.1, from coordinate 50,940 downwards.
AGTACCTGTGGCAAAAGCCATCTACGGGTGAAGTTGTCCCTAAGCTTAGTTACGCTGCATGGCTCGATAAGTGGGAATGGATGATAGGGACTGGGCTGTATATTGAGGATGTAAGCCGAGAAGTCGCCAATATGCGCGCGGCGGTGAACAAAAATATCGAAACGACATTTTTCTCAGTCGTCGTGATCTTAGCGGTGACCGTTGCTGTAATCATTGTTCTCACTCTGGCGATCAATCTGCATGAGCATCGCCTCGCTGATAAGAACCTGAAAGAATTGGCACATAAAACCGTGATGTTCCAAGAAGATGAGAAAAAGCATTTAGCGCGAGAACTGCACGATGGAATCAATCAGTTGTTAGTCTCCAGTAAATGTCATTTAGACTTAATGAGTCATAGACTGGAAGACGAAAAACTCAAATCCCACTTAGATAAATCACAACGATCGCTCGTCACCGCGATAAATGAGGTGCGGCATATTTCTCATCAGCTCCGTCCAAGCGCCCTCGATGATATCGGTTTAGAAGCAGCACTGACGACCTTGCTACAGGATTTTCATTCCCATTCCGGGATTGATATCGAGAGCAATTTCGATACTCAGCAGCACAAACTGACTTCGGAAGTCGCAACGACGCTATATCGCGTCGCTCAGGAGTCTTTGAATAACATTGAAAAACATGCGCGAGCGAAAAAAGTAACGGTTACTTTGCAAAAAATGGGCAATATGCTGCAATTACTCATACGTGATGATGGCGTTGGATTTGTGGTTAACCAAGCAGTGCACCAACAAGGGATTGGGTTAAGGAACATGCAAGAGCGTGTAGAGTTCATCGGTGGTGAATTTGAGCTAATGAGTGAGCTTGGCTTGGGAACAGAGATTACTGTGCTGCTTAATTTGGATGAAATAGTTTATGGATAAACCGATTAGTGTAGTGATTGTCGATGATCATCAAGTGGTATTGGATGGCTTCATGGCTCGTTTGGAGTTAGAGCCTGACATCGAAGTGGTGGGTACAGCAAGTAATGGTTTGGAAGCGATAGAGGTCGCAAAGCACTTGCAACCGGACGTCATATTGATGGATATCAGCATGCCTATAATGAACGGTATTGAAGCGACTGGTGTAATTAAAGAAGCGCGCCCAGAGAGCAAAATACTTATGTTGACCATGCACGATAATCGCGAGTACATCATGAAGGTCATGCAAGCTGGTGCCGTAGGATATATGCTCAAGGAAATCTCGGCCGAGAAAATGGTGCAAGCAATAAAAACGGTGAACCAAGGTTCGACGTATTTCTGTGAATCCGTCACACAAACACTCTTTACCCAAGAAGTGGTGCCTGCCACGCAAAAAACGAATCCTCTCAGCCGCAGGGAAGAAGCGGTACTTAAATTAGTTGCTCAAGGAAACAGCAGCAAGAAAATCGCCACTTTACTCAATATTAGTTATCGAACGGTAGAGACGCATCGCCATAACATTAAGCACAAGTTGGACTTACATTCGACGGCGGAGTTAGCAAAATATGCGTTTGAAACTGGGTTGACTGAGTAGGAGAGTAGTGCCCGCAAAAAGCGAGCACGTGGGAGCGAAACTAATCGGCTTTGGTAATGCTACCAAGCTCTAGCATTGGAGCAACATCGATGTCCTCTGCATTCATCATCGTCGAGATGCGTTGAACGGAAGATAGTAGAAGGGATTGCTCCCATTCTTCCAATTTTTGGAATCGATTAATGAAGTGCTCTTGCAGCGGCGTTGGTGCTTGTTTTAAGGCTTCTTGGCCCTTGCTCGTAAGTACAGCATGCACTTTACGCTTGTCTTGAACACTGCGCTGACGCTCAACAAACTGGCCTCGTTCTAGTCTATCTAGAATGGTCGTTGCGGTCGCTTGGCTCATGTTAGTGTGGCTAGACAACTGTTTAATCGTCACGTTATCTAAGTCATTGATAGCGCGCATCAAAATCAACTGTGGAGCAGTCAATCCAGACTCTTTGCTCAGCTTTTTAGAATGTAAATCAATAGCGCGGATGATCTGACGAATCGAGACCAATACTTCTTCGTACTTTTCCAATTTATTCATCCAGTCTGTAGGGAACATTTATCGAGGCGACACTAACTTAAATGCGCCCTTATTTAAAGGGGGGAAATCAAAAATTACCTCTACAATTTTACGCCGTGTCCTCAATACCATTTTGTCGCGCCTTTTCGACAAAATAAGAAGAGCTAAAATTATTATAGCAATAAATGTTTGTGGTCTAATTATTGTAGTAGTGATTTGTTCTATCAAAGGCTGTAACCACACAGTGAAAAGTAAGTTATTGGATTTTTTAATAGCAAAAAGATAGACAAAAACGTGTCAAATGATAGGATCTTGCGCCTTCACGGAATGCAAAACGTATCGTGTTCGAAAGATTTTTTTTGTTTGGTACGTAAAAACACTACAAAAATAGAGAGGAACGATGACAAAGGGTATAGATAAGTACAGTATCGATAGTACCGACTATACGGTAGGTCAGGACAACGTTCAAAAATGGGGTTTTGATGTTCATAACCCAGTTTTTGGTATTAGTGCAGGTTTAATTGCGCTGTTTCTTGTCGCTGCATTAGTTCTAGATGCACATACCGCAAAGACGGCACTTGATGGGCTGAAGTGGAAAATTATTGGTTCATTCGATTGGTTGTTCATTATTGCAGGTAACATTTTCGTTATTTTCTGTTTGGCGCTTATCGTCTCACCAATGGGTAAGATCCGACTAGGTGGTAAAGACGCTGTTGCCGATTACTCGTTTATGTCATGGCTTGCAATGCTATTTGCAGCTGGTATGGGTATCGGTTTAATGTTCTGGAGTGTTGCAGAACCTGTCGCTTACTTCACCGGTTGGTATGAAACGCCACTTGGTGTTGAGGCAAATACACCAGAAGCCGCGAGATTGGCACTGGGTGCAACGATGTTCCACTGGGGCCTTCACCCATGGGCAATTTACGGTGTTGTAGCACTTTCTTTAGCATTCTTTGCCTACAACAAAGGTTTACCGCTATCTATGCGTTCGATCTTCTACCCACTTCTGGGTGATCGTGCATGGGGTTGGGCTGGCCACATTGTGGACATTCTGGCTGTGCTTGCGACTTTATTTGGTCTTGCTACATCCCTAGGTCTAGGTGCGCAGCAAGCAGCAAGTGGTATTCATCACGTATTTGGTGTTGAGCCAGGCCTAGGTCTGCAAATCGTCGTTATTACCGTGGTGACTTTACTTGCTGTTGTTTCAGTCGTACGCGGCATCGATGGTGGTGTTAAAGTCATTAGTAACATCAACATGGTTGTGGCGTTCTTGCTACTTCTCCTTGTTGGTCTTATCGGTTGGGCGGCGAGCCTAGGTTCGATCCCAACCACACTTATGGCATATGTAGAGAATATCATCCCACTAAGTAACCCGTTTGGTCGTACGGACGAAGCTTGGTTCCAAGGCTGGACAGTGTTCTACTGGGCTTGGTGGATTTCATGGTCGCCATTCGTAGGCATGTTCATCGCGCGTGTTTCTCGTGGTCGTACCGTTCGCGAGTTCATCACAGCAGTTCTACTGGTTCCAACTGCGGTTACCGTTGTTTGGATGTCTGTATTTGGTGGTCTGGCGATCGAGCAAGTTGTTGATAAAGTAGGTGAGCTGGGCACAAATGGCTTGACTGACGTATCACTTGCTATGTTCCAAATGTTTGATGTTCTTCCATTTGGTAGCATGCTTTCTATCATCGCTGTTGTGCTGGTACTTGTGTTCTTCATTACGTCTTCTGACTCTGGTTCACTTGTTATCGACAGTATCACGGCAGGTGGTAAAGTCGATGCACCTGTACTTCAACGTGTCTTCTGGGCATTCATGGAAGGTGCAATTGCGGTTGCTCTGCTATGGATTGGTGGCTCCGAGGCGGTTCAAGCTCTTCAGGCCGGTGCCATTTCTACAGCATTGCCATTTACCTTCATTCTGCTTGCAATGTGTGTGAGCTTATTGATGGGTATGCGAACTGAGCGTCAGTAATTCGGCATTTTATAAAACCGTCTGACTAACAATTAATCAAAAGGCCAGCAATTTGCTGGCTTTTTTTGTGCGGTTTTTATGACGATCGAGACAAAAAAATGACACATGAAAGTTCATATTTTACAAAGAGTTAATGTGCTATTTTGTTTTTTAAAAATTAGTGAATAGTCGTAAAAAAGTGTGTAATATTCATGCACCTTAACTGTTCTCCCAACTCAAAAAACTATAAATATGAAATTATCATTAAAACAAAAGCTTATAGGCGCAAGCCTTTCTGCTGTTGTTGTGATGGCAACAGCACTTACTTGGTTGTCGGCTGGTCAATTATTTGATCAGACTCGTTCAGGTGTCTATTCACGTGCGCAAAGTCTTAGTACTACTGCGTCAGAGGGAATTTCTGATTGGGTCAATATCCGTAAAGATATTGCCACTGCGTTCAACGACTACTCGACCGAGCAAGACGTTGTTCCTTTCCTACAACAAGCTCGCAAGGCTGGTGGCTTCGATGACATCTTCCTTGGTACACCAAACGGTGATATGTACCGCTCTCATCCCGAGCGTAACCGTGCTGATTATGACCCTCGCACACGTCCTTGGTACAAGGATGCTGATGCCGCGGGTAAGCAAATCATCACAGCCGCATATCAAGACGCAATCACGAATGCACTACTTGTGACCATTGCTGAGCCAGTAATGAAAAATGGTCAGTTTGTTGGTGTTGTTGGTGCGGACGTACTGATCGATCAGCTTATCAGCGATGTGATTAACTTAGATGCAGGTGAAAACGCGCATGCGATGCTAATCGACATGAATGAAGGCACCTTCTTAGCGCATCCAGATAAAAGCTTGACGCTTAAGCCTATCACCAGTGTTCTAAAAGATTTTTCAGAAGAGGCAATTGAGCGCGCCGCCGATGAAGGTCGTATCGAAGATACGGTAATCAAAGGAAAAGAGAAGCTTTACTACTTCAATAAAGTTCCTGGTACGCATTGGATGTTTGCGATTGAAATGGATCGCGCAACAGAAGAAGCAGGTCATGCGGTATTGCTACGAGATCTATTGTTTACTGCTGTGGCGATCACGATTGTGGTTATTCTTGCAGTTTCTTGGCTAGTTGGTTTCTTGTTCCGTGACTTGAACCGCGTATCAAATGCACTGGAAGAAATTGCATCTGGCGAAGGTGACTTAACGCAACGCCTAGAACCACGCAGTGATGATGAAGTAGGTAAACTGGCGGAAAACTTCAACCGTTTTGTTGGCAACATGCACACAATGGTTACTAAGCTTAGCCACGTATCTTCTGCGCTTTCAGAGCAAGCTCGCACGACAGCACAGCAAGCTGAGGAGCGTAGTCAGCGTATCTCTTACCAGCAAGATGAAATCAACATGGTGGCGACGGCTGTGAACGAAATGGCAGCAGCGACACAAGAAATTGCAGGTAATGCTGATAGCACGGCAAGTAATTCAGAAGAAGCGGTTCAAGCTTGTTCACATGGTTCAAGCCAAGTAACTCAAACGCAAGGCTCTATTCAGAACTTAGCGCAAGAAGTTCAAGTTGCTACTGATGTGATTCAAGAGCTAGAAGCACACGGAAATAGCATCAATACGATTCTATCAACGATTCAAGGCATTGCAGAGCAAACGAACCTACTTGCACTGAACGCGGCGATCGAAGCGGCACGTGCAGGTGAGCAAGGCCGTGGTTTTGCTGTGGTTGCAGATGAAGTCCGCGTATTGAGCCAACGTACTCATGCTTCAACGCAAGAGATTCAAGAAACTATCGAGATGCTACAAGGCACAACAGCCAAGGCGGTCGGTATTATGGGTGACAGTCGTCGTCTAGCTGATACCAGTGTTGATGATGCCAATGCGGCTGCAGCGAGCTTGACGCAAATCCACACTGCTGTTGAGCGTATCAGTGATATGGCAACGCAGATTGCTTCAGCAGCAGAAGAGCAAGCATCGGTAACCACTGAGATCACTCGTAACACTGAAGGTATTCGTGATGTGTCTAACGAGCTGTCAGTCGAAGCTCATCAAGCAGCAGAACAAGCTGCTCACCTGTCTGAGCTATCACACGAACTTGAACAAGAGATTCAACGCTTTAAGCTGTAATCTTGTCTCAACCTAAGTAAAAAAGGAGCCATCTGGCTCCTTTTTTGATCGCTATTAAGCGTGAAGTATATTACAGCCAGAACTCACTGATGGGTTGCTCTTCACTGTAATGATGGGCGATTTGCGCTTGCAGCAGCTCTGCGGTAGCAATTGCGTCGGTTAATGCATGGTGAGGCGTATAGTCTGGCAGCCCATAACGGCGTCGAGATTGCGCTAGCCTAACCGATTCTGGTTTTTTCCCTTTTAGACGCTCCCAGAGAGAGCCTGAACGTTTCTGTTGAATCGTTTCTTCAAGGTGCAGCGTATCTAAAACAGGAAACTCAATACCTTCCCCTAAACGGCTTTTGAGCGCTTTATCCAGAAACTCTCTCTCGATACGACGGTAATGAACAACAATGATTTTCCCGCTTAAGCATGGTAGCAGCTCGCTTAAGATATCGCCTAAGTCAGGCGCATCGATCAATTCGCTGTGAGTAATACCGTGTATAATGACTGAGTCTTCATCGAGTGCACGCTGTGGACGTACCTTCCAATGACGCGAGTTACGTAGGAAAATTCGCTTCAGGTTAAACGGCACCAAACCAATAGTAATGATGTCATGTTTTTCAGGATTCAAACCCGTCGTTTCGAAATCTAACGCCACGAACTCCACCTCAGATAAAGGTGTTTCTGGAGCAGGCGGCTTGTTGCTATAGAACGCAATTAAATTCTCATCCTTCGCCATCTCCAGCTTTTGTTCAAACTTCGTTGGCCACTGAATGGTTGGCTTCTGAAAGAGCTTTTTAATCATGCTAAACCTCACTTAAAGCTCTTGTTCGCTTGGTAGCGGAACTTAAGGAAATTTTGACCATTGCTTAGGATCTGGAATGCATCCTTTAGGTTGCGACGTTCAAACTCAGAGAGGTTTTCCGGTTCGATATTGTTATCAGGCTCAATGCCTAGTTCCACATCCGTCGCTTGGTGACGAATACGTACCATGGAAATAAATTCTAACGCGTCTTTTAAGTCTTGTGCTCGACCTTTTGGCAAAATGCCAGCATCAATAATGTCGTCAAGACGCTCAAACGAGTTCTGTGCACGTGAACCAACCGCCAGAGAGTGAACACGAATTAAGTCGACCAGAGGAGCAGTACCGCGACGTTTGAGGTTGATGGAGTTGTTGTGTCTGCCATCTTTTTCCATCACGAAGTCTTTAAAGAAGCCCAGAGGTGGTGTTCTGTTTAGTGCGTTACGAGCCAAACACGCTAAGAAGCGGTTGTTCTTTCGAGCGCGACGAACAATAAAGCTAGTTAACTGTTCTGCCCATTTTAAGCGGCCATAGACTCCATCCAAGTCGAAAAAGATGGAGGCGTTGAGTAGTGCTTTCGGGTTCGGGTTATCAATCCAGTCAGCAAAACACTCTTCCCACTCTGAGCGAGTCATGCGCCATAGTGGGTTGGTTGCCATAATATCACCTGTGCAATATTTGTAGCCACAGGCATCTAACCCATCGCTGACGTATTTTGCTAGGGCTTCGAAGTATTTACCATGTTTCTCTTCTTGATAAGTTTCATCTAGAATGATGGCGTTATCTTGGTCAGTCACCAACAGTTGCTCATCTCGCCCCATTGAGCCAAGTGCAAGGAAACAATAAGGAATTGGCGGTGGACCAAGCTCTTCTTCTGCCATTTCTAGCAGACGCTGTTTGAAGCTTCGGCCAATGACCGACATCGCGCTACCCACCATGTGAGAGTTGGCATCTTCATTGACCAAACGCACGAAGCTGCTTTTCACTTCTTCGGCAACAACGGCTAAATCTTCGATAGTCTGTTGTTGGAAAATACTACTCACCAACAACAACGAATTCTGAGATTCATAACGAACAATGTCGGTTGTTTCGATAATACCGATTGGCAATTGGTTTTTTACCACTGGTAGGTGATGTACGTTGTAACGCAGCATCGTTAACATTGCTTCATAGATGTAAGCGTTGTGGTCAAGAGACATGACCTCCGTGGTCATCACACTGGACACATCGTCCTGTGGGGACAAACCTTCAGCTAACACACGGGTACACAAGTCACGGTCAGTAATGATACCAAGTACTGGGGACTGTGGATCGTCTTCGTCACGAACGAAATCTGGGTCGACGATAAGTAAAGCCGATACGTTGTCATTCGCCATTTGCTGCGCGGCTTGCTGGATTGTCTGACCACGATCAATCGTATGAGCATCGCCAGTCAGCAAGGTTTTCACTTTCGACGTCGTCAGGTCATTGGCGTCTTTGTTTTCTGAAATGGCTTGGCGTAAACGAGCGCTATTTTCAACTTCAACAAAATCCGCAAAGGAATCAAAGTTATCGTAAATTTCTTGGAAAATGTCACCAGGAATACAGTAGAGCAGGGTATCCTCAATGGCTTTTACCGGAAAGCGGACTTTGTTATTGGTGAGCATGCCCATCTGGCCAAATAGGTCACCTTCGTCAAGGCGGTTATACAGCTCACCTTTGCGTCGATAAACTTCAACAACACCGCTTCGCACCACGTATAAATCTTGGATATAGTCTCCAAAATGGATGATGGGGGTATCTTCTCGGTAGTACGAGATTTCGACACTCTCTGTCACCTTGTTTAGTGTTTCTTCAGGGAGTTCATTGAACGGGGGATACTTGGCGAGAAAGTTGTAAATCTCGAGAAGTTCTGCATCCATCGAAGGCGCCTTTTAGTTCGCAAATAATAAAGTAATCTTAACTTAGTTTTAAAACAGAGTCTTATCTGAACCGCGATTTTCGTGCTCAGTCATAAGATTCTGACATATCGCACGATAAGGGAGCTTCATTTTTACTACTATATGATCACCTCAATTGAAAAAGACGTCGTTGATATGTTTTCTTCGTGATGACTGATGAGATCTTTGGCTGTTTCAGATCGTTATCACGTCTTTAGATTACGCTATTCTTTTTGAGCCAAGTAGCTCAGGCGATGGAATACAGTGTTTAGATAATTCTCATGAAAGGAAGTCGAATGGTGAGAAATTTATTGCTTGTTTCTTTAGCTGCTTTGCCGGCGATATCAAGCGCAGCGGTCATGGACCAAGCAGAAAAATTTGGGTACGAACACATTCATTTGGATGTTGGTGCCGGAACGACAAACGAAGAATGGTTAGATAACTCTAATGCGACCACAGTTGGACTCGGTGGTAACTATTTGTTTACTGAGAACTGGTTGTTTAATGTTGATTACTCAGCGCAGTTTTTCCATCCGGATGATTTTACTCTTCGCATTGACCGCCTTTTGTTTGGTGGTGGTTACCGTTATGGAGTTACAGAGCAATTCGATATCTACGGGATATATGGAATAGGCGCAATCAAAGCGAAAGCGACGGACGACAAAACGGATAATACGTTGTCTTCCGATAGCGAATTGATTCAAGCTGTAGCTGTTGGGGTGAATTACTTGCTCAGTGAAAAGCTTATTGCGACAGCTGAAGTGGAGTTGAACCGTAGTGATATCGTTGATGAGAACAATTTTAAGATCGGTTTTAACTACCAATGGCATAAAGTCATCGGCACTGGTCTTTTTTATCAGTTTAGAGATACTGATTACAGCGGTGAAAGCTCAGATTACGTCAATGAAGTAGGGCTGAGTTTGAAGTTTGTCTACTAGATCGGACGGGTTCGTTTTTGGCGTTAAGTTAAAACAAAAAAGGTCAGCTTATGCTGACCTTTCCTTTTAATAAAGTATGCGACAGTCGATTATAAAACCGCTGCAATGCCTTTACACAGAGGGCCCATATTTGACTTCGTCATACCAGCAACACTGATTCGGCCAGAACCGACAATGTAAATACCGAACTCTTCTTTAAGGCGGTTAACTTGCTCTTTAGAAAGACCAGAGAAAGAGAACATACCATTTTGACGTTCGATGAAACTAAAGTCTGCGTCCACACCCTCTGCTTTTAGTGTCGCTACAAATAGTTCACGCATTTCTTGAATACGGTCACGCATTTCTGCTACTTCAGCTTCCCATTCCGCACGCATTTCGGCGTTGCCAAGAATGTGAGTCACGACAGCGCTGCCGTGTGCAGGTGGGTTAGAGTAGATAGAGCGAATAATGGCTTTAACTTGAGAAAATGCGGTTGTTGCGACTTCTTCTGACTCAGCTACTAACGTGAAGGCACCTACGCGTTCATTGTATAGGCCAAAGTTTTTCGAGAAAGAGCTCGCGACTAGGATTTCTTTGTTGTATTTAGCAAAAGTACGAAGACCTGCAGCATCTTCTTCCACACCTTTAGCAAAGCCTTGGTAGGCGAAGTCGAACAGAGGAAGCAATTTCTTCTCTGCGACAAGTTTCGCCAATGTTTCCCATTCTTCAGCTGTAGGATCGATCCCTGTAGGGTTGTGACAGCAGCCGTGTAGAAGCACGATGTCGCCTTCAGATGCAGATTGCAGATCATTTAGCATCGCATCGAAGTCTTTGTCTTTTGTTTCAGCATTGTAGTAGCTGTATTGTGCCGTTTCGATACCAGCAGCAGTAAATACGCCGTTGTGGTTAGCCCATGTTGGGTTGCTGATCCAGATCTTTACATCGCCTAGTTGACGTTTAATAAACTCGCCGGCAACACGTAGTGCACCAGTACCACCCGGAGCTTGAGCTGTTTTAGCGCGTTTTTCGTTTACAATTTCTGCATCAGAGCCGAAAAGCAGTTTTTGCACTGCAATGCCGTACTCTGCTGTGCCTTCGATGGTTAGGTAAGATTTGGTTTTTTCAGTTTCAACAAGTGCTGCTTCAGCTTTCTTTACTGTCGCAAGAACGGGAGTTTCGCCTTGCTCGTTTTTGTAAATACCTACGCCAAGGTTAATTTTGTCTGCGCGAGCATCTTTTTTAAACTCTTCAGTAAGGCCAAGAATAGGGTCAGCCGGAGCGGCAACTACTTTTTCAAACATAATCTTCATCCATGTTAATCGAAGGGGTGTGCTAACATTTATACCTTTCAGCAATATTGGTTACAACCGTTACTGAAAAGAAAACCTAAAAAAGTTGCGATTTGAAACAGAATTCTAACATAACTAAAGTTTTTGCCATGAAAACGTTTGGTAGGCACAGAGTTTGAAGGGCATTTATGCCATGGTTGGAGAAGTTTTGCACACATCCCAATCGTTTCAATTCAGTGCTTTGCGTTAACGCGTTTATAGTTGTCTTGTGAGGATTTGTTGAGACAAAAACGCCCCACCAAAGGTGGAGCGTTTACTGTTAGAAGTATGGATATCGGTTGGGGTTATTTCTTCAGATTGATTTCCGACTCAACCGCATTGGTTTCGATGTCAGGGTTAGAAGAAAGTTTTTCAGTCGCCCAGTCGTTCATATGCTTTAAGATCGCTTTTAACGCGTGCTTTTCGGTTGGTACTTCTGTCTTTTCAACTTCAAGTTTTTGCTTCGGATGCGTACCCGTCGCATCTTCTGCAACGTGTAACCAATCTGGATGCCAGTAATAAGGTTGGCCGGAAGGAGAGCTCCAAGAATGTACGCCGTTGGATTCACCTTTGTATTTAATATCTTCTTCGTTGTATTTCGCCATTATTGTTTTCTCTCATAATCCATGAGTTGAGGTGTGCATCACCATTACTATTTAAATGTAACAGATGTAATGAAAATTAATGTGATAACAATCGACTTATTTTGCCCTTTGAACGCTATAGAAGATGCGTACTTCTCATTCAGAAGAATTTACTATTTGGCAGGTTTTAGCTTTATTTGTGTTTAAAGCATACAACGATGGATTCGCCTACCTAATGCTATTCATGAACGGTGATAGAGCCTAAACTACTCGTCATTCAAGTGTTTGAGAATCGCCGCTTTTGCATGCTCTTCTGTCGCTGTTTCTCCATCAGGGACTTCAAGGTCAGCCTTTTTGTGTTCACCCAAAGCATCTTCAGCGATATGCAGCCAATCAGGATGCCAATAATAAGGGGTGGTACTGCCAGGATGGTCCCAACTATGTACACCTTTATGTTTTCCGCGATACGAGAGATCGTCCATTGTAAAAACTTTCATCGCTTCCTCCTGATTTAAAGACCGTAGCTCGAAGTGAGTTTAACGGCACTCAGTCCAACGTAAAACCTTGGCTTTTAGGTATTGCAAAGATGTGAGGCAATATGTGTGTAACAGTCAAAGTATGGGATATAAACGCTCACTTCGTGGCTGAAATATCTATTGATAAGCTTGATAAATTACGTTGCTAAATTGAATACTCCCATATCAGAATGCTGGCACGAAGTATGCTATGGTGCGGCTGTAAGTGAAATGAGGGAAACATGAACCGATACCGTCAACTGGCTGAGCTGTTCAAAACGCAGATTCAGCAAAATACATGGAGAGCAGGGGAAAAGCTGCCATCAGTGCGTGTAACAAGCCGAAACCATTCTGTCAGCGCAGGTACGGTGTTACAAGCTTATCAGCTGCTCGAAGCACAAGGTTGGGTCGCAGCGAAACCTCAGTCTGGATACTTTGTTACTGCGGAGTTGGATCGCTTCGAACCGAGTTCTCCAGCCACTTCCGTTTATCGCTCTAGCATCAACGATGAACTTTACGACTACCTCAAAAATCAGGCCTCACCGAATGCGGTGAAGTTTGGCTCCGCGTTTCCAGACCCAGCATTGTTCCCATTAGAAGCGCTAAACCGCAACCTAGCCAGCTCAGGCAGGAAGATGGGGGCAGAGGCGTTATTGGATAACTTGCCGCCGGGCTGTGAGTCTCTACGCCGTTTGATTGCTCAACGGTACATCCAACAAGGTATGGTGTTTACCCATGATGATATTGTCGTTACTTCTGGCGCATTAGAAGCATTGAATTTGAGCCTTCAGGCCGTGACCCAGCCTGGAGATACTGTTGTAGTTGAATCACCGACGTTTTATGGCGCACTTCAAGCGATTGAACGTTTAGGTCTAAAGGCGATAGAAATAACGGTGGATCCGTTAACTGGACATTCAGTGGATCAAATTGAAGCGACTTTTGCCGGCAATGATGTTCGCGCATGTTGGTTAATGACTAACTTTCACAATCCAACAGGAACCTTATTAAGTGACGGGCAGAAGCAACGTATCGTCGAACTGGCTGACAAATACGATGTGTACTTGATCGAAGATGATGTGTATTCAGAGCTTTATTTTTCTGAAAAAAAGCCAAGCTCACTTAAAGCTTTTGATACACAAGAGCGCGTGTTGCATTGTGGATCATTTTCAAAAAGCCTTTGCCCTGGCTATAGGCTGGGCTGGGTGGTAAACAAACGCTTCAATGAGCAACTTCAAAAGCTGCAACTTATCTCGACGTTGTCAGGCAGTGCACCAATCCAGCAGGGTATCGCGCATTACTTGCAAAACGATAGTTATGATAGCCATCTTAGAAAACTGCGAAAGAATCTTGAGCAGCGGCAATTGGCGTTTATTGAACTGGTTGATAAGTACTTTCCCCAATCGATTCGTTACACGCAACCGGAAGGCGGCTATTTTCTTTGGATAGAACTGCCGAAAACAAAGTGCGGAAAAGCGATTTATCAGAAGTTATTGGAAGCGAACATCACTGCAGCATTTGGTCAGTTGTTTTCTATCGCTCCAAATTATGAGAACTACCTGAGGCTTAATACATCGTTACTTGTAAATGATGAATTAGAACAAGCCGTGAAGACGGTCGGAGAATTACTTCATTAGCCAACTGTTTACCTGTTTTTTGCTCAAACTGTATCAGTGGACGATACCGAAGCTGTGTTTCAATCATGGGCAGACAACCATTTAGGTTAGGAGCCGTAATGAAAAAGCAGTTGGTAAAGCATGAACTTAGGTTGATGGGTGTTGCTATTTTTAGCGCATTTTTGTTGGTGTTTGCACACTTGATATTGGCGAAATCTTTCTCTCATATGGTTTGGACGGAATACACTGCTGCCGTTATCCCATTTGTGATGTTTGGCTTGTGTGTGGTTGGAGTAAAATACGCAGCGCGAGCAGATGAGGATGACGACGAAAATAACAACTAGAGTGCATACATCGGTTGCTAGAAAATCATTCGTACAAAATAAAAGACCTCCACATGGGAGGTCTTTTTAATTCAATATCACTAAAAAGTGATTAGAAGTTCGCAGAGCGAGGAGTACGTGGGAATGGGATCACGTCACGAACGTTGCCCATACCAGTTACGTAAGATACTAGGCGCTCGAAGCCTAGACCGAAGCCTGCGTGTGGCACTGTACCGTATTTACGTAGGTCGCGGTACCAGCTCATATGTTCAGGATCGATACCCACTTCACGCATACGTGCATCTAGAATGTCTAGGCGCTCTTCACGCTGAGAACCACCGATGATTTCGCCGATGCCCGGTGCTAGAACGTCCATCGCTGCAACTGTTTTACCGTCATCGTTAGCACGCATGTAGAATGCTTTAATGTCTTTCGGGTAGTTCTTAACGATTACAGGTGCTTTGAAGTGTTCTTCAGCAAGGAAACGCTCGTGCTCAGAAGACATATCGATGCCCCATTCAACTGGGAATTCGAACTCACGACCTGAATCAAGAAGGATCTGGATTGCGTCAGTGTAGTCAACTTGCGCGAAGTCAGAAGAAACGAACTGCTCTAGACGAGTGATTGCTTCTTTGTCGATGCGTTGAGCGAAGAACTCAAGGTCATCGCGACACTCTGCAAGCACTGCTTTAAACACGTACTTGAGCATGTCTTCAGCCAGTTTCGCTACATCATCCAGTTCTGCGAACGCAACTTCAGGCTCAACCATCCAGAACTCTGCTAGGTGGCGGCTTGTGTTTGAGTTTTCAGCTCGGAAAGTAGGGCCGAAAGTGTAAACTTTGCTTAGCGCACAAGCGTAAGCTTCTGCGTTTAGCTGACCAGATACGGTTAGGAACGTCTCTTTACCGAAGAAGTCTTCGTTGTAGTCCACTTTACCAGCGTCAGTGCGAGGAAGGTTTTCCATGTCTAGCGTAGATACGCGGAACATTTCACCAGCGCCTTCAGCATCTGAAGCCGTGATCAACGGCGCAGATACCCAGAAGTAACCTTGCTCGTGGTAGAAGCGGTGGATTGCTTGAGATAGGCAGTTACGTACACGTGCTACTGCACCGATTACGTTTGTGCGCGGACGTAGGTGCGCTACTTCACGTAGGTACTCGATAGAGTGACGAGTTTTTGCCATTGGGTAAGTGTCAGCATCTTCAACCCAGCCTACAACTTTAACGTCTGTTGCTGCTAGTTCGAAGTCTTGACCTTTCGCAGGAGAGGCAACAATCTTACCAGTTACTTCAACAGAGCAGCCAGTAGTTAGCTTTAGTACTTCGTTGTCGTAATTATTAAGATTATTAGGGACCACGGCCTGAATCGGGTCGAAACAAGAGCCGTCATAAATGGCAAGGAAAGAGATTCCAGCTTTGGAATCACGACGTGAACGGATCCAGCCACGAACAGTTACTTCACTGTCTACTGCTAGCTGACCTTTCAAAACGTCTGATACAGGCGCGTAAGTCATGTTTTCAATATTCTCCATTGAGGTAAAAATTCAACTCAACACTTAAAAGTGCCTGTCTCACAACAAAATTGTTTAAAAAACAAGCTAAGCGCTGAGTTGGGTAGCATTTTACAGATTCAACGAGACATATTACCTGTCAATTCGCTCGCATCAACCTTTATATTCGTTTTGATGGGGAGAATCTCTCTATTTATTCACTCTTTTGTGCTCTGAAAGTGTGAATTGGTTTAGTAATTGCTCTAAACGTTCGGATAGATGCTCTAAATCAACACTAATATCACGCGTGTGCGATGC
The DNA here is from genome assembly GCF_033338855.1 of Vibrio sp. Vb0937. NCBI lineage: Bacteria > Pseudomonadati > Pseudomonadota > Gammaproteobacteria > Vibrionales > Vibrionaceae > Vibrio > Vibrio sp. Vb0937. The sequence goes on along the minus strand of NZ_JAWOTK010000014.1, from coordinate 35,007 downwards.
TGATTGCGATGTGTCGTTAGCATGCAGTGTGATCACATCTATTTTAGACTGAATATGCTGACTTACATCAGATGTGGTTTGCGTCTGGTTTTGGATATCTTCTGCATGTCTGAGCACTTGGCGCATTTCGTCAACAACGTTATGCATTGTGGCTGATAGTGCCTCGACATCGACAGAGCGTTGATGAGCAAACTGGCAGACGGTATCAACAGAAGTTAATGACTCTTCACTTCCTTGCTGGAATTGAGAAATGATATGTTCAATATTACCAGTGGCTTCAGCCGTCCTAGAAGCCAGGTTACGCACTTCTTCCGCGACGACCGCAAAACCGCGTCCTTGCTCTCCGGCACGGGCGGCTTCGATAGCAGCATTCAACGCGAGCAGATTGGTTTGTTCTGCAATACCCTTAATAACCACAAGAATGGACGACACTTCTTCGGTTCTTTGATTTAGAGAGCTGATTTTTTCCCGTACGGTATCAATGTTACTTACTAGTTGTTTGATGTCTTCACTGACGTTGTGTGCTTGGCTTGCACTATGAGTGGCGACATCAACGGTGTGATTGACCAAAACAGTAGCGTTGTTAGTCGAGTCCTCAACCGCAGTTTGTTGCTGCAACATATCGGTGATATTACTTTGTACTTCGTTGGTCTCTAGCTGTTGGTTATTGGCCGCTTTATCTGTGGACTGCGCGACAGCAGTTAGTTTACTCGCGGAGTCGGCAAGTGAGTGAGAGGTGTCTTGCACACGTTCTAAGCTTTCGGAGACCGTATCCATGAATGAATTGATTGCAGTAGAAAGTTGGCCCACTTCATCCTGTTGGTGATGCATAAGTCGTTGAGATAGATCTTTGCTATGGCTCACATTCGACATGAATTTCGACGTTCTTTGAATTGGTCGTACAATGATTTTCTGAATCAAACTCATCGTTATGATGAAGCCCACAAATGCGATTACGGCCATTATTCCCATCGCAAACATTGCCTGTTTACTGATCATTGAATTGACATGATTCATGTTGTATTCCAAGCGAATCGCGCCCAACACTTCTCCTGCTGGTGCAACGTGGCAAGAAACGCAGTTGGTGCCACGGTAATTTTCGCTCGATTTCATTGGTAGCGCGACTACTAACCCTTTGCCCCAATCGGCTGAGATTGGTTCAATCACCAGTTCACCATTCAACGCTCGTTGATCAATATCATCGACAGGCTGCTGGTTTTGTTGCCCAGGTCCGTAAAGTTTGGTCACAGTATCAGCTCGCAACACGCGAACTGCTTCAATGCCTTCTTGGGCCAGGGCTTTTTGACGTAAGGTTTCTTTTTGCGACATGGTGCCCGTAAGCATCATCATATTTAGGCTATCGAAATAATTGCTAGCCTTATCATGGAGTTGTTCACTAAGAACATCATTGATTAAGGTTTTTTGTTGATGGTATTGGTAAGCCGTAGAGGCAGCTAGAACGCAGCTGAAGACAGCAATTAACGCCAGTAAGAGCTTAAAAGTGATAGTTGAGCGCATAAATTTATAAGTGTAATTGGAACGAACTGCACAATACTAATGTGCACAAATGCGCACTGCGAACAACGAAATGAATGATTGTGACCCCACACATGTTGGGGATATGTAATTGTGATGTGAGTGCTGTGTAATCAAATGTTTGGCGCGTGACAGAAATACGGCGCTTTGGTATGAGTGATAGCAAAGAGGCCAGGAACAAGCGGAAGTTTTTGCTACGCTTGTATGGGGTAACGCTTGTCTCTTGGCAGCGAATTCCTTAGTATTGCCTGTCTTTTTAAAGCCTGAGAATCAAGATGAAAACAGAATTATACAAAGAGTTTATGTTCGAAGCAGCACACCATTTGCCACACGTACCAGAAGGTCACAAGTGTGGTCGTTTGCACGGACACTCTTTCCTTGTTCGTCTTTATGTAGAAGGTGAAGTTGATCCACATACAGGTTGGGTAGTGGATTTTGCAGAGATCAAAGCTGCATTTAAACCGATTTACAATCGCTTAGACCATTACTACCTAAACGACATTGAAGGGTTAGAGAACCCGACTAGCGAAGTGTTAGCAAAATGGATTTGGCAGCAGCTTAAGCCAAGCTTACCACTGCTAAGTAAAGTAGAAATCAAAGAAACGTGCACAGCTGGTTGTATTTACAAAGGCGAATAAGTCACTTTCTATTGAGCATTAAACAAAGGCAAGCGAGAAGCTTGCCTTTGTTGTATCTGAATGGCCCAATTTTGATTATGCTTCACCAGCTAGCTTAATGGGTGTCGTAGAATCCATTCTTTTTCATTATCACCCAATGTTGTTTCCTCTGTATTAATGAATCCGCACGCATCAAAAAAACTGATAGCGTATTGCTGACTTTGTGGGACAGTGGCGCAAAGAGAGGTGCTTTTAGGGTTAATGGTATACGCATAAAGGAACAGTTTACGCAATGCCTCACTCCCAACCCCTTGACGTTGGAAACGTTGATCAATCATCAAGTATTTAAGCTCCAGTTCGTATCGTTTAGCAAACGGCGCATGTTGGGAGAAACCTTTATCGATAACAAGGTAGCCTACTAATAGATCATCAGAATAAATCGTAAAGAACGCCTCTGACTTACTACGTTTTTGATAAGCCATTTCAAACGGTGTAAAAAATCCTTTTTGCTCTTCTTGCACATCCAATTGCATCAAACTTGAAAAATCTTTCAGTTTGGTGGGTTTAATCGCAATCATCGCTCAATCACAAATTGGCGGCATACCTTTATGCCACCACGAGTTTTTATAGAGTATTAGATCTATTTTAAGTAACTAACCGAGTGAAGAAAAGCTAGCAATGAAGAGGGTAATAATAACCTTGGTGAATATAGGCGCCCAATGTTGTGAGTAAGTGAGCACTGTCTGCCGTTTCTACGCCTTCAACAATGACCGTGCAGCGATACGTATTGCCCATAGCAATTAACTGACGCAAGGTTTCTATCTTTTTATCATCAGATTTTAGGCCAATAACAAATTCTCGGTCGATTTTGAGGTAGTCCGGATTCAGCTTGCTGATAAGCGCCACATTATTATTGCCGGTGCCAAAGTCATCAATACTGATTTTACAATCCAGTGCTTTTAGTTTCGCGACATTGCCATAAATCTCAGAGGTATAATACATCGATGCATTTTCTGTGATTTCGATTGTCAGCAAACGGCAATCCCGATTAGATAGCTCTCTATATAGGATTGAAAAGTTACGCCCTCGCAGCAAAGAAGGACAAACGTTAATGCTGATAGGGATGGGCAACGCTTTTTGTTTGGTGTAGATGGAATCAATCACCAGTAAGGTATGAGTTAGCAGCAATCCATTGCGGATCAGTGTTTCAATAAACCGTTGCGTATTTTTTACCTTAAACCGGGAGAGGGCTTCGTAGTGCACAATCTTTTGTGCCGACGTGTTATAAATCGGTTCCAGTTTTATTTTGAATTGTCGAATTGCGCACAAGTAAGCCATAAAGGCTTGTAGGGAGCGGTGACGCAGTATAATGAGAAAAAGTAAGCTCAGTAGAATGATACTTTGAAACGGTCCAGAGATGTAATACACCTCTTTATAGCCACTATTCTTTACGTGATAATTGAAGAAGCGTTCATTGGTGTTACCAATCTCTAACGATGTTCCGGTATTCGTTGATAGCTTCATACCGGAAAGAAAAAAACGTGAAATATGATTTTCAACATTGTCGGATAAGTTAATGTTTTTAACACGAACCAAAACAGTTGCGTTATTTAAGTCAAATGATTGGGTCGTGTAATTGCTATTGTTACTCCACTCTTCAAACGCTTTTTTGCTGACAGGGACAACGGTTTCTGGAGTGACTAAGCATCGAATATTGAAACGATCTAGCATCATGCTCGATTCCACCAACTTCACATTATCAAATAGTGACTTCAGTTCGCTTTCATTAGCAAAGCAACTCCTGCGGGAAAGGTTCTCTGCAATTTCGAAGGCGTTATCCAGATAATTATGTTTAACGATGCTGTTTATCGCGTAGTAACAGATAGCAAAGAAAATGATCGCAGTGATCAACACAACCCACATTGCTTCTGAATAGATCTTTTTATTACGCAGGCAAATACGAAGCGCTTTGCGAAGACTATTGGTTGTGTATTGATTGATCTTCTGTTGATGTTCGATGCCATTCTGATGGTTGTTTTGCATAGTAAAAGGGATGAAGTATCCGGTCCGGTGAATGTTTTCGATAATGTTTTTGTTAGTGGTTAAATGTTCTTCCGTGAGCTTGCGAAATTTCTTTCTTAGAGCGGCCACCGCGTTTTTAAAGCCATTTTCAGGCAGTGTCATTTTGTATTGTTGAGTGATTTTGCTTTCTATTAACCGCTGACTAATCGGCGTATTTAAACTGCCGTATGTGGCGATAGTTGACAGAATGGCGTACTCATTTGGGTTGACAGGAATGGAGTGGTGGAGTGACTGATTGAGCTCTAGAGATATTTCGTTTTCGGACAAGCAAACGCAGATTTGGTTTCCAATTTCAAACCTAATCATGTGTTGATGTGCTCCAAGTTTAATTTTTGGCTACGTTATCAATAAAGCTAGGGAAGAGATGTGATTTTTTACTGAGATATCCATAATATTTGGATATATTCAACGTTTTAGGTTTTTTTTACTTGTCCTGATAACGCATTCTCCTGGGTTTTTGGGGTATAAAAAAACCCGAGCATAAACTCGGGTTTTGATTGGTATTCAGAAAGGCGTGTTAGCAAATCACTTTGATTGCTAGACCACCTTGAGATGTTTCGCGGTATTTCGCGTTCATGTCTTTACCTGTTTCTAGCATGGTTTCGATAACCTTATCTAGAGAAACAGTTGGAGCTGAAGAGCGACGTAGTGCCATACGAGTAGAGTTGATTGCTTTTACTGCCGCAATACCGTTACGCTCGATACATGGAACCTGAACCTGACCTGCAACTGGGTCACACGTTAGACCTAAGTTGTGCTCCATTGCGATTTCTGCTGCCATACATACTTGCTCTGGGCTACCACCCATAAGCTCAGCAAGGCCTGCTGCTGCCATAGAACATGCCACGCCAACTTCACCCTGACAGCCAACCTCTGCGCCAGAGATAGACGCGTTACGCTTGTAAAGACCTCCGATTGCGCCAGAAGCTGCAAAGTAACGGATGTAATCTTTTTCAGTCACAGTTTGGATGAACTTATCGTAGTAAGCCAGTACCGCAGGGATGATGCCACACGCACCGTTAGTTGGTGCCGTTACTACGCGGCCACCAGCTGCGTTCTCTTCGTTTACTGCGAAAGCAAACATGTTTACCCAATCAACAACAGACATTGGGTCGTTTGTTGTCTTTTCTGAAGTAAGTAGCTGCTGGCGAAGTGCTGCTGCACGGCGAGGCACACGCAGTGGACCAGGCAAAATACCTTCTTCATTCATACCGCGATCCATACACTCGCGCATTGTGCGCCAGATGTTCGCGAAATAAGTACGAGTTTCTTCATCTGAATGAAGCGCATGCTCATTCTTCATGGTTAGTGCGCTGATGGACAATCCACTTTCGTGGCATTGGTTAACCAGTTCCTCTGCCGTTGTAAACGGGTAAGGTACTTTTACTGGGTTCTCAGCTTCTTTACCGAAATTTTCTTCATCAACGATGAAACCACCGCCGATAGAGTAGTAAGTTTTTGAGTACGCTTTTTCGTCATCAATCCAAGCGTGGATCTGCATGCCGTTTTCGTGTAGCTCTAGGTTTGTTTTGTGGAAGTTCATTCCACCTTCACGTGGGAACGATACTGTGTGACAGTGCATGCCAACAGGAAGGCGTTCAGTTTCTTCTACACGAGCGATAAAGCCCGGGATAGAATCGATATCAACTTTCTCAGGAGTGTTGCCTGCAAGACCCATGATGATAGCAATATCTGTGTGGTGACCTTTCCCTGTCAGTGATAGTGATCCATAAACGTCAACGGTGATTTTAGTGATGTCGCGCAGTTTTCCCATTGCACGAAGATCATCAATAAACTCTTTACCCGCTTTCATTGGGCCTACAGTGTGTGAGCTTGAAGGTCCAACACCGATTTTATAGATATCAAAAACACTAATCATATCGATTACCTCAGAAGAAAGCCTCCCAAGGGGAGTTGGGAGGCTTAATTTTATCGTTATATTTTTGGATTAATCATACTGCACTGGGCAGAGGTGATTAAAGAGCGCCGTAGATTACAGAACTAATTGCAGCAAGACCACAGATTGCTGTGAAAATTTGCACAGGTGCTGAAGTTTTGTACTTAGCCATCGCAGGAACTTTTTGCATTGCGAAGATTGGCATCAAGAATAGGATTGCCGCAATCATCGGTGCACCCATTGTTTCAATCATACCTAGGATGCTTGGGTTAACGATAGCAACGATCCAAGTTGTGATTACAATGAAGATTAGAGACATCTTCTCGATCTTGCTTACTGGTGATTTTGAACGAGATTTCACTAGACCAACTAGACCTTCGTGCGCACCTAAGAAGTGGCCAAAGTAGCTAGAGGTGATCGCTGCGAAAGCAACCAATGGACCCATGTAAGAGATCAGTGGAGATTCATGCACGTTTGCTAGGTAAGAAAGAACAGAGATGTTTTGCTCTTGCGCTGTTGCTAGTTGCTCTGGAGACAGAGAAAGTACAACAGAGAAAACGAAGAACATAACAAAGCCCATCAGCATCATTGCTGCGCCACCAGTGATAGCGTCAGTTTTCTTAACTGCGTCATCACCATATACACGACGTTGCTCTTTAGAGAACTGAGAAATGATTGGGCTGTGGTTGAAAGAGAACACAATAACAGGGATTGCTAGCCATACGATAGCTGGCATTGCACCCCAGTCAGGCGACACTTCCATCATTGAAGTGTTCCAACCAGGAATTAGGTATACAGACAATGCTAGTAGGATGAACACGAGAGGGTAAACCATTGCTGAAGTTGCTTTCAGCATAAGCTCTTTACCGAATACTACACCTGCTGTCATTGCAGCAATAAGCGCACCAGAAAGTAGCCAGCGAGGAATAGATTCCATGCCCATTTGGTTAACTAGGAAAGAGTCAACTGTGTTTGTGATACCAACACCGTAGATAAGTACGATTGGGTAGATAGCGAAGAAGTAAGCGAACGTAATAAGGTTTGCGCCAGTCTTACCAAAGTGCTCTTCTACTGTGTCGGTGATGTCCGCTTCAGGGTTTTTCGCAGAAAGAACGAAACGAGCTAAAGATTTGTGTGCGAACCAAGTCATTGGTGCTGCGATTAGGGCTAGGATTACTAATGGCCAAAAGCCACCTGCACCTGCTTTAATAGGAAGGAACAGTACACCTGCACCTACTGCCGTACCAAAAAGGGACAGACACCAGGTAAAGTCTTTGTAAGAAAACTTACTAGACGATTGTGCGGTAGAAACCGCAGAAGTAGTTGTATTCATTTTTTAGTTACTCATTTTGGGAACAGGAAATAAGTCGGGAGTAATTTTGCAAGATTTTACACTAGGAAAATTAGATCTAAATCATTTATTGCTTACGCTTATTGAATGATATGTCAAAAACCTGCTTTTTATCACGAAAATGATGTGCTACTCGTGATTTCTGCTAATGAGTAAAATTAGAAAAACTTATCAATAGGGCTGTTTGTATAAATTTATTTCACCGCAAGCGTTTGCGGTGAAAATGGAAAATTAATCTAATGTGAATGAATGTTTATGAAGCAACGTTTTATTAATATTGATGCGCATAATGATCGCGCCTATAAAAGCACCGATATCAACAACTGTTTAATGTGAAATAATATGTTTTTGCATTGATTCGATAATTTGTGCCGTCATGCCCCAGATGAAATGCTGTCTATATGGGATAGCAAATACACGATGACTGCTTCTTTTTAGGTCAAATTTGGTGCTATACAATTTTTTGGGGTTCAGAATATGGTTGGCAGGAACCTCAAAAACTGACTCTACTTCATTTGGGTCAATATGCGTTTTATATTCCGGAGAAACAAAAGCCAAAAAAGGTGTCACATTAAATTGACTAATCGTTGGTAGTGTAGGCAGTTGGCCAAACACATGAATATGCTCATCTTCTATCCCAACTTCTTCTTTGGTTTCTCTTAAAGCGGTATTCACGAGCTGAATATCTTCCTGCTCATATTTGCCACCGGGAAAGCTGATTTGTCCCGGATGATGGCGTAAGTGGGCTGCGCGCTTAGTCAGAATGACTTGTAACCCGTCATCGCGTTCCACAAAACCGATTAAGACTGCCGCATCTCTCAGGGACTTTTCTTTCATCCATTTCAGTCGTGCAAGGGACTCTTTGTGGTAGCCCGTTGGAAGCCGAAATTGAAAGTTCTGTAGTAAATGAGTTTTGTCGATAACCAAACTGAGTCCTTATTTATCGTGCCTAACCATTATCTATTATACTCAAAGACGGCAAAGCGTATGGCGTTATCGTTACTGGTTACCAAATAAAGCATTCGCATTAAAACACTCGCCAGCACTTTCCCTCTTTGTGTTGTGTGTCTCACTCTGCTTGAACATATTAATTTGAAACTTATAAGGTTATACACCATTCTTTATTTTAGGACGTCACTATAGGGCAAGTATTGGCCAATGAAAGGGATTATTTTCACCGAGTTCATGGAGTTAGTGGAAGAGAAATTCGGTCTTGATGTGTTAGACCAAGTTCTCGATCTTTCTAACGATGAAGGTGTTTACACTGCTGTTGGTAGTTACGATCACAAAGACTTGGTTAAGTTGATCGTGAATCTCAGTAAAGTATCTGGTGTTCCCCCCGAGCAACTGCAAGAGGTGTTTGGAGAGTGCGTCTTTTTGAATTTACTTCGCTCTATTCCTAGTCACGCCAGTTTGCAACAGTGTGAAACGACGTTTCAATTTGTTCGCCATGTTGAAGATTTTATTCATGTCGAAGTTAAGAAGCTCTATCCTGATGCTAACCCTCCGCAATTTGATTTCATTAGTGAAAACCAATCCCAATTGGTATTTGACTACCACAGCGCAAGATGTATGTCTCACGTATGCTTAGGATTGATAAAAGGTTGTGCTGCACATTTTGGTGAGGTAGTTCATATCAAACATCAAAACCAGTCAGAAGATGGCAGCAAAGTACGTTTTTGGTTAGAGGCTCAATAAGAACGATATGACGGGAAGTTCCTCATTAGAAAGGAAACTCAAACGAGAAGTTGCATCAAGAAAAGCAGCTGAGCAGCTGTTGGAACAGAAAAGCTTAGAGTTATATGAATCCAACCAGCAACTCAGTGTTGCATTGAAAAAGCTGGAGCTGAAATCTAAAAAGGATCTTCGTAAGTTTGAGTTTGAAGAGCAAATTGATGCCACGTTGATTAAGTTCGGTCGTACTTTTTTATCGAGCACGTTCGATGAAGCAATGATAGCGAGCTTTATTGAGCAGCTCACTTCTAACTCGATCATTTCTGCGGCTTACTTGTTTCTTGACGCTACAAAGCTGAGCTCATTACGTCGTCATCACTTTGGTCACTTACAGCTTCGTCATAACAACGAGATTTTCACCACTCCTAATTGGCAGGGAGAGAATTTGCATTTGCCAGTTATCATTGATGGGGAAACGGTTGGGGAGTTGATTTTCTCTGTGTTGCAAGATCAAATCGATCAGTCTTTTATTTCCAAACAGATGGAGCTCGTGTCTGACTTAGTTCATGGTGTTATTGGTCGACACTTAAGTTTAGAGCGAGAGGTCGAGCTGAGAAAGCGGGCTGAGGAATCAGAAAAAGCGACGAAGGAGTTTGTCGCCATGATTAACCATGAGCTGCGAACTCCTCTCAATGGCGTATTGGGTAGTGCGGAGTTATTGAGTCGAACCCAATTAGAAGAAGAGCAGCGTCAATACTTGAGCAATCTGACTCAATCAGGGGACTTATTGAGAGTTATCATTAATGATCTTCTTGATTTCAGTAAGATGAATGCCGGTATGATGGAAATCATACATAAAGTCTTTGCCTGGGAGGAACTTGAAAAAGCCATCATGGGTGTATTTGCAGCTAAGGCTGCGGAAAAACGTATCCATTTCTCTATCGACAAAAAGCTGGGGATCCCGGAATTTTTAGTCGGTGACTTAGAGCGCATTACACAAATTTTGGTTAACTTGGTGGGAAACGCGATTAAGTTTACTCACTTGGGTGGCGTCGTGTTACGGGTGGAATGGCTTAACGGCACGGCTTATTTTGAGGTTGAAGACACTGGTATTGGCATCCCAATAAAAGCACAGCCGTCACTATTTGATCCATTTGTCCAAGTTGATCGCTCGGCGAAACGCAGCTTTGAAGGCTCAGGTTTAGGTCTCGCGATTTGTAAAAACCTTGTGGATTTGATGCAAGGTCAAATTAGCTTTGAAAGTGAAGAGCGCAAAGGGACAACTTTTAAAGTTGCTATTCCTCTTGAGGAAGGGCAAGCACAAGGCACAGCAGAGGGGGAATTGGTCACCATAGAGCGAAGCGATTTAGCAGGACGCTCAATATTAGTGGTTGATGACATCAGAATGAATCAAGTCATTGTTACTCAAATGCTGAAAAAACTCGACATTACACCTGATTTAAAAGCCAACGGCAAAGAAGCATTAGAAGCGGTGAAAAGTAAAGACTACGAACTGATATTCATGGACTGCCGAATGCCAGAAATGGATGGCTATGAGGCGACGATGTATCTGAGAGAGCGTGGCTTTACTCATCCTATTATTGCATTAACCGCTGGCACTACCATCGAAGAGCGTCAAAAGTGTATTGATTCAGGCATGGACGACATCCTCACTAAGCCGTACACCGCAACCGATATCGAACAGATTATGTGTAAGTGGCTTGAGCAGTAGACGCTGCCTCTTAAAAAGTATGTTTGTTGGCCAACGGCTAAAAGCTAAAGTACATGCAAATAAAACACACAAAAAAACGCACCACACTGGATAATGCCGATCATTTAACGATGTTTTTTGGGTCATTCTAGCGAGCCTTGGCTAGACTAAGAATCTAGTAGCAGCACGCCGAGCGGATAATGAAACAAATTTGACCACAAAGTGCTTGAATAGAAGAACCTGTATCACGCTCCTTCGTCGCTGTGCAGGGTGATGAGATACAGAAATATGCCACTCGCTGTTAAACGAGCGGCATTATCCGTTCTGGAGGCATTTTAGATTGTTTTCGTCAATAGCATTAAAGCGACGTTGTCCGCGGTTGAAATCTACGATTGCAGCGCTGGTAAAATCTTTGAAAGCTTGTCCAACGTTTCTTGATACTCAGAGGCGCAATCGCTATCTGCCACGACGCCGCCGCCAGCCCAAGCGTAAAGTTTGTTTTGTTCCGCTACAAGAGTTCGGATAGTAATGCTGGTGTCCATACGACCATGGCGTGAAATGTAGCCAATACTGCCGCAATACGCGCTGCGTCGATGCGGCTCCAGTTCTTCAATGATCTGCATTGCGCGAACTTTAGGTGCGCCCGTAATTGAACCGCCTGGAAAACACGCTCGCAGCAAATCCGCAGGAGCGTATTGTTCATCCAAATTTGCACGAATGGTGCTCACCAAATGATGCACGGCAGGGAAGCTTTCAATATCGAACAGCTTTGGAACGTGAACGCTACCCGGTGATGCAACTCGACCAATATCATTACGCAGCAAATCGACAATCATCAGGTTTTCTGCCTGATCTTTTTCCCCTGTCTGCAAGTCATGGGCATTAGCGTTATCTTTCGTTGGATCTTCGCTGCGTGGGCGAGTACCTTTGATTGGTTTTGTTTCAATGACGCGATCTTTGAGCTCTAAAAAGCGCTCTGGAGAGATACTCAAAATCGAAGACTCAGGCATACGGATAAACGCTGAGAATGGCGCTTGGTTGGCGGACTCCAATTTCAGATACGCTTGCCACTCGCTGCCTTGATACGGTGCGTTAAAGCGCTGCGCCAAATTGATCTGATAACAGTCACCGCTCAACAAGTATTCTTGCACCTTGTCAAAGCGAGTGGCGTAGCTCTCTTTCGTCATGTTTGACTGCCAATCACCAGACAAAGCGAAGTCAACGGTTTGTTCTGCTTTTTGCTCGTTTAACCATTGCCAAGCTTGCTCGATGTTCTGACCGACTAAGCATGCTTTTTTTAGGTGGTGGTCAACAACAACGGCCCATTCATACAGACCTACCGCCATATCCGGCGTGTTGAGGTCCTTTTCTGCCACTTCTGGCATCGTTTCTACGCGGCGACCTAAATCGTAACTGAAGTAACCGAGCGCACCGCCGACAAAAGGCAGATCCAATTCTTTATTTAACTCTACGTGAGGAAGCCACTGTTCTTGCAACTGATGAAGCAGCGCAAATGGGTCATCTTGAGTTGAATAGGCATTCGATGGCGTTTCAACTTGTGTGTTGTCGGCAGTGGTTTCTAACGTTGCAATTGGGTTGGAGACCAACACATCGAAGCGGCTATCGATATGCGTTTCTGATGCAGAACGCAGCAACATCGCCCAAGGCTGGTGTTGAATGCGAGAAAAAAGGTGAAGAGCAAACTCTGGTGCGTATTCCAACGCTTTAAAATCAATGAATTGATTGTCCATGTTGTTCATTTGTGTAATTTGTGACAAAGAGATCGTTCACTGCATGGCATGTCATGGGCAGCAAGAGTATCATATTCCTCTGTATAGCCAAACTCCCTCTATTCATAGGGTTTTGAGATGGCTTACAAGTAGGCAACTTCAGCATTTCGTGTGTCGATATCAGCCGTTCGACAATTGTTTATAAAAAACGAAGCTCAAAAGAGCAATAAGCTCAACAAACACGATTGAAGCCAAGCCAATAATGGAAGCATAACTATAACGAGGCATGTAATGACGGTAATACGCAAGCAGGATGTGATCAGCAGTGTCGCTGATGCGCTACAGTATATTTCTTACTACCACCCGCTAGACTTTGTTCAAGCTCTTGAAAAAGCCTATCACCGCGAAGAGAGCCAAGCCGCTAAAGACGCGATTGCTCAGATCTTAATTAACTCCCGAATGTCCGCAGAAGGTCACCGTCCAATTTGTCAGGATACTGGTATTGTGACGTGTTTCGTCAACATCGGTATGGGCGTGCAATGGGATTCGACCGACATGACGGTTCAGCAGATGGTAGATGAAGGTGTTCGACAAGCGTATACGAACCCAGATAACCCGTTGCGTGCGTCAGTACTTATGGACCCTGCCGGTAAACGTATTAATACCAAAGACAACACGCCTGCTGTCGTACATATCAACATGGTTCCGGGCGATAAAGTTGAAATTCAGATCGCTGCGAAGGGCGGCGGTAGTGAAAACAAAACTAAGATGGTGATGCTAAACCCATCTGACGATATTGCTGAGTGGGTAGAAAAAACGCTACCAACAATGGGGGCGGGCTGGTGTCCTCCTGGCATGCTTGGCATTGGTATCGGCGGTACGGCTGAAAAAGCAGCGGTACTGGCAAAAGAATCTCTAATGGAACACATCGATATTCAAGAGCTTATTGACCGTGGCCCACAAAACGCAGAAGAAGAGCTTCGTTTGGATATCTTCAATCGCGTGAACAAACTTGGTATCGGTGCGCAAGGTCTTGGCGGTTTGACGACTGTTGTCGACGTTAAAATCAAAACTGCGCCAACGCACGCGGCTTCTAAGCCTGTTTGTTTGATCCCGAACTGTGCGGCGACTCGTCACGTACACTTCACGCTTGATGGTAGCGGCCCAGCAGAGCTAGCACCACCTAAACTAGAAGATTGGCCAGATATCACTTGGGAAGCGGGCGAAAATACGCGTCGCGTAAACTTAGACACAATTACTAAAGAAGAAGTACAAGAGTGGAAGACAGGCGAAACGGTTCTTCTATCAGGTAAAATTCTGACTGGTCGTGATGCTGCGCATAAACGTATTCAAGGCATGCTAGATAACGGTGAAGGTCTACCTGAAGGCGTAGATCTAAACGGTAAGTTCATTTACTACGTAGGCCCTGTCGATGCAGTTGGTGATGAAGTCGTTGGTCCTGCTGGCCCAACAACATCTACGCGTATGGATAAATTCACCGACATGATGCTAGAAAAGACCGGCATCATGGGCATGATCGGTAAAGCTGAGCGTGGCCCTGCAACGGTTGAATCTATCAAGAATCACAAAGCGGTTTACCTAATGGCTGTCGGTGGCGCTGCGTACTTGGTGGCGAAAGCGATCAAGAAAGCTCGCGTTGTCGCATTTGAAGATTTAGGTATGGAAGCGATTTACGAATTTGAAGTTGAAGATATGCCAGTAACAGTGGCTGTCGACTCAAATGGTGTTAACGCGCACCAAATCGGTCCAGACACTTGGAAAGTGAAAATTCAAGAGATGGAAGCATAAGGCAAAGGGCAATCTTGCTGCGTCTCAGTAGAGAGAATGTGACAAGGTGCTGATTTACCTAGCAAACAATTGACAAAAGTGCAGCGAAACCTGCACTTTTTGTCTATATAATTAAGGATATAAACCTTTAGGCATAGCAATCAAACGTTATGCGAACAATAATTAGGAGACGGCATGCCTCGTTTTATTCAGATTCTACAAATTATTCTTGCTGTAGTGATAGGTGGCTTTGTTGGCTATGACTTGATTCTTCACGGTATCAGCATCTTTGATGAAAAGTACGTGACCATCACATGTGTGTTATGGCTGATTTTAGAAATCGCTCTATTTGTTATCTATAAGTTAATCGAAGACGACTAGGCTTAAAGAAAGCGGGTTCCTGTTTAACATAGTAATCAGCACATATAGAGTTACTAATGCTGTAGATTAAGTAAGCCTCTGAACCACTCAGGGGCTTTTCTTTTTTAACACAGCATTAAGCCGGATGTTTTGTTCATCTTTTATTAAGGTATATAAAGTTAAACTCATAGAATTCGGGATAGAACAGTATTCATAGATCGAAATTCGAAGTCGCTGACAACGTTGTTTTAAAGTGGAGTAAGATAAAGAAGCGTAATGAAGAGAATAAAGAAAGAAGTTAATGACTTTATCAACAGAGGTATGGACTCTAATGTTCGAATTGCTGTCACCGGACTTTCTCGTGCCGGTAAGACGGCATTCATCACGTCATTAGTGAATCAGCTTCTTCATACTGCAACCCATGACAATTTGCCTCTTTTGACTGCGGCTAGAGATAAGCGCCTTATTGGGGCGAAGCGTGAGCCTCAATCGAATATGATGGTGCCACGCTTTGCTTACGATGAGGCGATGAGCCAAATTCATGCTACTCCACCTCAGTGGCCAGTACCGACACGTGATGTGAGTGAGATTCGCTTAGCGCTCAAGTACAAACCAAATAAAACCACGAAAAAGCTGTTGAGTAAAACCGCAATTTTAAATGTTGATATTATCGACTATCCAGGAGAGTGGTTGCTCGACCTGCCTTTATTGGACATGGACTTTGCAACGTGGTCGCAAACTCAGTTTGATGCACTTAAAGGCCAGCGTGGCGATTTAGCCAAAGCTTGGCTTTCTGAACTGGAGAAAGTGGATCTCTTTGCAGAAGTGAATGAGAAACTACTTGAGAAAGTTGCACATACATACACAGAGTACCTTCATTCTTGTAAAGACGCTGGCCTTCATTGGGTTCAGCCTGGCCGCTTTGTATTACCTGGTGAGCTAGCAGGCGCGCCGGTGCTACAGTTTTTCCCGTGTCGTGCTGATTCGGAAAGCAAAGCGCCCAAGGGCAGTAACTTAGCGATGCTAGAAGCCCGTTTTCAGGAATACCAACAGAAAGTCGTGAAAGCGTTTTATAAGCATCATTTTGCGACCTTCGATCGCCAGATTGTACTGGTGGATTGTTTGCAGCCTCTCAATGCTGGTGATGAAGCGTTTTACGACATGCGCCAAGCGCTAGAACAGATCATGCATAGCTTCCGTTATGGTCGTAGTAGCTTTTTGCGTCGTTTGTTCTCACCAAAAATCGACAAAGTGTTGTTTGCTGCTACAAAAGCGGATCATATCACGCCCGATCAGCACCCAAATTTGGTGTCTCTGCTCCAACAAATGGTGCATCCAGCATGGCAAACGGCAGCCTACGAGAATATTGAGATGAGCTGCATGAGTATCGCTTCCATCCAAGCAACCGCGACGGGGTTTATTTCCTCTGGAGATAAGACCATCCCGGCGTTACAAGGAACAACATTGGGTGGTGAGCCGATGACTATGTTTCCCGGAGAGGTGCCGAAAAAGCTACCAAATGCAGCTTATTGGCAAAACAACGGGTTTGATTTTACGTCGTTTCGTCCGATGCCCTCACCGAATGATGAGCCAGTGAAGCACATACGCTTAGACAAAGCACTGGATTACCTGATTGGAGATAAATTGAAATGAGTGAGTTGAAGCAAAAACAAGTTTTCTCTGAAAAGGTAATGGAAAAAGATCAGCAATCGAATCAACCGGAGTTGACGGCGCAGCAAACATTCGGCGAAAAAGAAACATTTGTACCTGTTGAAGTTAAAGAAGCGCACCAGGAGACCGAACAGGAATTGCAACTCGAGCATGTCATTCGTCCAAAATCGGGCAGAAAATGGCTCGCGACTGGCGCATTTGCAACTTTTGCTGGTTTGGTTGGCTGGCAAGCGGTGGACTCGGTTATAACCGCAATTCAGGCTTCTGATTGGCTGGCCTTAAGCTGGACGGGGTTTATTGCTGCGATCGCTTCGCTTGGTTTAGGAGCTATGGGTAAAGAGCTTTGGAAACTGCGAAAACTACGAAATCATTTTAGTGTTCAAGAAGAAGCAGAAGCACTTGTTAATAGTGAGAGCGTTGGGAAAGGGAAAGCCTTTTGCGAAACCGTAGCAGAACAAAGTGGTGTGATGGCAGAGAATCCGGGCTTTGATCGTTGGCAGAACAGTATTAACCCTGCTCATAGTGACGCTGAAATTCTTGATATGTATGACTCGATGGTGGTGAGCCAACAAGACAAGTTGGCAACGAAAATCGTATCACAGCACGCAACCGAGTGTGCGGCCCTAGTCGCCGTGAGCCCTCTGGCTGCCGCTGATATGTTGCTGGTGGCTTGGCGAAATTTCAAAATGATCGACAACCTCTCCAATGTATATGGGGTAGAGCTAGGTTATGCATCTCGCATCAAGTTACTAAGAGCGGTATTTGTCAATATGGCGGCGGCTGGTGCCAGTGAGCTCGCTATTGATGCCAGTATGGATTTGATGTCGATGGATCTTGCTGGCAAAGTTTCTGCTCGTGCGGGGCAGGGACTAGGTGTTGGTATTCTAACGGCACGTTTGGGCTTGAAAGCGATGACCTTATTGCGTCCACTACCCTGGTATCCTGACCGTCAGGTTAAGTTGGGCACCATACGCAAGGCAGTGGCGGCGAAAGTTGCATCAATTACGATGAAACCGTAACGAATATCAACTTTGATGGATAGGATTGCTTGACGCCATTCCAAGCATGATAGAAACTACTGTCAACTTTTCCTGACAGTTGTGAATTGGGATATTTTAAGTGCGTCTTGAAGTCTTATGTGAAGATCGACTCGGCTTGACCCGAGAACTGCTCGATATTTTAGCGTCTAAAAGCATCGACTTGCGTGGTATCGAAATCGATATTAGCGGTATTATCTATTTGAATTGCCCGGATATTGATTTTGATACGTTTAGTGAGCTGATGGCTGAAATCCGCCGTATTCCGGGGGTGAAAGACGTACGTAAAATCCAGTTTATGCCGATGGAGCGCCACAATACGGAGCTGCTCTCGTTAGTTGATAACTTGCCCGATCCGGTTTTTGCCATTGATCTTAAAGGTGCCGTAGACATGGCAAACATGTCTGCACTTTCATTGCTTGGCCTTCACAAGCAAGAAGTGATTGGTACTCAAATCGGTGCTTTGTTACCAAGTGTTCGTTTCTCTCGTTGGTCTGAGGGTGTGAATGGCCGAACACGGGAAAACCTTGTGATTGATGGCTTGGACTATGTTCTAGAGTTGATGCCCGTTTATATCCGAGACGAAGCGCAAAACTCGACTCTAGCGAGTACTCTAATGACGATTCGCTCTAGTCAGCAAGTTGCCAGAATTGAAGAAGCACTACCGCTGCATAATCCTCTGGGTTTTGAGCACTTTGTTGGTATATCGAACCGTCATAAAGCACTAATGAACCAAGCTAAGAAGCTGTCTGTGCTTGACCAACCATTGTTGATTGAGGGCGAAACGGGGACTGGTAAAGAAATGCTTGCTAAAGCTTGCCACAGCCGTTCTAGCCGCGCGAGCAAGCCATTCCTAGTTTTGAGTTGTGCTTCGATGCCTGACGATGTAGCAGAAACTGAACTTTTTGGTCATGCGCCGGGTTCATTCAATCATGAACAAGGCCACAAAGGCATCTTTGAGCAAGCAAATGGCGGGACGGTATTTCTTGATGAAATCGGTGAAATGAGCTCGCATCTTCAAATCAAGCTGTTACGTTTTCTACAAGATGGTAATTTCCGTCGTGTCGGTGCAGAAGATGAGATGCATGTCGATGTTCGTATCATCGCTTCAACAAAACATAACCTTGCCGAGCTTTCTGAAGCAGGAATGTTCCGTGAAGATTTGTATTATCGTCTCAACGTACTTACGCTCAGCATTCCTCCGTTACGTAAGCGCTCAAACGACGTTGCACCATTGCTTGAGTTGTTCGTGGCGAAACATGCTCAACAGCTTGGGATTGATAAGCCAGAGTTTGATGATGGTCTAGTTGATGCCCTTGCAAATTATCAGTGGCCAGGAAACATGCGCCAGCTGGATAACATGGTTCTTCGAGCGCTCACGGAAATGGATGGTGGTATACTAAACGCGGATCACTTCAATTTACCTCAGCCTCAGTCAGTCGGCGCTGGTAGTGCAACGCTTAACATCGACGGTTCTTTGGATGAGATCATGCGTGATTATGAATCTCAAGTTCTGGAACGTTTGTATCAGTCATTCCCATCAAGCCGCAAGCTTGCTAAGCGCTTAAATGTATCGCATACCTCAATCGCTAATAAACTGCGTGATTACGGTATCCGTAAGAATTAATCGAATTGAACGAAAAGACGGAATTAATCATTTGTAATGGAAGATAACAGCTCATCTATCGCCGTACATAGGTTGGACGGTGACTTGCTTCTTCGTACCGCTGAAATCGGTGACGCAGATATGATTGCCGAATATTTTCAAGCGAACCGAGAATACCTGAAACCGTTTGAACCGAAACGTGAAGAGGCTTTTTTCTCAGTGAACGGTTGGTTGCAAAAGCTAATCAAGCTCAATGAGCTGCATCGAATGGGATTGGGGTATTATTGCCTTTTAGTCAGAGCCTCTTCGGGTGAAATGCTAGGTACGATATCCTTTAGTAGTTTGAGTCGTTTTCCTTTTTATTCTTGTAACGTCGGATATTCTCTCGCTGAAAAAGCGCAAGGGCATGGTTACATGCGTCGTGGATTAACCATGGCTTGCGACTACATGTTTAACGTTCAGAAACTGCATCGTATTCAAGCTGGCTACATGCCTCACAATAAACGCAGTGAAGCTGTGCTAGAGCATGTAGGTTTCAACCGAGAAGGGTATGCAAAAGATTACCTTTTGATTAATGGTGAGTGGCAAGACCACGTTCTAACGTCGCTTATTAATCCGAATTGGCAGCCAGAAGGACGATAGTATGGAACGATTGGAAAAGCAGTTAGCACTGGTAATCGAGCTCGATAAACTCAAAAGCATTTTGCGCCGAACTCGAGTTAAAAGTGCTGAAGGGCGCCTCGAAAATAGTGGTGAGCATAGTTGGCATGTCGCACTGATGGCAATATTGATGGAAGAGCATGCGAATGCACCTGTTGATATTTGCCGAGTGATGAAAATGTTATTGATACATGACGTAGTAGAGATCGACGCGGGCGATACCTTTGTTTATGATACTGCTGCGTCTCAAGAGCAAGCAGAAAAAGAAATTAGAGCTGCAGAGCGCTTGTTTGGTATGTTACCCAGCGATCAGGAGCAAGAGCTATTGGCGCTTTGGCATGAATTTGAAGCCGCGCAGACCGATGATGCTAAGTATGCAAAAGCACTCGATCGGTTAATTCCAATGCTCTTGAACTACCATAATAATGGTCAGAGTTGGAAGGAACATGGTGTCTCACGCGAACAAGCACTTACCATTAATAAACGAATTGAATTTGGCTCTGTTACCTTATGGGACAAAGCGAAAGAGTTGATTGAAGAAGCCACAGAGAAAGGTTGGCTGAAATCGTAATAAAGGAGACTGAATGTCTTATTTGCCTTTGGATGAATACCAAAGAAAATGGATTTTTACGCATCAGTCGATGCCTGTGCCAGAAGAAGATTTGGCTTTTATTAAGCCGATGAGCCAAGCCCGTTCAGCACAATTTTGGAAAGAAAATATCAGTGCTCAAAGCCCTGATATGGATAGACTTAGTTCCCAAGACTGGCCAATGAATGAGGCGAATTGGTCTGAAACTGTGGATTGGATGGCTGCCTGGGAGTCGGATGATCCTGACATGCCAGCGGAAGCTGAGGCACATATCGATTGGCAAGACGATGTAACCGTTTACTTTTGCTACGAGAAGTACAATGTCATCGAAACGAAATGGTCTATTTTTAAAAAGCACTGGAAGAACTTTCTCTTTTATGACGATGGTCCGATACTAATAGGACGTCGCCGTTCGCAAGCACTTTGGTTTGATTCAAAAGGCAATGTGAAACTCGGTGTTCGTCAATAACGAGTTATAAAGCAAAGCCACCTTTCGAGGTGGCTTTGTTTTTCTAAAGGCTGGATAATGGACTCAACACGCCGCCAGCCCCGCGCTCGATAACGTGAGTATAGATTTGCGTGGTTTTTACATCAGTATGCCCTAATTGTTCCTGAACAGTTCTAATGTCTGCGCCAGATTCCAATAAGTGCGTGGCAAAACTGTGTCTTAGTGTGTGGCAAGTTACAGTTTTCTCAATGCTTGCGTCGCTTGCCGCGCGCTTTACTGCTCTTTGTATTGCGCTTTCATTGATATGATGCCTTCTGAGTTCACCAGTGTCTCGATCTGCGCTTAACTTTGTTGATGGAAACAAAAAGTGCCAGTTAAAATCTAGCTCCGCTTTTGGGTATTTACGTCGTAAACCTTCAGAGATGTATACGCCCGCATAACCAGGCATGTGCCTATCTTTAAAATAATAGTTTCTTGCTAAATTAACTTGAGCTTTGAGTGGTTCATGCAGTTCTTTGGCTAATGTGACTGTACGATTTTTACCTCCTTTTCCTTGCCAAACGCGAACTGCACCATAATCATAATCGATGTCTTGAACTCTTAAGCGTAAACATTCCATAACTCGAAGCCCGGAGCCGTAAAGCAGCTGAATATGGAGTCTATACCTCGGGTCGATATGCTGAACGAATCTTCGGATCTCTTCCCTGGTTAACACAACGGGAAGTTTCTTTTCGGTCAAAGATTTCTGAAATCTCATATCAAGTGATAGTGGGGTTTTGAAATAATCACGATATAAAAATGATATTGAGTTCAGCGCCAAAGCTTGCGTTTTTACCGCAACTTTTTCTTCTACCGCTAAGTAACTCAGAAATTGAATGACATCATCTTCTGCTAGTGTTGATGGGTGTGCAAGCTGGTGAAAAGTGATAAAGCGTTTTATCCAAAATAGATAACTTTCGATAGTTTTATTCGCATAATGACGAGTAAGCATGTGCTCTTTTACACTAAGTAAAAACTGACTTTTCATGATAAATTAACCTGTTTATTTATACAGCTCCGTTAATGTATCACCACTTTTGAAATTAGCGTGCTGTGCGCCGCCTAATTGCGCGCGCTACCACACATATTCATACTGTTTTTCTATTTGTTTCATACATATAAGTGCTACGATTGATAGCGCTTTTGATAAGAAAGAAGGCGGTAGCCTGCCAGAAAAACGGCAAGTCGCCGTATAGAAAGCGTTAGTACGGGGTTGACATCAAAGGTCATAAGTTTTGGTGTTTATTTGTTTCTGTGCTCGTCTGTACACCTTTCAGTTTGTACCTTTCACGTTCTTTCCGGTGGCACTATATGCGGAGTGTTTGCTTTGATTTCACCGTTTACGGTGTCTAACTCTTACCCTATTTCTTTGGCGCTTCTTCTCTTTCGTGGTTTTTACGAAGTCAGAGTTGTCTTTCTTTGGTATTGCCGTCGAAGTGCGAGGATCGAATTCTTTTCTAATTTGAAGCCAGTGAAAGTAGGGCAGTTCAGTGCGTTTTTCTTCTAGCCAACTTTCGTCTTTAAATCGGGGTAAAGTTTTGTAGCTGCCCGTCTCACTTCAGTGTTCAAAGCCTTTCATATTATGCCAGTTTTCAATATCTTGGAGCGCATAAATAGAAGTAGCGCATGTACTAACAAATTGCTTAAGAGTGATTCGTAACGCGTGGCATTTTTACTTTGCGGTGGCTTATGTGATTAGGGCGCTGTGCGGTAGCTTTTGTATTGCGTTACTCACACCTTAGCAAGGCGTTAGCTTTCCACGTATTTTACGCTAACTATTCGTTAGTAAATAATAAGGAGTAATTTAAATGGAAAAAAAGTTTCAAATCTTTGTCAGCTCGACATATGAGGATCTAAAAGACGAGCGAGACCAAGTTATCAAGGCTATTTTGGAAATGGGGCATATTCCTGTAGGGATGGAAATGTTCAGTGCCGCAGATGAGGAGCAATGGAAAATAATTCAAAGGCAGATAGATGAGTCTGACTATTACGTTGTGATTGCAGCACATAAATATGGCTCAATTGCAGCTGACGGTGTGAGTTACACAGAAAAGGAGTATGACTATGCTGTCAAAAAATCAGTGCCAGCCCTAGGTTTCGTATTAGCTGATGGTGCTAACTGGCCTGCAAATCAAATGGAAAGCTCTACTGAAAAAAGAGAGGCTTTGGAGCAATTTAAATCAAAGATAAAAAGCAGAATAGTAAATTTCTGGACAACAAAGGATGATTTACATGCCAAGGTTTCAATTTCTTTAATGAAAAGTATGCAAACGACACCAAGAATTGGCTGGGTTCGTGCCAATACGGTAAATGCTTCTCCTGAACTGGTTTCGGAATTAACTAGGTTGAGTAAGGAAAATGCCACATTGAGGGGCGAGCTAGAAGATATAGCAAACCTCGCTAAACAAAACGAAAAAAAAGAAGAGGTAAACACAAAGGCTTTTGAAGTACTGAGAAAAAATATAGTTGAAATCTATATTGCTAAAATTGGGGATACAAAATGGGGAGAACCTAAAGAAGGGTCGTTGCTTGGCGTATTCAAAGCTATTGCACCAAATTTAATGGTTGAAAATACATTCGAAAAAATAGGTGCGGATATTGCTGTGTATTACGGAGAAGTGAACCACCGTCAAATCGCCCCAGTTCCTAATAATATTCTTAGTGATTGGTTGGCAGATTTAGCAGCACTCAACTTAATAAAACCTAGCCCTCGAAAGCACCCCGTTAGTGATAAAAATGAATATTGGACCTTATCAGAAGAGGGGAGTTCACTTCTCAGAGATATTAGGAAAATACAACTCGAAAAAGGCTTGGTTGAGCACGAGGCCCCAGAAAGCTAACAAAGCATTTAAGAGTGATTCGCAACGCTTGGCGCTTTCGCTTCGCTCAAGTATAGCCAAGCGCTGCTCACACCTTAATGCGGCGTTAGTTGCCAACGAGAAAAACGGAGCTAAAACAAAATGTTTAGGGCTAAGGTCCAGTGCTTTTTGGCTCGGTTTTCGTATTTCAACTTCTAGTTGTTTGAGTTTGTGAAAACCGAACGTTGGTTTCTTTTGTGGTTGGATTTTCTATTTCAGAAACCGATTTATATGTTGAAAGTTAGCTGTGTAACATTGTCTGTCCAAAGAAGCTTTTTGGTGTTGTTAGCCCGTTTTCTACGGCGTTGTATGTTCCAAGTGGTTTCAGTAACAGGCGCTTTGAAACTGCGCCTGATTTGAGTTTTACAAAATACGTAAAGGTCGTGTTGGCAAAGTGCTCATAAACTTCAAATCAAAGCCTTGGGTCTGGCAACTAACAAACTGTTCAAGAGGGATTCGCAACGCGTGGCATTTTTGCTATGCGTTGACTTTAGTGTTTAAGGTGGTGTGCGGTGGCTTCGGTACTACGTTGCTCACCCCTTAACAGGGCGTTATGTGCTTTCGGAGAAAACGATGAATAAGCGTCTAATCATCATATTAGCTAGCCTTTCATTTGGTGCTTTTGCTGAAGAAGAGTCCATTGACTGTAATAATGCGATGACCACAATTGAGATAAACCAATGTGCCATTATTGAATTAGAGTCAGCACAAGTTAAATTAGACAAATATCTAAACGCTAGCTTTGAGCACAACTCTCATGACCCAGAACTGATCGCAGCAATTAAACTCGCTCAACAGGATTGGCAAGCATATATGTCCTCTCACTGTGATTCGGTTTATACGCAATGGCGTGATGGAACTATTCGTGGAGTTATGGCGATATCGTGCAAAACTAAGTTAACTAAGCAAAGAACGCACGAGTTATGGGAAAACTTTTTAACTTATATGGACAGTACACCACCAGTTTTACCGGAGCCAAGTGTAGAGTAGGTTTCAACCACGCACATAACAAACTGTTCAAGAGGGATTCGCAACGCGTGGCATTTTTACTATGCGTTGATTTTAGTGATTAAGGTGGTATGCGACGGCTTCGGTATTGCGTTGCTCACCCCTTAACAGGGCGTTATGTACTTTGGAGAAAATATGGAAGTAGTAGCTACGGAAAAACACGTCTCAGAATATCCCAATCCGTTTTATTTGAAACAAGGTGATAAAGTAGCTCTCGGTGCAATTGACGACGAGTTTCCCAATTGGATCTTTATAACCAGTAGTGAAGGTATGCAGGGTTGGGCTCCAGTTCAATATATCGAAAAGATTGAAGGAATCTCAGAAGGTATTTTGCGTTATGACTATGACAATGTTGAGCTCAATACAGTCATTGGTGAAAAGCTATCAGTGCAGTTTGAACTCAATGAGTGGTATCGAGTCTCGAGGTCAACGGGTGAAATTGGTTGGGTACCAGTGCGCTCGGTACAACGTACATAACAAATTGTTCAAGAGTGATTCCGCACGCGTGGCATTTTTATTATGCGTGGGCTTTAGTGGTTAAGGTGTTATGCGGAAACATTAGTATTGCGTGCCTCACACCTTAACAAGGCGTTATGTTGTCAAAGATTAAGTATGAAGATTTTAATATTATTTATAGCGGCATTATTGTCTGGCTGTGCTGGTTTAATTGAAAGTGCTAGTTCCCCAAATTATCGAGAACACAAAGCTCGGGACAGTGTATCGCCTAGGAATCATAAAGGTTCAAGGAAAAACAAATTAGTCGGTACTGTTGTACTCACGTTTAATATTAATAGTCAGGGTGATGTGATTGACATAATGGTTACTGATTCTGTACCTAAAGGAGTATTCGATGCTGAAGCTGTGCGAATATTATCAAAACGGAAGTATGCGCCTTCCGAAAAAGGGGAAACTGGCCCTAAAAAAGCTAAGTTCGAGTTTAAAATTTGACACATAACAAACTGCTTAAGAGGGATTCGCAACGCGTGGCATTTTTGCTATGCGTTGATTTTAGTGCTTAAGGTGGTATGCGGCGGCTTTTGTATTGCGTTGCTCACCCCTTAGCAGGGCGTTAGCAAATTTATTCGACATCTAACTCACATGGAGGAAAAGTAAGTGGAAACAGATAGAGATTCGATTATCGAATCGCATAGGCTTGCAAGCCCGGGTCTTCGGTATTTAGGACAAATCATTGATGGTGCAATAAGTGCCGCAATATTCATTTTCTTTCTTTGGCTCGGCACATTAATTGGTTTATCCCAAGACTCATCTGGCTTAATCGCCTTTTCTGCCGCTGCTTTTTATTTCCTACTTTCTGATGGTTTCGCAAAAGGTCAAAGCCTTGGTAAGAAGCTACTAGGTATCTCAGTTATAGACTCAGTTACTGGAAAAAGTTGTAGTTTTCCTCAGTCATTTTTCCGCAATGTTTTGACACCAATAATCGGCATGATTGACGCGATCTTTATTCTAGGTAAAAGAAGACAGAGATTAGGTGACAAACTGGCGAAAACAATCGTTGTAGTAAATTAGCTAACAAACTGTTCAAGAGGGATTCGCAACGCGTGGCATTTTCACTATGCGTTGGTTTTAGTGTTTAAGGTGGTATGCGGCGGCATCGGTTTTGCGTTGTTCACCCCTTAACAGGGCGTTATGTTTTCGGGAGGAATTAAATGAATCCAAATATCCAATCAGCTCTGAGTTCGAAGGACAATATTCAAACCAAGATAAATGTCGGTGAGCGATATAGGTTGATGCACAAAAAGATAAAATCAGGAAGCCTTTGGATTGAGGTACAAAGGGAAGCGTATCGAGTCAAAGTTACAGGTGACGTTAAGCTTAGGCTACAAAATTTTATCACTAAGTTAGTCGATTCCGAACCAAGTGATGATCAAGGTAATCCAGTTTGGCGCGTACCATTTGGTAGCAGCCTCAAAACTATTATATGTGAGTACAATCGATTGGCTTAGGCTACAAACATAACAATCTGTTCAAGAGGGATTCGCAACGCGTGGCATTTTCACTATGCGTTGGTTTTGGTGTTTAAGGTGGTATGCGGCGGCTTAGGTATTGCGTCGCTCACCCCTTAACAGGGCGTTAGTGTTTACATCAAAATTTACGCAAAAATAGGGAAGGAGTATGAGTAAATCCGTCTATGTTGCTGGTAGTTTCAAGAATTTAGAAAAGATGCAGGCAATACGAGAAACGTTGATCAATGCAGGTATTCAAACAACCATTTCTGAGCCTCTTCAAGCTAATGGTATTGATGGTTGTTTGCAGCGTATTAGAGAAGCTGACATTACCTATATTCTAAATTTTGATGGTTACGTCGGTAAAAGCGTCGCAATGGATATTGGTTATGCTTTAGGTTTAGGCAAACCAGTCTATGCTCTTGAACCTATTGAAGATCCAGATATCAACCACTTGCTCACATGTGTTGTCACACCAGATGAAGTTATTGTTGAACTAGGTGGAAATAGTAAAAACTAACAAACAATTTAAGAGTGATTCGGCACGCGTGGCATTTTTACTATGTGTCGGTTTAAGTGATTAAGGTGGTATGCAGCAGCATAGGTATTGCGCGCCTCACACCTTAATTGGGCGTTAGTTTCATAACATTTCCTATACACCACTGAGTGCATATGTTATTCTTTTTATTTCATAAAATAAGCCCTAAAATTATACATGGATGAGTGATGAGTAACGTAATTTCAGTTAGCAGTTTACCGTATAATTTGCCAAGCAATGAGCAAGAACAATTAAGAATATTAGCTAAAATAATCGGTTTTAAACCAGAACTACTTGTTGGGGCTGGAAAAGTAGAAGTAGATGCGATTTGTTCGATGATCTTGTATAGACATCTCAGTCAGAAGCAACGAGTAGATGCTATGAAACTGATACGAAGTGTTTCGAATAGAGCCTTAATGGGAAAACTAGTAACAGGAGCGCTAGACACTACTTTTGTTAACCCACAATATGGCATGTGGTCAATGACTGAGAAAGAGTTACAGTCTGATAAAGATTTTCATAGCTTTTTAGACAATTTCGCTAGTTATATAGGTATTGGTGCTTCAAGCCTTGGACTCAAAGACCTATACAAGGAATCTAAAGCTAGAGGTAAACTTGGCAGAGGTGGTTTAGCTATGCTTGTCATTTGGGGAGCTGTTGCGTTTAATAAGTCTGAATTAAAAAAAGTTAATACAGAGTTAGAAAATCGAAGTGTACGATTGGTTTCGGGGCTTCATCAATGATTTCAAATATTATTTCTTATGTGCTTGTCACTGTCTTCGCTATATGGTTGTGGAATGATGCTCCAGCTCAACATAGAGATAACCTGTTCTATGTGGCCGTAGTATGTTCTCAAATCGGTTTCTTTATTTATTCTCGAAAGTTAGAGAAACTTAAAAATAAGGTAGAAGACTTGGAAAATAAGCACTCTCTAGAAACAAAAAACTAACAAGGCATTTAAGAGTGATTCCCAACGCTTGGCATTTTTTATGTCATCGTTGGGTTTCGTGTTTAAGGCGTACAGGTTTCGTCTGGTGGTAGCGTTGCTCACACCTTAATGCGGCGTTATACGTTTTGGGAAGATCGGAGGCAAGAAAATGTCTGAAGAAGCGATTAAACTAGCAAAGAACCTACTCGAAACAGATGATAATTATATAGAAAACATAATTGCATTATCGCGTATTGGAAACGAAATGTATGGGCAATGCTGGAACACTGATTACCACGTATTTGGTCTCATAGCATCGGAGACGGACCATTTACCACTTAATCATGTTCGTTTGAATTGCTCAGAGGAGTTTCTCGTAAAAGCTGATAAAGAGCTAGTTGAAACGATGAAGTTTTATCGTTCCGATGTTGTTAGTGCTTGCAATAAGATCATCAGAAATATAAACGTATAACAAAGCGTTTAAGGCAGATTCGCAACGCGTGGCATTTTTGGTTTTAATCGGCTTTAGTGTTTACGGCACAATGTTTTAGGTCGGTGGTCTGCGTTGCTCACTACTTAACGCGGCGTTATGCAACTTAATAAAATGTGGCAAATGAAGAGTTTCAAAGTACTAGATAAGCAAGACTTTAATGGCAAAAGTTACCTGTCCACAGTATTTCTACGAGGTAAGGAACTTAAATCGGAAGTTACATTGCTCAAGTGGATAAAGTTGACATTAGTAGAACTTGCCATTGGCGTTGAGTTACTGGAAAACATCATTATGAGTTTCTCTGTGGCTCCTTATGATAACTACAAGAAGAGGTTAGGAGAAAATTATGGAGCAACTCGACATCTGAGCATTTTTGTTCCTTACGGTATATTCAATAACATTGTTCGTGAGGCGGCAATTGAAGTCTTGTTTTATAAATACCACAAGCAATATTACTTGCTACAACCAGCGGAAGAGTATGACGTCGACAAACAATCCTGTTCTATAAATTGCACCAGGACAAGATTTAGTGCCCGAAAAGATTTGTTTTCTGAGCTAATTGCTTTCAGAAGGGTATATGAGCTGTTTTGGCTTTTCTTTAACGTAACAATCGATATCACTGTATATTTGCTATCGAATAGCCTTGAAGCAACAATTGCTACAGCAATGGGTATCGAGGGTATAAGGCGGTTACTAAGGGTGTAACGTTGCATAACAAACGCTTTAAGACGGATTCGCAACGCGTGGCATTTTTACCATGCGTTGATTTTAGTGATTTAGGTGGTGTGCAGAAACATCGCATTGCGTTGCTCACCACTTAAGCGGGCGTTAGGGCAAAGGAGGTAAAATGGGCAGAAATTTACTGAGTTTATTGTTTCTTTCAGCTTTCGTTTTTGGGTGTAGTGACGAGCCTTGTCAATCTGATCCAACTACAGAGTTTAATAAGGCTATCGAAACCTTAGTTAAGGAGAAAGACGATGCCCTTTATCTTCAACTTATTGAAAATGGTTTAGATGTAAATTATCAAAATAACTGTGGGGCTAGCATGTTACTCATATCCACTGTTGTGGGTAATGAGTCATTGGTTACGTTGCTATTATCGAAGTCTGCAAATCCCAATGCTTCAAATTGGCAGGGTGAATCACCAGCTTATATGGCTGCCCAATGGGCTGAAGACAATATATTGGTCAAATTATTACAAGCAGGAGCCAATCCCAATGCTGTTGCAGGGGAATTGGCATTTAGTCCCTTAATGATTGCTGTACTTAACGAGCACCATAGTACGGTTGAAATATTAGTTGCACATGGTGCTGACCCTTACTATGCAAATAGTGAAGGCGTATCAGCTGTCTCTATAGCAAGAAAGAATGGCTATAGAAAACTGTTAGCAGTTCTGGAAAGAAAAGTGCCCTAACAAGCAATTCAAGCTGATTCGCAACGCTCGGCGCTTTCGGTTTCAATAGGCTTGGTGGTTACGGTGAAGTGTTTGGGTAATGTGGCAGCGTTGCTCACAACTTAATTGGGCGTTAGGCTACAAATAGTCGCTATAAAATGGAGATGGAAATGGAAAACCTGAATGCCGTAGAAATAAAGTCATTCGTTCCCGCTAAAGACTTTGAATGCTCTAAGCGCTTTTATCAGACAATGGGTTTTGAAATGGCATCTGAGTTTGACGGAATCGCATACTTCAAATCAGGCTCTTGTTCTTTCTTGCTTCAAGACTTTTACGAACCTGCTCACAGCAACAACTGTATGATGCACCTCTTAGTTGAAGATGCGCAAAGTTGGTATGCACATGTTTTAAAACTCAATCTAGACAAAGAGTTTGGTGTAAAGGTTACAGAGCTTATTGAGCAGCCGTGGGGAATGCTCGAGTTTTGTTTAACAGATCCGAGTGGTGTGTTGTGGCGGATAGGCGAAAATCAGTAGCCTAACAAGGCGTTTAAGGCAGATTCCCAACGCCTAGCGCTTTGTATTCTAAGTTGGGTTTAGCGTTTAAGGTGTAATGGTTTAGTTTGGGTGGTAGGCGTTGCTCACTACTTAACGCGGCGTTAGTATTCAGGAGGAAAATTAGTGCTTCATCAGATAGACAAATATCACTGTTCTGCTTGCAACATTAAATCCAAACATATTACCGTATTGATTAGGAACCCAAGTCCTTTTGCTGGTGTAAAACATCAAAAGCGTAAAGAGTTTGTTGCTGGGTTAATCAAAGGCTGGGCAGTTGGTCCATTTTTAGCTTCTATGGATGAGTTTTCTCGACATACGATCTGTGAAAACTGTGGTATCAAGACGATAGAGAACTGACAAATAAGACTTCTTTTTAAGTTCGGTGTAACAGGTTGGGTCTGAATACTAACAAACTGTTCAAGAGGGATTCGCAACGCGTGGCATTTTTACTATGCGTTGGTTTAAGTGTTTAAGGTGGTATGCAGCGGCTTTGGTATTGCGTTGCTCACCCCTTAACAGGGCGTTAGATTTTTTGGTAAGTATGGATGTATAAATATATTTCTGATGAGCTACCACATTTTTTTGAAAATGGGATGCTAAGGTTTACTCAACCTGGACAATTTAATGACCCCTTTGAGCTTCTACCTTGTTACGTGGACTTTATGGGAGTAAACACTAAGGAGTATGTGCTCGAAAATATCGAAACTTGGCTAAAGGAAGAGCGTAAAACTGAACCATGGTATAAAAAATTAGTACCATTATCAGTCAAGTTGTTTGCAGTAAGGTTCCTCTTAACTAGTAAAAATAAACACATCACTAAAGTGATGGATGAATTCGATGCAATGGGGTTAAGTATTGCAAATGGTCAATATCGAAATATTATTGACCAATCAGATGGAATCTTATGCTTATCTGAAACAGAAGATAATCTTCTTATGTGGTCGCATTATGGCAACAGCCACAAAGGTTATGTCATTGAGTTTGATACTTCGCATAAGTTTTTTAATCAAGTTATTCCCAATGAAAAAACTGGTGGTGTAGTGGAATACGCAGGTAGTCCTCAGAAAGTCACGTACACCAAGCACAGAAAAACAATATCATTTTGGCAAAAATCCATGTCTGAGGTTTTCTTAACTAAAGGAAGTGATTGGGAGTATGAAAAGGAGTATCGAATGGTACTTCCTCTTGAGTCCGCGACAAAAGTGATAGACGACAATATCCACCTATTTCATATCC
The DNA here is from genome assembly GCF_033338855.1 of Vibrio sp. Vb0937. Classification (NCBI taxonomy): domain Bacteria; kingdom Pseudomonadati; phylum Pseudomonadota; class Gammaproteobacteria; order Vibrionales; family Vibrionaceae; genus Vibrio; species Vibrio sp. Vb0937. The sequence continues at coordinate 3,239 of NZ_JAWOTK010000014.1, read as the reverse complement.
CTTTTGAAGCGGTAAAAAGCATAATATTTGGTGCTAAATGTGAAGAGGAATTTGTGCAAAGTTGTATAGAAAAAATGCACAGTTGGGACTCTAAGCATAAAGAATTCAGCATATTTAAACTGGAGCTTTCAGACCAAAGTTTTGGGTTGGTGCGAACTAAAATCTAACAAACAATTTAAGAGTGATTCATCACGCTTGGCATTTTTGGTTTGGGTTGAGTTTAGTGTTTACGGTGGTTAAATTAAGTGTTGTGGTCGCGTGCTTCACACCTTAATTGGGCGTTATACGCTTTGAGGAAATAATCCAATATGAATAAGGTAGTATTCAGAAATTGCGATGAAGATAGTGAGTATTGGGTTGCTCTAGAGAAGCTGTTTCAAACGGAATGGTCTGACTTTCTATTCGTAGATACCTATAAATCAGAATCTAAACTTCCACCGGTAATTGTCGCTCTCAGAGACAATCAAGTTATCGGTGGTCTTGCTTACTCGCGCTTTAAAGAACCTCATGGTGACTTAGAAGTTATTTGGTTTAATGCTGTTTATGTTTCACCAGATTGGCGCGGTCAAGGTATTGCCAGTGAACTGATTAACCGAGGTGTTAGCCAAGTATCAGCAGCAACTCAAAGTAACCTGTATTCTTACACAAATGTACCATCGTTGTACGAGTCATTAGGTTGGTTAGCGGTTGATATTGAAAGTGAGCCAAATCATAAGGTTATGAAAGTTCCGTTGTAGTGTCAGCACGCGTATAACAAAGCATTTAAGAGTGATTCGCAACGCTTGGCAGTTTCGCTTCGCTCAAGTATAGCCAAGCTTCGCTCACACCTTAATGCGGCGTTAGCACACTCCATCAACTTTAACTCTTACCAACAAGAACGTATACCTGTATAATTCCTCTTTTGAATCAATAGACTAGGACTCTACTTATGCGTATCGAGATAGATGATGATGATCTTGAGGGTTTCAACGACAATGCAAAAAACAAATTGCGTGAAACCACAGAAAAGTATGTATCGGATCTTATCGAAGAGGCACACCGATTAGAGTCCAAAACTAACAGCGTTGGTGGAACTCCCGAAGTTACAAGTAGTAATGTTTCTGATGCAAACATATTAATTACGAAAGGGCTTTCACAGAAAAAAGCGGGTATAGGATCTAAGGCTGTACGTATTGTCGCTGCTTTACTGCCTCTAGCCGTAGGTGCTATGTATGACTCGGCTAAACTTCAAGATGGAACATATATGTTTATGTTCATTGGTGTTGTAACCCTGTCGATCATCGCTGTAACTGTTTCTATTCTTACGGAGTAAAGGTCATGAAATACGAAGAAATTAAAACCGTGAAAAATGACCTTTGGGAAATGGAGCAATCTCTTAAGCGTCGTAATAAATTCGAAAGTATCCTCAAGCTCTATGTTGCAATAGGAGCATTGCTTGGTTTTCTATCACTGTCATACTTTCTGTTATCGTTAATAGAAATTGAGTTAACGAAAACTCAAATGTTGGCTCTTTTATCTGGCGGAATTAGTATCACAATGTCAGTTTTGTCTTGGGTGCTTTTAGTATATAGACGCCAACGAGAGCAGGAAGAAGTTGAAAAAATTAGGTCATTTCAAAAAGCAGCTAAATTAATTCAGCTATGGGCTGAGTTTGAATATTTATCTAAACAAAAATTAGTTGTTCAAGGCTTTGAATTTAAGACTAAATCTATTCATTCAACTATCAATGCGCTAGTTCAAAATGGACTCATTGAGCCATATGATTTGGTCGCTATCGAAAAGGCTATGCAACTGAGAAATATGCTCGCACATAGTCATATGGATACACCAATAGATAATGAATCAATCGAAGAAGTATACGATGCATTGATGAGGGTTATTCACAAACTTTCAGAATAGTGTGCTAACAAAGCGTTTAAGACAGATTCCCAACGCATGGCATTTTTCATTCCATCGTTGGGTTTTGTGTTTACGGTGGTATGGTTAGGTTCTGTGGTGGCGTTGCTCACTACTTAACGCGGCGTTATGCGCTAGTGCATTTAAATATCGAGGGATGTATGGATAATGAACTACCAAAAGCGATGGTATTGAAAACAATAGATGGTAGACATGTGGGTTTCATGTTGTTAGCTCCCAATTCAGGCGAGTCGGGGGAATGTGTTTTCAGTTTATCTGCGTCATCTGCAGAGGTAATCGATAGCAATTTAGGTGTCGTTCTATCTGAGCTTAAAGTTTCTGGCGAGCATAAATACGTAGTGGAAACCATAAAAGATGGGTACTTAATTAATATTGCACCAATAGGCCTACCTAATGTTCAAGTTCAGCTTAATCATCAGTTCTCCGGAGATATAGTTACTGATATTGAAGGACGAGTCGTTTGTATTGGAACAGCTGAATTAGTGGAGCAAAGCGCATAACAAACTGTTTAAGAGTGATTCGCAACGCGTGGCGTTTTTACTATGCGTTGACTTTAGTGTTTAAGGTGGTGTGCGGCAGCATCGGTATTGCGTTGCTCACACCTTAACAGGGCGTTAGCTATTTCTCGTATATAAAGGAGTTCCAGTGGTAAAAGTTCTCGTTAGTTCATGTCTGGTTGGAAACAACGTTAGATACAATGCGAGCTGTTTATCAGTCAAAGAGCCTGAGCTGCAATGGCTCAAGTCAAACGCAGAACTAGTGACCTTTTGCCCCGAAGTCTCAGCAGGTTTACCTATTCCTAGAGCACCTGCCGAAATCATTACTGGTAAAGGTGTTGATGTGCTTGATGGTTTGGCAAACGTTGTTGGAAATGATGGTATTGATGTTACTGAACAATTTGTAAGTGGGGCAGAGAACGCTTTGGAACTTTGCAAAAAACAACAAATAAAGTACGCGGTACTCGCTGAAGGCAGTCCTTCCTGTGGCAGTTCAAAAATTTATGACGGTACATTCAACGGGATCAAAATCGATGGCTCAGGGGTAGCTGCTGCATTGTTAGAGCGCAATGGAATTAAAGTCTACAGTCAACACACGATAGCTAAACTCCAAGAGGCATTGGAAAAAAATAGCTAACAAACTGTTTAAGAGTGATTCGCAACGCTTGGCATTTTTGCTATGCATTGCGTTTAGCGTTTAAGGTGGTATGCGGGAACTTCGGTATCGTGTTGCTCACACCTTAACAGGGCGTTATGGCTCAAAGGAGTAATTTCGGTGAATCAAATTAAAGAGTACATTTTTGGACCTTGTTTAGGTTCAGAAGG
>NZ_JAWOTK010000013.1:0-92322 GCF_033338855.1 Vibrio sp. Vb0937 | reverse complement strand
GACCTAAAAATCAACCTAACGGACAGCTACGGCCAAGAGCAAGAAATCAACATCAGCGCAAAAGCGGGTGACGATATCGAAGAGCTTGCGACTTACATTAACGGCCAAACTGACCTAGTGAAAGCATCAGTAGACCAAGATGGTAAACTGCAAATCTTCGCTGGCAACAACAAAGTTGAGGGCGAGGTCGAGTTTTCAGGTGGTCTATCTGGTGAACTAGGTTTGGGCGAAGGCAAAAAGGTAACGGTAGATACTATCGACGTAACCTCAGTTGGTGGCGCACAAGAATCTGTTGCCATCATCGATGCGGCACTGAAATATGTAGACAGCCACCGCGCAGAGCTAGGTGCTTTCCAGAACCGTTTCAACCACGCAATCAGCAACTTGGACAACATTAACGAGAACGTGAATGCGTCGAAGAGCCGTATCAAAGATACTGACTTCGCGAAAGAAACGACGGCAATGACCAAATCACAAATTCTATCGCAAGCGTCAAGCTCAATCCTTGCGCAAGCGAAACAAGCGCCTAACTCAGCGCTAAGTCTGCTAGGTTAATCAATTTAACAAAGCAAGAAACCAAAGCCAGGCTCATCCCTGGCTTTTTGCTTATTGGCTATAACGATTCAGATGTGTCCTGACATTATGTTCGATAAGGCATTCATATCGATTAGATGATCTCTTTAAATTCCAATGTTTCTGCGATGGTGGCGCAGAGACACCTGAGTCAAGCAGCTGCGCAAAATGTTGAGTCACAACGCAACCTAACTTCGGGGTTTCGAATCAACTCGGCGAGCGATGATGCGGCAGGTTTACAGATATCGAATACTCTCCATGTACAAACGAGAGGGCTTGATGTCGCCTTAAGAAATGCACACGACGCTTTTTCTATTGCTCAAACAGCGGAGGGAGCATTGCACGAAAGCAGTGACATATTGCAACGCTTACGCTCTCTGGGGCTTCAAGCAGCAAACGGCAGTTATGACTCAAGTGATCGGCAAAGTATTCAATATGAGGTCGTAGCGCTGCAAGATGAGCTTGATCGTGTCGCGATCACGACAACATTTGCGGATAAAAACCTGTTTGATGGATCTTACGGTTCACAAAGTTTCCATATTGGCGCGAACGCTAATTCAATCTCTTTGACGTTACGTAACATGCGTAGCCATATCCCAGAGATGGGAGGGCAGCATTATGTTGGTGATGCGGTCGATAAAGATTGGCGAGTCACTAAAGATAACCAAACCCTAAAAGTCGAATACCAAGACAGTAAAGGGCAAACCCAAACGGAATCCATTGGACTCAAATTGGGTGACCGTATAGAACAGGTCGCCACTTACATCAATGCTCAACAATCGATAGTGAATGCTTCAGTAACGGAAAACAACGAACTGCAATTCTTCGCTTCTACGATGAAGGCGCCAGAGGGTGTGGTTCTCGAAGGGAGTTTAGCGGATGAGCTTGATGTGAGCGCTGGTCAATTAGTCACAATGGATGACATTGATATGTCGACGGCAGGTAAGGCTCAGCTTTCAGTTGGGGTGATTGATGCAGCAATTAAGTACGTTGATTCGCACCGAAGTGAAATTGGCAGCTTTCAGAACCGTGTAAACGGCTCGATGGATAACTTAAATACTGTGAATCGGAGTGTTACAGAGTCCAAGAGTCGAATAAGAGATACAGACTTCGCAAGAGAATCTACGGAAATGGTGCGTTCTCAAGTGCTCCAAGATGCGACAACTGCATTACTCGCTCAAGCGAAGCAAAGGCCGAGCTCAGCACTAGGCTTGCTCAGTTGAACGTGTTTCAGCGATGCACATCGCTCAGAAAAAAGTCAGATAATAAAAAACGCTGCCATTGGCAGCGTTTTTTTCGTGTTCGATTAAGTAAAAATTACTTAGTTACACGTAGAACTGGAGTTTCACCAACAGTTACAGAACCAGAAAGCTTGTTTAGCTCTTTGATTTCGTCCATGTTAGAGATAACAACTGGAGTTAGCGTTGACTTCGCTTTCTCTTCTAGAAGAGCTAGATCGAATTCAATTACAGTGTCGCCAGCTTTAACAGTTTGACCTTCTTCAGCGATACGCGTGAAGCCTTCGCCTTTTAGTTCAACTGTGTCGATACCGAAGTGAACGAAAAGCTCAACACCGTCGTCAGACTCGATAGAGAACGCGTGATTAGTTTCGAAGATCTTACCGATAGTACCGTTTACAGGAGCTACCATTTTGTTGCCTGCTGGCTTGATAGCAATACCGTCACCAACGATTTTCTCAGCGAAAACAACATCTGGCACGTCTTCGATGTTTACAATCTCACCAGAAAGTGGCGCGATGATTTCGATAGCACCAGCGTCAGCGCTGTCATCAGATACAAGCTTCTTAAGTTTGTCAAACAGACCCATTGTGTCATGCTCCTAAGGTTTGGTTTTATTCTGTCGAATTATAGTATACCAATATAGCTCATTAGACGACTTTTTTCGCCGTCTAATGGCCATTAAGTATTGAATTACTTGGTACTACCGATTACTGAGCTTTCTCAGCAATAAACTTTTCTACCACGGCTTCGATTTCTTCTGCTGTCGGTAGAGAAAGGGCTTCTTCAGCCATTGCTTTCACTTCTGCGAAGTTAGAGTTACGAACTACTTTCTTCACTTTAGGGATTGAAATGCCGCTCATTGAGAACTCGTCCAGACCCATACCTAGAAGTAGAAGTGTTGCACGCTCGTCACCTGCAAGTTCACCACACATACCAGTCCATTTACCTTCTGCGTGAGAAGCGTCGATAACTTGCTTGATCACTGTAAGTACAGCTGGTGATAGTGGGTTGTATAGGTGAGAAATCATCTCGTTACCACGGTCAACCGCTAGCGTGTACTGAGTTAGGTCGTTTGTACCGATAGAGAAGAAAGACACTTCCTTCGCTAAGTGGTGTGCGATCGCAGCAGCAGCAGGAGTTTCAACCATAACACCGATTTCGATGTTTTCGTCGAACGCGTGGCCTTCAGCGCGTAGCTCTTCTTTGTACTCTTCGATCGCTTTCTTAAGCTCACGGATTTCTTCGACAGAGATGATCATTGGGAACATGATACGCAGTTTGCCGTGTGCAGAAGCACGTAGAATGCCACGTAGCTGATCACGAAGGATTTCACGACGATCTAGACTGATACGTACAGCGCGCCAGCCTAGGAATGGGTTCATCTCTTTTGGAAGATCCATGTATGGGAGATCTTTATCGCCGCCGATATCCATAGTACGGATGATCACAGCTTGACCGTTCATTGCTTCCGCAACTTCTTTGTACGCTTGGTACTGTTCTTCTTCAGTTGGTAGCGCAGTACGGTCCATAAATAGGAATTCAGTACGGTACAGACCAACACCTTCACCGCCGTTACGAAGGATACCGTCACAATCTTTCACTGTACCGATGTTACCGCAAACTTCTACACGGTGACCGTCAGTCGTTTCTGCGTGTAGGTCTTTCAGTTTCGCTAGCTCTTCTTTTTCAGCTAGGAATGCTGCTTTAACCGCTTTCGCTTCTTCTAGCTCAGCTTCTGATGGGTTGACAACAATCTTGTTGTTCATTGCGTCAAGAATCAGCATGTCGCCATTCTTAACTTTCTTCGTGATGTCGTTAGTACCAACGATAGCTGGAAGCTCAAGTGAGCGAGCCATGATTGAAGTGTGAGATGTACGACCGCCGATGTCACAAGCAAAACCAAGCACGTAGTCTAGGTTAATTTGTGCAGTTTCAGATGGCGTTAGGTCGTAAGCAACAAGAATTACTTCTTCGTTGATATCGCTAAGCGAAACAATGTTGATGCCTAGTGCGTTCTTAACAAAACGAGAACCGATATCGCGGATGTCAGTTGCACGCTCTTTTAAGTATTCGTCGTCTAGAGACTCAAGAGCACATGCTTGCTCTTCGATCACTGAGTGGATAGCGTGATCAGCAGTCATCTTGTCGTTTTTGATAAGTGCTAGGATTTCCTCTTCTAGCTCTTCGTCTTCAAGAAGCATGATGTGACCTTCAAAGATCGCTTCTTTTTCTTCGCCAAACGTTTCAAGCGCTTTTTGCTTGATAGTTTCTAGCTGAGCTGCAGATTTGTTACGAGCGTCAAAGAAACGCTGAACTTCAGCTTCTACTTGATCGTCAGAAATAGTGTTTGTGTTTAGGACAATTTCATCTTCTTGAAGTAGTAGTGCTTTACCGATTGCAATACCAGGAGATGCTAGGATGCCTGAAATCATAGCCTTACCTTAAGTTTGGTCAACTTTATAAAACGGGAGAATAATGGGTGCGCTAACGAATAGTTTTAGCTTAGTTTTGAGCCTATTTCCAACGAAGCCATTTTGCTTTCACAAAATGGCTTCTGGAGTAGGAGACCGGATTAGTGTAGTTGGTCCATTAGAGCAACTAGGTGGTCAACTGCTTGCTGAGCTTGTGGGCCTTCAGCAGAAATAGTAACTTGAGTACCTTTCACTAGGCCTAGTGTTTGTAGTTTGAACAGGCTCTTAGCGCTAGCGCTTTTACCGTTAGAAGTCACAGTGATGTCTGCGTCGAATGCTTTTGCTTCTTTAACAAACTGTGCAGCTGGACGAGTGTGAAGGCCGTTTTCTGCTGTGATTTCTACTTGCTTCTCGTACATGTGATATACCCCAATAAATGTATTTTTTTGTTAGTTTGTGACCAGATTTTAGCTTAACTGCTTTACATCTTGTGCGCTAGCACGGGAAGAGTTCAAAGCGCGTCAGTTCTGATACTAGTCAAAAGTTTGGTAACTACGCAACTGTTTGCGTGCGTAATCACTTTGAAACCTTTTTGTGTTCTGCTTCTTTATTTTGAAGCTAGAAATAAAACACCCTGATATTACCAAAGGTAGGGCAGGGATCAACAAAAAAGCCCCTAAACGGGGCTTTTTTAAACTAAAAATTGATTTGAACACATATTATTGTTGGTTCTCTTTTTCGGTAAAGATACCTGCAAAGAGTGCTGTACTTAGGTAACGCTCACCGGAACTTGGCAAGACAGTTACAATTGTTTTTCCTTCAAATTCAGGTAGTTCTGCAAGTCGGTTCGCTGCAACAACCGCTGCGCCAGATGAGATACCAGCTAGGATACCTTCCTCTTCCATTAGGCGACGAGCCATCTCAATCGCTTCTTCTGAGGTAACTTGCTCAACACGGTCAATAATGTCTAAATCGAGGTTACCAGGGATGAAACCAGCACCGATACCTTGAATTTTGTGTGGGGCAGGCTGGATTTCTTCGCCAGCAAGTGCTTGTGCAATAACCGGAGACTCTGCTGGCTCAACTGCAACAGAAGTGATGGCTTTGCCTTTTTCACCTTTGATGTAACGGCTAGTACCTGTAATAGTACCGCCCGTACCAACACCAGCAACGAATACGTCGATTTCACCGTCTGTCGCTTCCCAAATCTCAGGGCCCGTAGTCTTTTCGTGGATTTCTGGGTTCGCTGGGTTGTCAAATTGTTGAAGAAGTAGGTACTTCTCAGGGTTGCTTGCTACGATTTCTTCTGCTTTAGCAATCGCCCCTTTCATGCCTTTCGCCGCTTCAGTCAGCTCAAGGTTCGCGCCTAGTGCTTTTAGTAGCTTACGGCGTTCTAGGCTCATTGATTCAGGCATGGTCAATGTTAGCTTGTAACCGCGAGCAGCCGCTACGAATGCTAGAGCAACACCAGTGTTACCACTGGTAGGTTCTACAAGCTCTACACCTGGCTTAAGAAGGCCCGCTTTCTCTGCTTCCCAAATCATGTTTGCACCGATACGGCACTTAACACTGAAGCTAGGGTTACGCGCTTCAATTTTTGCGAGAACTTTGCCTTTACTTACTTTGTTTAGACGAACGAGAGGTGTATTACCAATAGTAAGAGAGTTATCTTCGTAGATTTTGCTCATAGTGATGTTCCTTCATTACACGTTGTGTGAATATGGATAGAAGAATATGCGGTATGAAAAAAAGGGAAAAGGATTAAAAAGTTATATCTTATTAGGTTGGCCCAGAACTTGATAAAAGAAAAGGGAAAAGCTGGCGCTGATCCCTTTCCTTAATCTCTAATCGACTATCGTTGGTGCTTAAACTCCGCGACCCACATAGCGGTTGCACCACATATTGCTACAGGCATGACAATGAGGTTCAAAATTGGGATCGTCGTAAATACAGACACCAATACCCCAAAGCCATAGGCCTTACCTTGCTTTTGTTTCAATTTGTAACGCATGTCGTTAAATGGGATTTTGTGGTTATCAAACGGGTAGTCACAATATTGAATCGCGAGCATCCAGGCGGTAAAGATAAACCATAAAAATGGGCCTACTGTTTGTCCAAGGGCAGGGATGAGCAATAACAGGAATAGGCCTATTGCTTTAGGTAAAATGTAAAGGAGCTTTCTCCACTCACGAGCTAAAACGCGAGGAACATCTTTCAGGACGGCAGTGAAACCATCATCATTTACTTTTTGTCCCGTTAAGTACTCTTCCACTTTTTCAGCCAAGAGGCCATTGAATGGCGCGGCGATAAAGTTCGCGAGCGTGCTGAAAAAATAGGAGAAGGTAGCGAGTATCGTCAGAGCGAGTAAAGGCCAAAGAATGTAAGTTAACCAGGATAAAAACTCAGGCAGCTGCCCAATCCAGCCTTCTATCCATATATTAAGGTTTGAAAATAGATAGAAGATGGCACCACCTACAAGCAAGATATTTGCAAGTAGAGGTAAGATGACAAAGCGCCTGATTTTAGGGGCAAGTGCCAATTGTATCCCGTATAGAAAATAACCGAACCCGGTTCTCTGCTGATTGTTTTGCTTCATGTCTATTTTGGCTTCGTGTAAATGAAAACTCATTGTACCTGTGAGGACTTTTCTTTCAATGCCCTGACAAATGACGTCTTGTTAAGTGGAATCGTGGCAAGAATCACAACAAAAAACGGAACTTCTTGCATTAAGTTGTTCTAAATCTACATATAGTTTTGGTAAAGTAAACGTATCATTCAGATTTATTGCACTTGGGTTGCTGCTCAAGGAACTGCGAGTAGTAAAAACAAGTATATTGAGAGTAAATAATGCAGGAATTGCGATTCGTACTCATTGTTGTTGGCGCATTAGCCATCGCGGCATTACTGTTTCATGGTTTATGGAGCAGTAAAAAAGAAGGCAAAGCAAAGTTTGGTAACAAGCCACTTGGTAAGCTGGATGTTAACCAAGAAGACAAAAATGATCTTGTTGAGAAAGAACGAGACTTCGCTCCCGCTCCTGAAGATGACTTTGAGATCATTCGCAAAGATCGCAAAGAACCAGATTTTGGGATGGCGAGCTCTTTCGACAACAAGTTTGAATCTGACCCGTTATTCGGTGGTCCATCTGAAGTCAAACAGACGCAGCAGGAGCCGGATGACATCCCTTCATTTGTTGCAGAAAAAGATAAAGAAGAGGACGTTGAGCCTGTTGTTCAAGTAACAGTAGCTGAAGAGCCATTCCAGCCCGCTTTGGAAGAAGACGCTATTCCCGCCGCGTTTGATATTACGGAGAAAGAACAGCAAGTCGAAACGGTTAGTGAGCCTGTCGTTGCAGAGCCTAAGGAAGAGCCAAAGCCAGAACCTGAAATGCAAGTGATTGTATTGAATGTGCACTGTGCTGGTGAAGAGCCATTTGTTGGTACTGCTTTATTTGAAAGTATGCAACAAAACGGTCTAATTTATGGCGAGATGGATATTTTCCACCGTCATGTCGACTTGTCCGGTAACGGCAAAGTGCTGTTTAGCGTCGCTAATATGATGCACCCTGGTACGTTTGAGCATGCTGATCCTGCTGAGTTTACAACGAAGGGTATTTCATTCTTCATGACATTGCCCTGTTATGGCGAGGCTGAACAGAACTTTAACTTAATGCTCCGAACTGCGCAGCAAATTGCTGATGACTTAGGTGGTAACGTACTTGATGACCAGCGCAACTTAATGACGCCAGATCGTTTAGCATCTTATCGACGTCAAATAGTTGAGTTTAATGCCGCTAACGCATAATCTTAACAGCAAATAATAATAGGGCTCCGGATGGAGCCCTTTTTCTTGGATTTCCCAACCTCACCGATTGAAAATACACGGGGCTTTACTATGTCTGAATCAGTACTTCAGCGACTAGAAGAACTAAAAGAGTCGTTGCATTACCACGCTGTGCGTTACTACGTGGAAGATAACCCAGAGATCCCTGATGCCGAGTACGACCGTTTAATGCGAGAGTTACTGGATATTGAAGCTGAGAACCCTGACTTAATAACCGTAGACTCGCCAAGCCAACGTGTCGGTGGACAACCTCTTTCTGCGTTTAGCCAAGTGACACATGAAGTACCGATGCTTTCGCTTGATAACGCGTTTGATGATAGTGAACTTGATAGTTTCCACAAGCGCGCACAAGAGCGCGTGGGCAGCCAGAGTGTGAAAGAATACTGTTGTGAGCCTAAATTGGATGGACTCGCCGTAAGTTTGTTATATGAGAATGGCGTGTTAGTTCAGGCGGCCACTCGAGGCGATGGTACTACGGGTGAAAACATCACAGAGAATGTGCGTACGATTAAAGCCATTCCTTTAAAACTCAGGGGTAATGACTGGCCAAATCGTCTTGAAGTTCGTGGTGAAGTCTTTATGCCGAAAGCTGGGTTTGAAAAGCTCAATGAATTAGCAAGGAAGAAAGGCGAGAAAATCTTTGTTAATCCACGTAACGCTGCGGCAGGTAGCTTACGACAATTGGATTCACGTATTACGGCTTCTCGTCCGCTTAGCTTCTATGCATACAGTGTAGGCGTGGTGCAAGGCGCAGAATTGGCAGCAAGTCATTACGAACGCTTTTTGCAAATCAAATCTTGGGGGCTGCCAATGTGTCCGGAAACTAAGCGAGTTGAAAGCTTGGCGGATGTAAAAGCTTACTACCAAGATATATTGCAGCGTCGTGATGCCCTCCCTTATGAGATCGATGGTGTCGTTATTAAAATTGACGATATTGCCGTGCAAGAGCGTCTGGGGTTTGTTGCTCGCGCTCCACGTTGGGCGATTGCCTACAAATTCCCAGCTCAGGAAGAAATGACGACACTGAATGAAGTGGAGTTCCAAGTCGGTCGCACTGGTGCGATTACACCTGTTGCTAAACTAGAGCCTGTATTTGTTGGTGGTGTAACGGTAAGTAATGCGACGCTTCATAACGCAGATGAGATAGAACGTCTGCAGGTCAAGATTGGTGATCACGTTGTGATCCGCCGTGCTGGCGATGTTATTCCCCAAGTCGTATCTGTCATCAAAGAGCGTCGACCAGAAACAGCACGAGATATTGTTTTCCCAACTCAGTGTCCTGTTTGTGGTTCGCATGTTGAGCGGATCGAAGGAGAAGCGGTAACACGTTGTATGGGGGGCTTAGTTTGCCAAGCCCAACGCAAACAAGCGCTAAAACACTTTGTTTCTCGTAAAGCGTTAGACGTTGACGGTTTAGGCGATAAAGTGATCGAGCAGCTTGTTGATCGTGAGATGGTGAAAACTCCTGCTGACTTATTTAAGTTATCAGCGGGGATTTTAACCGTACTAGATCGCATGGGGCCAAAGTCTGCGCAGAATATTGTGAATGCGTTAGAAAAATCTAAAGAAACAACTTTACCTCGGTTTTTGTATTCACTGGGGATCCGTGAAGTTGGCGAGGCAACCGCAGCAAACTTAGCAATGCACTTTAAAACGTTGGGAGCGATCCAAAATGCTACCGAAGAGCAGTTGATTGAAGTGCAAGACATCGGTGCTGTGGTTGCTCAACATATTACGACTTTCTTTAGTGAAGAACAGAACCAAGCGGTGGTTAAAGATTTGCTTGAACAAGGAATTCATTGGCCAGAGATTAATACTACTGAGCAGGTGGGGGAATTACCATTAGAAGGTAAAACAGTAGTATTAACGGGAACACTTTCTCAACTGGGGCGTACAGAAGCCAAAGAAGCCCTCCAAGCACTGGGGGCTAAAGTGACGGGTAGTGTTTCTAAGAAAACCGATATTTTGTTTGCTGGTGAAAATGCAGGTTCGAAGCTCGCAAAGGCACAAGAACTGGGTATCGAAATTAAAACAGAACAAGACTTACTCGAACTGATGAATTAAGTCTTCTCAAAAAAGCTAAAAAATAACTAAAAGCCCCGTATGGTAAGCATGCGGGGCTTTTTCTTGTTCATAATTAAGTGTTTTTTATTGAGTAATTGATGCCTTTGTTCTTTTCAGTGATCAAGATCGAACCTTGGGTTATTGGTTTTTTTTGCTTTTTAAGTCTGCGAGTGACTTCAAGTTGATACTTTTAAGTTCAATTTAAGTTTTTGATTTTAAATGACATTTTATTGTCTTGTGTTGGTATTGTTAAAAATAAGATCTGGATCAATAAGTCATATGGAACTTTGGAGTGGCTCATATTTTTTTAGAAAAAAAATAAGTTCCATTTGGATGTTTTTAGCTGCGAAGTTAGTCTTAATCACGTGGATACACGGTGTGTATGCAGGAACTAAAAAAAGCCAAATTAGAAATAATGAGGTTTGATCAGGAATTTACTTCTCTCCTTCGGCGGCCAACTAAAGGTGAGATAGAAAAATACAGCTATATCCATTTTTAGGAGTTTTTCCATGGACAAATTTTTTAAGGTTTCAGCGTTAACCGCAGCAATGTTTGGTGTTGTTGCTGTCGCTCCAGCTATAGCGTCTACTGAAAGTGCAGCAGGTGGCGAGTACGTAGAGAAAGTGAACGAATTTATGCAAGACTCAAGTCTGAATGCATTATTCATAGTTGATACTCGTTCACGAACTCGTACAACAGGTAAGCCCGGCGGTGAAAATGGTGACCGTTGGAGTCGTCTAAACTACTCTTCTTACAACGCAATTTTAGACTTCACTTCTGGCTACCACGATGGTTGGGTGGGCGCAGATGTTGCGGCTTACTACTCTGGCGATCTTTACAACGATAGTCTTTACAATTCAAACGAAGGCTACCTATGTAACGAAATCTCAACTTGTAACAACCTAGACTGGGGTGCAGGTGATGGTCAGCAGCTTAAAGTTTACAAAGCAGCGCTGAAATTCAAAGCAAACGAAAACTTTAATGCTCGTTTCGGTATGTTACAGGCTGGTGGTAACGGTACAATCGGTAACGTTTGGAGCTTTGTACCTGGTACTTACCGTGGTTTCGAACTAAACGCTAAACTTGGGGATTTCAACCTAAGCTACTTTGGCGCAGACCAATTTACAGCACCTTGGCTGCTTCACGAAGATGATTACGCACCAGCGCTTTGGTCTGACACGTCATGGAGCTACCTACACTCTCTAGGTCTAAATGGTAACCTAACTGATAGCCTGTTTATGCAACTTGGCCTAGGCCAAGCAACTGGCGTTCAATATGCAAATGGTGTTGACTGGGGTGCAGGTCAAGTGACTAGCTACCACAACGAGACTGATAACACATCTTACAAAGCGTATTTGAAGTACACAGTGAGCGATCGTACAACTCTAGCATTTGATTTCTACGGTGTTGATGACGATGTGAAATACGATGGTCTAGGTTTCCACACTGGTCTGTCTTTGAACCAATCTTTCGGCAAGCTAGCTTGGATGTCTGAGTTGCGCTACACAGACACAGATAACCGTGCGGACTTCGTTCCTCGTACTATTCATACATATGGTATGAACAATGGTACTTGGTCTCAGTGGTGGGATGCGCTATCTGACTGGAACAAAGCGGGTGAGCTAGCATGGTACAACCGTCTATCTTACAACCAAGGTAACGGCTGGAACTACTATCTAGGCTTTGGTTACGGTACTGGCGCTGACTCTGCAGCAAGCGGAGCATCAGGTGACTGGGATTACGAAAGCGAATACGCAGTTAACGCAACAGTATCTTACTCACTACAAAGTGGCGCGCTTAAAGGTTCTACCATTCGTTTACACGGTACAATCCTAGAACGTGATGAGTACGCAGGTGCTGGCGATGCGGATGAAACAGACTTACGTCTACAAGTTCTTATCCCTTACAGCTTCCACTAATACTTAATGAGATAATAAAAGGAGCCGCTAGGCTCCTTTTCTATTTCACTTCTCGGCCGTCGTATATTTTGCAATATAACGGTGGCAACATATGTACATTACCGTTTGGCAACTCACACTTTATCTCTGGGCCTAACGTACGACCACCGGATGCACCATTAGCATGAGTGGTTAACGGAATTATGGCAAAAGATATTACTAATAGACCAGATAAAAATCTCATAATCATCACCTTAATATAAACTTTAAATATCTACGTACTTGTATAAACCGTGACTACGCAGAAAGGCAAGGTTGAATAGGGTTCTTATATCAAACTAAGCTCTTACTTCTTTACTATTCCCATTCCCCACCTCTAAATCGACACATTTCACTTGGAATATTCGTAACGTCGCCACTTGGCATCTTACATTCGACTATAGGTCCCAAATTAGTTGTACCGCCGTTTCCGTTGTTGTAGGCAAAGGAAGAAAAAGAAAAAATACCGCACAACATTAAAAAGAGAAGCTTATTCATAGTACATCCTCTTACTTACCAAATAAAAAGCACTCAACTTAAATGCTTATGCGTTAAGTATGTATCCGAGGATAAAAAGATCAAAAAATAATTCAATAAAGTTTTATTTTTAAAATAAATTTAGATCGATAATTTACCTAGATATATTTCTATCTTATTGATTGTCGTGTGTTGAATAATTAAATAATAGGAAATGGTAGGTAGGGTATTAATAATATTACTAATACTTATTTTTTTCTCGATTTTAATTAAGGTAATGAAATGAAAGCAGTTGTTTAGATTAAAGTAATGGAGCATGATTTGCCCCATTACTTTGGCATAAATTAATTAGAATCAGGCTCAATGATTAAAATAATACCTTCAACATCGGTGATTCTTACGCGGGTACCGGCTGGAAGTGCTTGATCCGATTGTGCGGACCATGTGGTATCGGCTACTTTGATGCGATTGAGCCCGACGGAAAAGTCTTCTTCAAGGATAAGAGTACGCCCAATTAACTGCTTGTACTTTTGGTTCAGATCTCTTTCTTGGTCTTCTTGCTTGTCTTTAGACCATTGTCGTCGCCACCAAAGCCAGGTGGTGATTAAGCTGAAGCTTGCAAAGCAAAGCCATTGTAATTGCCAGCTCATTGGCAAAACGGTCATGATTGCTCCAACGATAAGTGCAGACACCCCGAGCCAGAGAAAATACCCTGCGGTACCAAGTAGCTCAACTGCTAAAAGAGCAAAGCCAAACGCTAGCCAATGCCAGAAAGAGATACCTTCCAGCAAACTAAAAAAGTCCATAAATTATTCTTTACCTTGCTGTTTAAACATTTCTGCTATCCCTGCAACCGAGCCCATTAGTCCGGTTGCTTCTAATGGAAGCATAATGATTTTACCATTTTCGGCTTGACCAATGCTCTTGATCGCTTCGGTATAACCCTGTGCAATGAAGTAATTGACGGCTTGCATGTCACCTTTTGCAATGGCTTCGGAAACCATGTAAGTCGCTTTTGCTTCTGCTTGCGCGGCACGCTCACGTGCTTCTGCATGGAGAATAGCAGACTGCTTTTCGCCTTCAGCTTTTAATATCTCTGATTGTTTATGACCTTCGGCCTTTAATATCTCAGCTTGGCGAACCCCTTCTGCTTCAAGAATTTCCGCACGCTTATTACGCTCGGCTTTCATTTGCGCATTCATTGCAGCGGTCAGATCGGCTGGTGGCTGGACATCTTTAATCTCAATTCGTGTGACTTTTACGCCCCAAGGGTTTGTTGCTTGGTCAACAATCGCCAACAGCTTAGAGTTGATCATGTCGCGTTGGCTCAGCATTTCGTCCAGTTCCATTGAACCTAAAACGGTACGAATGTTCGTAAGGGTCAAGTTTCTAATAGCGTGTTCTAAGTCGTTGACTTCATAAGCCGCTTTTGCAGCATCGATCACTTGAACAAATCCGACAGCGTCAATAACCACGTTAGCGTTATCTTTTGAAATGACCTCTTGCGCAGGAATATCGAGAACGCGCTCCATCATGTTTACTTTTTGACCAACTTTATCAACGAATGGAATGATCAAGTTTAAACCCGGCTTTAATGTGTGGGTGTAGCGTCCGAAGCGTTCAACTGTCCAGTTGTTTCCTTGCGGAACCGTTTTAATGGCTGAAGATAAGATAACGACAGCAAGAACGACGAAAATACCGATGGTGATCAGTGAATCAATTGGCATGAGTTATTCCCTTAAGTGCATAATGTTCGATCCATTTTTACCTATTTATAGACAATAGACAATTGAAGTTCTGAGACCTTTGAGAGGTTATTGGTTTTTTATATGACAAAGGCCGGAAACACCGGCCTTTGTCATTGCATGGTTTTACTCTCGCTATTTCGCGGGGTATTCAATCCAACTTGAACCATCAAGAGAAACATAATACTTCCCTTGTACTTCAATCACAGTAGAGCCTGAGTTCTGCGCGACAACTCGTGTTTCTGGTAGGTTCTCTGTCAATATTGAAGGGCTAAACGTCTTACTTTGATAAATGTTTTTATCCAGGATATTCGAAACGAGCTGCGACAATGCCAGATAGCTAGATGGCTCGCTTACGTGTTCGGTGTCGCCCTGACGCTGAATTCCTTCTCCGAAGATTTTAATTCCTACCGGTGTATGAATGATTGTCGGTGCAGGAATTTCTCGCATACCTGAAATTTGCATGCGGTCTCCTCGCATACCACCACCATGTTCTGGTACCAAAGCGACAACGATGTTGTGTTTTGAGGACTCTAAGGTTTTAAAGAACGCGTGGAGGTCATCAAGCAAATTCTTAAGGCGCATTTTGTAGCTAGCAATAGATGTGCTTGAGTTCGCATTGATGATCCTGTTGCCATCATGTAGTGAAATTGAGTTGTAGAGTGCCACGACTTTGTCGTCACTGCTGTTAAGTCTTTGCTGCCACCAGTTATCCAATACTTGCTTATCGCGGAAGATCGAAGAGCCATCAAAAGATTTTTGGTAAGGAGTTAAGCCTTCTTGAGACATAAGAGCCCCTTGTAAGTCGCCGTCTTTTTTGATCAACTCAAGGAAGCTATCAAAGACACCATTGTGGTTCATCAGTAAATTTTCTGTGAAGCCTAGTTCTTTCAAACTTTCGAACAAGTAGCACTGCTTTGATGGTGCTGGCTGGAACAGTTGACTGTGTTCTTGTTGACCACAATTGGCTCGTAGCAGACGAATGACAGCAGGCCCACTGTATGACGTAGCGGAGCTAAAATTGTCGAACATGATGTCAAACTCTTTGAACAGAGGATGATCAGCCAGTCCTGCAATTTCGATGTCATCCCACGCGACCGAACAAATACTCAAGAACAGCAAATCAAAAGGAGCATCCATTGCGCTGTTGGTATCGAATGTTACATGTCGGGAAGCTTCTTTAGAAAAGAAATCTGCAGTTAACGTGTTGAGACTGGCATCATTAATTTCCGTTATTTGAGGTTGTTTGCTAGTAGTAACCTCGGTTGGTGGCTGTTGTTGAGTTACTTCTGCAGCCACTGTTGTCTGAGGTTCAGTCGTCATAGGAATACTTATATAGACCATCGCAATAACCACAAAGACTGAAACCCTAACAAACTTGCTCAAAATAAAGTACGCACCACACAAAGCGAGCAATCCGAGTATTGCTTGGAATGATAAAAATCGTCCCAAAAGCTCGACCAGATAACTCAATTCAAACTGCATTAACTGTCCCGCTTGAGCCCAAAGACGGTTTAGAGGAGGTAGGTAAGAATCGTAATGCAAGAGCCACGCTGCGGCGACAAATGAAACGATATGGCGCACCGCATTTAGGCTTTTCATCGAGATAGGAAGCAGGATGAAGATCAACAGCGCAAAGTTTTCCATTGGATGGAAATCGATGATTCCTTGAAAATAGAGCGCTGTTTTTGCGATAAAGTAAATGTTCCACCAGCCCAATCCTATAGTGAGGGGGGTAGAGTCATGAGAATGCGATGTCATTACTTAAGCTTCTTGGTGTTAGTGGCTGATGTATCTAGCTCAAAATAGCGCGAGCGTTTTAAGTGTTTGTGGTAAAAGCGTCGGGTAGCGTTTACTAGGTCACGTAGAAAGTATCCTAGGAGTAGGCCAATACCTGAACTGATACTCACGGTCAGTAAAAAATCGTTAATATTCATGAACGTTCCTTGAGCTCAATGGTTTTTTTCACAGCAAACAAAGGAGGAACATCAACCATAGAATTAATGGCGTTATGGAATATTTTCCTCTCTGTCGCCAGAGCTGAAACGTCGTCGGATATGACGGCTTCATCTTGAACGATGAATTTTAACTCTGTTTCGATATCTAATTGAGTATCAAACGTGTGAGTTGAGTGAAATAAGTCTCTCACTGGGAACTCAAATATATTGTTGAGTGCAATGTCAATATCGCTATGTCGAATAGCACTGAACAAGACATACAGAGCTTTGTTGCAGGCTGTCACAACGTCACCATCTCTTCGAATATGGCAAAGACGTAAACATTCCTCTGCCGTCATACCTGGTAATAAGTTCAGCTTGATAAGCGCAAAGTTCACATTTGAGTGTGTTGAGTGGGAAATGACGTCAATACAGTATTGGCTAAAGTCCTGGTTTTGTAAGTAGCCTTTGCTACCAAACTTAAGGTCATACTTTAAGAGCGCCTCTAAACTGTCAGGAATTGGACGCGTAAGCATCTGGCCTTGAATTGCTTCAACCTGAGTCATAAAGCGCATTGGGGGGATTTGCGCGTGAGAAATGAAGTTTGCCCCCGAGCGAAGTAAGAACTTTTCATCTGCATATCTCAGACATTGTTGGGTCTCCCTGACAATAATCTTTAGCTGACGGCCATACGCGGACCTTAAACGGTAGCAATCTAACGCGATCTGTTGAACTTCGCTTTGGTTATCACAGCTGAAAACAATAGTTGAAGAGCGAGGGTTGTTTAACATCGCTATGAGCTCTTGATTACTCTCAGCCATACTCATCCCTTTTGGGGCTTTCTCGCTTTCTCTGAAGGCTCCTCTGCTGATATATATTCTATCACTATCCGATTTGTCTTCCTGTATGGCACGAGGCTGATGCGTTTCGTAAGACGTTGCTTTTAGCTTCTTATCTTTAGTGTTAGAGAGAAGGTATTCGTCTTGGGAAATTACACCGTGTTTATTGGACCAAAAATCCACAAGATAGCAGTAGCGAGCATCATCTAATGATGTCATGGTCGCCAAACCGGCGATGTATCTATTATGAGAAATAAGAATGGGCTTTAATAGTGAAGTCGTCAGATGCCCATATATACAAACACTAATAGTGAGTTTTTTATTATTTGCTAGTTCATTTAAGTTTCGTAGGAAAATACTTACAAAATAATCATCACTTGATGATAGTAGTGAATCTGGAACTACTAATATATATGTGGAGAGTTTCTTTATATTTGTTTGGTGAATGTCTTTCACAAGATTTATAGCGTTCGGCGCTTTATTTGTGAATTTGTTGCTAAGAAAGAAACACTGTTCAATATCGAGTGTGGATAACTCATTGAATTTGCATAAGGCTTCATCATTCAATGCAGACAAAAAAGTTTCCTTGTCTGTAAAGCTTGTAAGTGAAGTGTTGTTATTTTCTGGTAGCGTACTGAACAAATAATCAATGACCATTTGCTTATGTGTAAACAAGTTTACATAAACAGAACTTATCTCTTTTTCAGAAGTAATAGCGGATAACCCGGAGATTGCTGACATCAAAAGGCCTTATATTCAATAGTTTACTGTCATTGTGCGTTGTGGCTTACAATCCGCTGTATGCTAATCGTTACAATGTTAACTTTTCTTGGCGACAAGAAAATGACGCCAAGATATTAAACGAAATTGATCAAAAATTAAAATAGTTATAGCATTGCTTCATATGATGTTTATAAGTTTAAATTCAATAATTTTCAAGCCTATGATTTTGCTGTAAATTATTTATTTCACTTATATGTCGTAAATGGATAATTACAATTCACCTTCATAACCCCTGTTTCTGAAGTCAAACATCATTTAGGGATTTATTAATTATGTGAACTAATAAACAGCCCTGTTCACATTCATTAGCATTCTGTAAATATGAGACGCATAGTTCGATGCGTCAATTTTTTAACAATGGAATTTATACTGCAAAGAGTAATTGGCGGGATTGCCATTACCGCAGTTTAAACACCGTTATATTGTGAAAAAAATGTTGTGACTGAGTCTGCAAAAGATATTAATTCGATCTACTCTTCTTATAACTTAACTCAACATAAGTATATTGAAACAACAGAAAACGAGTCTTACGTGCAAGCTAAAAATAAGTGGTTGGTCTTTCAAGCCAATGGTGCTCGTAATGCTCTGTTTCAAGTGCGTATTAAGCAGACAGGTTTAGAGACTGAAGCGATATGAAACGCCTTCTTTTTGTTAGTCTAAAAGGTGGTTGTGGCTCAACGACCGTCGCTGCGAACTTGGCACAAGCATTAGTTAAGATAAACAAACAGGTACTGGCCATTGAGGTGGTGCCTAACAGTTTACTGCAAACTCATCTTGGCTTGCCGCAGGAAGAGAAAGATGGCTGGGCGAAACAACTTCTTTCAGATAAACCTTGGACCCAGGCTGGTTATGAAAGCCCACAAGGTGCACTTTTTTTACCGTTTGGCCATCTGAATTCTGAGCAGTTAAAAGCGTTTTTTAACGAGCGTTCTCACTACCTGTCAATGCTAGGTGAAATGACGTTGCAAGTGAGTGAAAACCGTGGTGAGCAGTGGCTGCTTTTTCACGCCGACTTAGCAGAGCTTACTGATCCTGAAGTGCGATCTTTTGTCGACTCAATGGATATGATTGTGGTGGTGGTAACGGCAGACGCCCTGAGTTATCTCACTCTTCAATCTTGGCTACAACATGAAGAGCTATCGAGATTGCTTCGCTCTGACAAATTGCGTTTTTTGGTGAATAAGTATCAGCCAGAAACCGAAATTGGTCGTGATTTCATGTTGGTGCTGAAAAAAGAACTTAGTGAATCCTTGATTCCTGTTTCGATTCATCGAGATACGGCATTGCTTGAATGTGTGGCAAACCTGACGACCGTTCAACACTATTCGCCATCGAGCCAAGCCGCAAAAGATTTTCAGTCTTTTGCTTTTTGGTGTGTATCAGCGTTATCAAGCGCTCAGGACCAAAGCTAATTTATGCGAAGTCTTAATCTGATTTTCCAACGTTGGGTAGTGGACCAATTCAGACTGCAGAAGAACGCTTACGAGCAAGCCTGGAATTGCAAAACAAACTGGGTTGGTGAGTGTGCTTTGTCTTTTTGGTTTTCATTGAGTTTTGTATTTTTAAAGCCAGTTATTTCGGGTGTTCCCTCATGGAAACTGCCTTTGGTTTACTATCCAAACGTTAATTTTGCTGCGCCAAGATGGTTTGATCCTGTACGTTTTTTTATCCAAAGCGTGTGGTTGCTTTGCTTCAAGCAAAACGTAAATACAGCATGGTCCAAAAAAACCAGCAGCTTAGCGATGACTTTAGCCGAGCAAATTCGCAATGCGTTCTACTTGCCATTTGAATTGGTTGCAAAAGGCGTCCGCTGGTTAGAACAGACAGCGAACAACATCAAAGATCCGCAAGTTCGGGAGCGTATTAAAGCAAGTAAGTCAGCGATGGCGTTGAACTACACCTTGCTGTTTTTCGTGGTGTTAATCGCTTTGCTTTGTTTTACGGTGCCATTTGGTTATCAGGCTCAGACTGTCTTTGTGCTGTTACTCTGGGCATTAGCGATGATGGTCCGTCGCATGCCGGGTCGTTTTCCTACCATGCTTTTGATCATCTTGTCGGTTACGGCCTCATGTCGATACTTGTGGTGGCGTTATTCGTCTACCCTGAACTGGGACGATCCTGTTGCTTTGTTTCTAGGGGGCGTTTTACTTCTAGCTGAGACGTATTCTTGGATTGTGCTAATGCTTGGCTATTTCCAAAATATCTGGCCATTGAATCGCAAACCAGTATCGATGCCACCGGATCAGTCAACTTGGCCAACCATTGACTTGATGATCCCTACTTACAACGAAGATCTCGATGTTGTGAAAGCGACGGTTTATGCCTCGTTAGGTGTCGATTGGCCGAAAGACAAACTTAACATCCACATTCTGGATGACGGCAAGCGTGATAGCTTCCGAGATTTCGCCAAAAGTGTAGGGGTGAACTACATCCGCCGCCCAACGAATGAACATGCGAAAGCCGGTAACATTAACTATGCGTTGAAGCAGACCAGCGGTGAGTTTGTTGCGATTTTTGACTGTGACCATATTCCTACACGAGCATTTTTTCAGCTCACAATGGGGATGTTCCTGAAAGATCCAAAGTTGGCGCTTATTCAGACGCCGCACCATTTTTTCTCACCGGATCCTTTTGAGCGTAACTTATCGAACTTTCGTAACGTGCCAAACGAAGGCAACTTGTTTTACGGCCTGATTCAAGATGGTAACGACTTATGGGATGCGACTTTCTTCTGTGGCTCGTGCGCTATTTTACGTCGAGAGCCTTTAGAGGAAGTCGGTGGTATTGCAGTCGAAACCGTGACGGAAGATGCGCACACGTCTCTGCGCATGCACCGTTTAGGCTATCGTTCTGCATATCTTAAGCAGCCGATTTCTGCTGGTTTGGCGACAGAAACATTGTCTGCACATGTTGGGCAACGCATTCGTTGGGCTCGCGGGATGGCGCAGATATTTAGGGTAGATAATCCATTGACTGGAAAGGGGCTTAAGCTCTCTCAACGGCTTTGTTACGTCAATGCCATGCTGCACTTTCTATCTGGTATCCCGAGGATTGTATTCCTGATCGCACCCTTGGCTTATTTGTTGCTGCATTCCTACGTGATTTATGCGCCAGCGCTGGCGATCATTTTGTACGTATTACCCCACATGATTCACGCCAGCATGACCAACTCTCGTATGCAGGGTGACTACCGTTATTCGTTTTGGGGTGAGGTATACGAAACCGTGCTTGCTTGGTACATCGCAAGGCCAACAACAGTAGCTTTGTTTGCGCCCCATAAGGGGACATTCAACGTAACGGCAAAAGGCGGTTTGGTTGAAAAGTCTCACTACGATTGGGTGATCTCCCGACCATATTTGGTTTTGGTTGCACTCAATATTTTGGGCTTCGCTGTAGGGATTTACCGAATGGGGTGGGGGCCTCAAGACGAAATCGGTACGGTTATCGTGAACCTCGTTTGGACGATGTACAACTTGTTGATTTTAGGTGCTGCTGTCGCCGTTGCGGTAGAAGCCAAACAAGTGCGAAAAGATCACCGAGTAGAGGTGGCGATTCCTGTCGCGGTAAGGCTTCACTCAGGACACTTGATTCAAGCGCAGATGAAGGATTTCTCTTTGGGTGGCGTGCGCATTGAAATAGACGGAGTCGATGAACCAACCTGTGCGTACCTACTTGGCCAAACCTTAGAAGTGATCCTCAATCGCGGTGGTCAAGAGTTCGTGTTCCCGATGACGGTTGCCTATGCTCATAAGGGGATATTTGGTTTACAACTCAACGAATTGTCTCATCAACAACAAATCCAATACGTCCAATGTACATTTGCACGTGCAGATACGTGGGCGAAATGGCAACAAGGCTATCAATCAGATAAGCCTCTCTCGAGTATGCAGGCTGTACTGCAAGTCGGCTTTAATGGATACAAACGCTTGTTGCAACATTGCCCTAAATTTGTTCAGGCCAGTGTGGATGCACTTTTATTTTGTATCGAATTTATTTGGTCACTAAGACCTCGTTATGTCCCAATCAGGACCTCAAGTCATGCTAAATAAT
Source organism: Vibrio sp. Vb0937 (assembly GCF_033338855.1). NCBI lineage: Bacteria > Pseudomonadati > Pseudomonadota > Gammaproteobacteria > Vibrionales > Vibrionaceae > Vibrio > Vibrio sp. Vb0937. Next base: position 70,422 of record NZ_JAWOTK010000013.1, on the reverse strand, counting down.
AAAAAACTAACAGCGTTGACGACGGCTATCACTCTCATGTGTATGTCGGGCAGTCTCGCGGCACAAGAAGTAAGTCAGCAACAACCAACGCCTTTGGCACAGCAAGATGCTGAAAATTCGACCGTATTTAAGCGTGTCATTCCATTTAGTCAATTGGGTTACAGTGGTTCAATTGCTATTCAAGGTAGTGAGGCCAGTGCTTATATTGGTTTCGGTTCGCGACTCGATGAGGTGGTGTCTAAAGCAACGTTGTACTTTGACATCACACCTTCACCAGCGTTGCTCTCTTTGGTTTCTCACGTCAAAGTGTATTTGAACAACGAGCTTATGGGAGTGGCGTCAATCGTCGATGGTCAGCAAGGTAAAAAATTGAGCTTATCGATGCCGCTGGATACTCGTTACTTCAGTAACTACAACCAAATTCGCTTTGAGTTGATTGGGAATTCTCAGAAAGAGTGTGCCAATCCAAATGACTCGAGCATTTGGGCTGAGATCAGCCAAAGCAGTCGAATTGAAATGTTCGCCCAAAAGACAATGCTGGAAAGTGACTTGAGCTTGTTGCCAGCGCCGTTTTTTGATGTCCGTGATTTCAGCCAGTTAAATCTGCCTGTCGTTATGGGCGGCAAATACGATCTGGATGATGTCAAAGCTGCCGGTGTCTTGAGCTCTTACTTTGGTGCTCTTGCGGGTTGGCGTGGCGCTCAATTCCCTTTTAGTGTCGACACGTTACCTAAGAGCAACGCCATTGTCTTTGTTACCAATGACAACAAACCTGAGTTTCTGAGAGATTTTCCAGACACGGATGGGCCTCGTCTTCAAGTCATCACTCACCCAACGGACCCGTACGTGAAGCTTCTTCTAGTGATAGGCCGTGACAGTAAGGATCTTAACGTTGCGGTGCAAGGTTTGGCGTTGGGAAACCAACTTCTTACTGGGCCAATCGCGAAGATTAATGAAGTCAAACAAATCAAACCACGAGTCCCGTACGATGCGCCAAACTGGGTGAGTACGGCTCGTCCCGTTGCATTATCTGAATTAGTCGAACAAAAAAGCATGTTGCAAGTGGAAGGCCGAACGCCTCCTCCAATCAATGTGAGTTTGCGCTTACCACCCGATCTCTTTACTTGGCAGAGCCGTGGTATACCGATGGATCTTAACTATCGGTATTCGCCACCTGCTGCGGATCATTCTGGTTCTCGCCTGACTTTGAGCATCAATGACCAGTTCATTGAGGCGTTTAACTTAACCACAAAAGGCCAAGGTGGTGAGTCTAACCGTGTGCGTGTTCCTCTGCTAGATGACAGTATTCTGAGTGGTGATGCGCTTGTTCGTATTCCGGCATTTAAAGTTGGCAGTAAAAACCAAATCGAGTTTGAGTTTGGTTTTGCGTCGGTGACTGATGGGCAATGTCAGGTGACGCAGCCAAGTAAGCAATACGCGGTAATTGATGGTGACTCTACGGTTGATTTTAGTGGTTTCCCTCACTACATCGAAATGCCAAATATGCGCGCTTTTGCTACTTCTGGCTTCCCTTACACACGCATGGCCGATTTGTCAGAAACTGCGATTGTTGTTCCAGAGAGAGCTCCAAAAGAAGTGTTGCAGACCTTCTTAAACGTCATGGGCTCGTTAGGAAGTGATTCTGGGTACCCAGGTATTCAGGTGCTTTTGACAGATAAATGGAATGCTGAGCAACTAAAAAATAAAGACATCCTGACGATTGGTGTTGTGGATGCACTAGAAGAAGCCGCTAATAACCCTGACCAAGTTAACTTAGTGGTTAAAGAAGGTCAGAGACAAATTCGCCTGCCAAGCAAAAATGAAAAGCAGCTCGGAATGAACTGGATGAGTCCAAGTGATGCTCGTCAAGTGGCCGCGGATTATGTTTCTGTTGAGGCAGAAGGCTCTTTTGCTGCTATTTATGGTGCAGAATCGCCATTTACGAAAAAACGCAGCGTCATTTCTATTATGGCGGCTCACCCGTCAGATTTTGCGTCGGTTGATCGCGCGTTGGCTGACTCCGGTAAAGTGGAGCACATGTTTGGCTCGGTAGTGACTTTGAGAAATAACGAAGTAGCTAGCTACAACGTGGGTTCGCACTACTATGTTGGTAAGCTTCCTGTGTGGCAGCTCGTTTGGTATCACTTCTCTAATCACCCAGTCATCGTTGCGTGCTTTGCCGCCTTGCTAGTGGTGATTGTAACCATTGTGCTTTGGCGCGTATTACGTCAAGTCGCGTCTAGACGTTTAGAAAAAACTGAGGAAGAGGAATAATGAAAAAACTCATCTCATTCCTTATGTTGTTCGTGTCTCCTTACTTGTGGGCTAACACCTGCGAGTGGCCACAATGGGAAACATTTAAGTCTGTATACATGGAGCAAGGCCGAGTCGTTGATGGCAGTGACGAGCGTATGATTACAACCTCGGAAGGCCAATCTTACGCATTGTTTTTTGCCTTGGTTGCCAATGACCCTAAAACCTTCGATCAGGTTTTAAAATGGGCTCAATCACATTTAGCTGGTGGGGACTTGACGGCAAGGCTTCCTGCTTGGTTGTGGGGAAGAAAAGAAAATGGTCAGTTCGGAGTGTTGGATTCTAACCCAGCGTCAGATTCTGATTTGTGGATAGCTTACTCTCTTGTTGAGGCGGGGAGGTTATGGAATAACTACTACTATCAGACCCTTGGACATCTGATCGCGAGTCGTATTTTACGTGAAGAAACCGTCAACATAGCGGGAGTTGGAACGGTATTGTTGCCAGCTCCAACGGGCTTTGATGCCGACGGCCAGTACCGTGTGAATCCGAGTTATGTTCCGTTACAACTGATTGCTCGTATGCAGTCGCTGTACCCGCAATACAACTGGGACTCAATGTATAAGGCAAGTGTTCACATGCTAGAGAAAACGATGCCAGCAGGCTTTAGCCCAGACTGGGCAGTATTGAGAAATGGTCGTTATAGCTCAGATGTGGTTACAGGGCCGATGGGCAGTTACAACGCCATCCGCACTTATCTTTGGGCGGGTATGCTAAATGACCAAGTTTCAGAAAAAGCAGTATTAGTACAAAAAATGCAGCCGTTTGTCGCGGCAACCAAAGCCCTTGGTGCGCCAGCGAGAGAAGTAAATACTGAAACGGGTAAATATACCCAAGCAGGAAGCGCAGGTTTTTCTGCTGCGGCTCTTCCGTTACTCGCGGCTTCTGGTGAATCTACGCTGTTGGAGACGCAGTTTCGTCGTGCTCAAAATGAACTTGTGGTGGACAAAAACGATCATTATTACGACAACGTATTAAGTCTATTTGGACTTGGTTGGCATGAAGAACGTTACCGTTTTGGTGTGCAAGGTGAATTGCTTCCTGTATGGAGCGAGAGATGTCAGTAACAGGACGCGTGTTATGGTGGATTCCACTGGTTGCTTTGGCGGCTGGTGGCGTCGGCACTGTGCATGCAGAAAGCTTTAGCTCAACACCTCTGACAAAGTCGCAGCTCGCACAGGTCTACAAGCCTATCGAGCTGGTTCAATTTTCCACATCATTAGCACGAGTTGACTCGGTTGAGTGGTTGGTTGAGCAGCTAAAACTGGCGGATGCGATTGGCCGAGATGATATTGTCGAGAGTACTCTGGAGAGGCTGTTCGCGATTGAAGAAAGCAATCCAACGGGGCTTTTCTATCAAGCGAATATGTATCTGAAACGTAAGCAGCCAGAATTAGCAAAACTGGTATTTGAGCGCTTAATCAGACAGGCGCCTCATTCGACTCAAGCGAAAAACTTGTCATCGATTATGGCTATTCAGGGAGAGAAAAGAGCGGATTATCAGCGCGCTCAGTTGCTTGCAAAATCTGGTCGTTACGATGAAGCGATTCAAGCTTACAAAGCCCTTTTCCCAAATGGAATGCCATCACCAGCGTTACAACTAGAATTCCTACAGTTGCAAAGTAATTTGCCTGGCAGTTGGAGCTCGGTAAAACAGGGACTGGAACGTTTAAATGCAAATTATCCTAGTGTTCCGTCTTTTCAACTCGCGTTAGCCAACCACATTCGCAAAGAGAATCCTGCCGATCCATGGATTCTCGATACCTATAAAAAGTTAGCGCTTGCTCCTTCGGTTGGAACAAATGCGGCAACGTCGTGGTTGCGTGCATTGGATCAATTGCCTATTTCAGATCAAGTTGTTCAGCAATATGCCATCTTAGCTAGCTACTACCCGTCTGACATGGAGATACAAAGAGCGAATCAAAGCGCGAAAGATCGCTGGAAAAAGGAAAAGGAACTACGCAAAGACCCCACTTATCTCGCCAAGCTCAAAGGGTTAGCGTTGCTCGAGGAAGATAAAACCGACCAAGCAGAAGCTCAGCTGCGTTATGCGTTGACGACTCGTCCGCAAGATCCTGAATTGCTTGGTGCTATGGGTAAGGTTTATCTACGTAGAGGGCAGCAACAAAAAGCGCTCGGATACTTTAAACAGGCTCAGCACTTAGATCATAATCCTGACTCGGCCTCAAAATGGGCAGCGCTAATCGAGACTTCTCAATATTGGGCGTATCTTGATCAAGGTGATGCCTTGGTCGAAAAAGGCCAGTTTAAGCAAGCAGAAAGCGCTTATCAAAAAGCGATTCAAGTAGATAAATCCCAACCTTATGCTTATTCATCATTAGGCTCTTTGTATCTGGTACAAGAAAATTATGCCGCGGCAGAGAAGGTTTTCAAACAAGCTTTGCAACTGGATAGCAGCAATAGCTCTGCATTGCGTGGTCGCTTAGATGTTCGTATTCAGCAGCAAGATTGGTCTGGCGCGGAAGCACTCGCGCGCAGTTACTCAGCCCCACAGCAGAAAGTGGTCGCTGAAAAAATAGCGAGCATCAAGTCGGAAGTTATTTTGACTCGTCTGCGGATCGCAATCGCTCAAAATGATCAGGCAACGATGAAAGCGTCCGTAGAGGAATTGATTGCGCTACAGCCAACCTCCCCATGGTTAAGGCTTGATATTGCTGACGTGGTTCATTCAATGGGCGACAAAGTACGCGCGGATACGCTGATGTCCGATTGGGCTACATCTAGTAATGACCCTGAAATGAAATTTGCTTACGCGCTTTATCTCGCGCAGGACTTCAAAGTGAATGAGGCCATCGCTGAGCTAGAGAGCATCGCACAACATGACATGACAGACGCAATGCAGCGCAATTTAACTCGCTTGAAGCTTGATGCCCAGTTGAGAGAGATTCAAACGCGTTACTTAGCTTCTCCTGAATCAGTAACGGCGACATTACGTGCGCTAGAGTCGGATTATCAAGGTCAAATTCAACCGCTCGCTCGTCTAGTGAGTGCGTGGTTAGACATTGATGAAGTTAAGGAAGCTGAGAGGATTTTCCAAAGCATTTCGTTTGCAGAAGATTGGTCAACCGATGACAAACTGGCTTACGGCAGCATGATGGTAAGCTTGAATCACTTTGAAGATTTTGATAGTTGGTATGCGAGCTTAGCATTAAATTCCGCAACACAAGATTTAAGTGCTTCGGAAGCATTACAGCTTGATGAACTCAAAACCCGTCGACTGTTGAGTCAAGCGGATCTGATGCTGGTTAATCAACAGCCTAAGCTTGCGTTGGATTTGTATGAACAAGTTTCTTTAAAGCCTGAGCCATTTAAAACTCAAGCAGAAATTGGCATGTTGCAAGCTAGTGCTTTGACTGGATATGAAGCGACGTATCACGACATGCACCTCATTTTGAATAAAAAGCGCGATAGCTTAACTGCGGCACAGTTGATGACAGTGGCCGCGGTGTTTAATCAACAAGGCTATCGAAATGACGCTAATGCGCTAAATCAGTTGTTGGATGCGATGCCTGATGCTGACGCATTAGCATTTCGCAATAGCATGTCTATAGCAATGGAAAATCAAAAGTGGGCGTTAGCTGAAACACGCGCCTATCAAGCCTTAAATCGTGACCGAATGGATAAAAATCGTGAAACTGAAGAGGCGAAAAAAGAACCCCTAAGCTTACGCGAGCTATATGATACTGCTGACGACTACTGGTTGACTCGTAACGTCAAATCGGACATCGATAAACTGCATGATCGGAGTGATGGGCATGTCATGATTGGCTGGGATTACAGTGCACGAGATGGCCGTAATACTTCGAATCAAGTGCCCATAGAAGCCCGAATCCCGATAGAGAGCTGGGATGGGCACCTGTTGCTAAAAGCCGATTATGTTTCTATCGATTCAGGTCAGTTGGACTATTATGAAAAAACTACCGATTCTGACAGCACTTCGTTCCAAAATGACGCATCAGGTATGGCATTTGGAGTGGGCTGGCAGGCTGAAGATTGGTTGGTCGATATCGGCACGACACCAATTGGTTTCGACCATACCACATGGGTTGGTGGTGTGCGCATCAATGGGGACCTGGGTGAGTTTGGTTGGACGGCAGAAGCTTCGCGTCGCCCAGAGACCAGTAGCACGCTTTCTTATGCTGGAATGTCTGTCCCTAGCGGCACGACTGACCCGCAAGGGACTAAATGGGGCGGAGTTGCTCGTACTGGTGTGAAGTTGAGCTCAAGTTGGGACATTGGTGGCCCTTACGGTTTTTGGAGTAGCTTGCAGTATCATGTTTTGACTGGTGAAAAGGTTGAGGACAACACTCGTTTAGGCGTGCTAGGTGGAGCGTACTACAAGTTAATTGCAACGGATGACCAGCGTTTAAGTATAGGTACGAACTTAATGTACCTTGATTACGACAAAAATCTGGGTGAGTACACGCTAGGTCACGGTGGCTACTACAGCCCGCAAAGTTACTTCTCGGTGTCTTTACCTATCAACTTTTATGGCCGATACAACAGTTCTTGGTCATATCAATTGAGTGCATCCGTCTCTAACTCTTGGACTAAGGAAGACGCGCCATACTTATCGACAGTAGCGGAGTCAGACAAAGGTGGTGGTTTTGGTACGTCGTTGCAAGCGGCGGTGGAAAAGCGAGTCAGCAAACGTTGGTATCTTGGTGCGTTAGTCGATGTACAACGTTCTGAGTTTTATACACCAAACCATTTCATGCTTTATGCCAAGTACACCTTTAATGATCGTTGGCAACCAATAGAGTATCCGCCAGCAGCACCAACGTTGTATAGCGACTTCTAACAAAAAACAAAGGCCGGAAATCCCGGCCTTTGTTGTCTTATTCTTAGAAGAATGCGGCGCTTAGTACAAAATTGAGTAAAGCTGGCGACGATATTTGCTTGCTAATGCGTTACCTTGACCTAGCGCACTGAGAATATCCATAAAAGTCTTCTTCACGTCACCGTCTTGGGCGCCCAAGTCTTTTTTAAGAATATTCCACAGCAGTTCCAACGCTTCTTCATCCCGACCAACTTGGTTGTATTGTACCGCCAATTCACAAGCGAGTTCGAAGTTTGCCATGTCTGCTGCGTATGCTTGTTCTAGTCGCTGTAACTCAGGGCTATCTGCAGCCTGCAAATGCAGCTCGAGCTTGGCTATTAGGCTCTTGTAGTAGTTATCTTGATACTCGAGAGGGATAGCGTTCAGTAGTTCTTGGGCAATATCAAATTGTTTGGTTTCTAGCAAACAATCAGCCATCGCGAGTTTCACATCACCACGCTCTTGCAGCTCTGGCGGCAAAGTGTGGATGATGCTCAAAGCCTGAGCATGCTCACCTTGCTGAAGAAGTTCACTGACTTGTTTTAATAGTTGTTCATCTGGGCTTGGCAAATGCTTTTGTAGCATGGTAGCAATGGCATCAATTGGCTGGGGGCCTCCCAGACCATCGACGGCTTGACCATTTATAAACAGCGCGATAGTTGGCAATACTTGCACGCCAAATTGAGACGCTAAAGCGGGCTGATCTTCACAATTTAGTAGAGCAAGCGTAAATGCACCGTTGTACTGTTGAGCAAGAGATTGCAACTCAGGGAGTATCTGTGCGCTTTCTGGCTGAGCGTTGGCCCAAAAGTGGATCAAAACGGGCGTGTTCATTGATCCTTCAAGCGTTTCGCGAAAGTTCTGTTCTGTTATCTCAACGATAAATGGGGATTGCATCAGAGTATCCTTGCCTTGTGTCTTGTCGTTGATATTAGATATGGAGTTGATTTAGGTGAAATTCAAGCGACATTCACCATCAATAATGAATCATTCTATTTTGAGAAAACGTGAGGTAATAGAGTGAGGTTATTGCTGCTCAGGTGTTAGATAAAAAGAAAACGCTGCCGAAGCAGCGCAATTCTAATGCTATTTGTTAGTGCGGTATCAAAATAGGATGAACATGGTCAACACTACACCCACACTAAGCCAGTTAAGCTGATTTAATGTCATTGTTGCCTCGCAGTAGTATAAACATTGCTACAAAACGTAATGGGTGGCGATACCAAATCTAAGCAACTCAATCACTTTGGGCGAAAGAATCCCCGCTGAATTGCGTAGAAATTGATTCGTTTAGTTGAGGTTTTTTTAACCTACATGTTCATAATGACATCACATTGTTACGGTGAAATTACATTTCGACAAAACTTTTTTATGCAGCCTGTCGCAAAATTTTATCAAGTACATGGGTTGGTAATAGTCTTTTCAAGACTGCGAATAATTTAGTCGGTGTAGTAATTCGATAACGAATTTTCGGTGAAACGCTAGTTAATGCATGAAGAACTGGTGCGATGCAAGACTCTGCAGGCAAAACAAATCGATTATTAGACTTGTCGTTGTTGAGTCGCTCTCTTTGTCCTTCATAAGCATGACGATGGGGGCTAGATTCAATATCAACCCACTTCTCAAAGGCTCGTAATGCATTGTTTCTAAATTGAGTTTCGATCGGTCCTGGTTCTATCAATGCCACTTTGATATTCGTATCCGCAAGCTCTAGCCTGAGCGTATCTGTCCAGCCTTCTAAGGCAAATTTTGATGCATTATAGGCACCACGGTATTTCATTGCGGCAAAACCAAGAACAGAACTGTTTTGTATGATGCGTCCTTCGCCTTGCAGGCGCATATGAGGAAGCACTTCTCTGACCAACTGGTGCCAACCAAAAAAGTTGGTCTGAAATTGATCTTGAAGAGCCTCGGTGGGTAAGTCTTCCAGTGCTCCGGGCTGACCATAGGCACCATTATTGAACACTGCGTAAAGCTTACCTTCTGCTAACTCTAGCGCTTGCTTCACGCCCGAAGAAATGCTTTCTGGGCTGTTTAGGTCTAGATTGATGCAGGTTAGCCCTTCATTAATTAGGCGCTGGACATCTTGTTCTTTCCTACAAGATGCAATGACATTAAATCCCTTGTTTTGTAGGGCGTGAGCGCACACGTAACCGATGCCGGTTGAACAACCCGTAATGAGAATCGATTTTTTCATAATTTAATTTAAGACTCAGAAACATTGATTAGAGCCATCATTCATCAGCTCCGTTCATGAAGCAAGTGCTTGAGTGCTGGCTCTATTCTGGAGTAGCTAAATTTAAAGCCCAGTTCGGTGAGTTTTTTGGGTTTGGCTCTCATGCTATCAAACAACAAGCAGGAAGATTCTCCCATTAGGAGTTCCATCGCCCATTTAGGCGTGAACAAGATATGCGGACGTTTTAGCGTTTTAGCTAGTGTGCCGCTGAATATACGATTAGTCACAGGGTGGGGCGCGCACATATTGAATGCACCGTGGGCATGTGGTGTTTCAAGCAAGTACATGATGGCGCGGACCATATCTAGGATGTGAATCCAAGGCATGTACTGATTACCGTTCCCAAGTGGGCCGCCTACGCCAAGCTTGTAAGGTAATAGCATCTTTGCCAACGCACCACCATTAAGGCCGAGTACCACGCCAGTTCTCATTAGACAAACCCGAGTTTGTTCCGACTCTGCGCGCTTGGCTATTTGCTCCCACTTTGCACATACCTCGTGAGGAAAGCCGTCGCTATTAACATGTAAGCACTCATCAAACGGATGATCTTGTTGATCACCATAGTAGCCAACTGCCGAGCCACTAATAAAAACAGAAGGAGGTTCGGTACTAGCGTGGATCAGCTCAACAATTTGCTCGGTAATTTTCCAACGACTTTTGCAGATTTTTTCTTTTTGCTCGCTGGTCCACCTTTTATCCGCAATACGCTCACCTGCAAGATTAATGACGGCATCAACGTGATTGAGATCGGCGAACGACTCGAGCGAGTCAAGGTATTCGATATTACCCAGATCAGCATGCTGTAGGCGTTGTTTTGCTCGCTCTGGAGAGCGTGTAAGTAGCATAACCTGGTGAGTTGATAGCAGCTTGAGCAACTCCGAGCCAATAAACCCAGTGCCACCTGTGAGTAATATCTTCATGTTATCTCTTTGAATGTACACGTATTAGAACATTATAGTCGTTTTGTGCTTAGCTTGATCATCTCAACACCATTATTTCTGGGATAGTGACAAGCTGACAGAGAGGCTATTAACTTCACATATTAGAAAATATGTAACTAAATGTTATAGATGGCGCTAGTGCATTCACGGTAGAAGAGTGAAATCTATGCCAGACTAAAAGTTATCGCTCATTGGAACGAGCGTAATCAGTTTGCATAATCAAGGAGGATAGGCATGGAAGCATTTGTTGCGCTTTTTCGAGCGCTCCTCAATAGTGCTCGTGACTTATTACCCATCATCATTGTTATCACTTTTTTTCAATTAGTCGTTTTGCAAGAGCCGCTGCCCAACCTGGTCTCCATTCTTTTTGGCTTGTTGCTTGTCGTTTTAGGATTAACCTTTTTTATCTTTGGCCTAGAACTTGGTCTTTTTCCTATCGGAGAGAGTATGGCTCAAGCCTTTGCAAAAAAAGGCAGCGTGTTTTGGTTATTAGTCTTTGCGTTTTGTTTGGGGTTTGGCACCACGATAGCTGAACCTGCATTGACCGCGGTAGCGGAAGAAGCCTCAGAAGTTGCGGCAGAGGGCGGAATGATCGCTAACTCAGAGCAGTCCATGCAGGATTATGGACAAGGGCTACGAGTAACGGTGGCACTTTCTGTGGGGATCGCTATCGTTATTGGCGTTTTGCGTATCTTAAAAGGGTGGCCAATTCATTACATGATCATCGGCGGCTACGTCGGCGTTGTAATACTGACGTGGTTTGCACCTGAAGCCATTATTGGCGTTGCTTACGATTCCGGAGGTGTAACCACGTCCACCATAACAGTACCTTTGGTCACTGCACTGGGCGTCGGTCTAGCGTCTTCTATTAAAGGGCGCAACCCTATGGTGGATGGCTTTGGTTTAATCGCTTTTGCCTCGCTGTTACCGATGATGTTTGTGATGGTTTACGGAATGGTCGTAACATGATTTCAATTGATCATTTCCTAGACACTTTATTATCGACCGTTCGAGACGTCGTTCCCATCGCCAGCATTATTTTTGGTTTTCAGTTAGCGGTTTTAAGGCGTCCTGTTAGCAACCTTAAGAAAGTTTTGCTTGGGTTCGTTTATGTGATTCTCGGGCTAGCTCTTTTTTTACTTGGATTAGAAATGGCATTGTTTCCACTTGGGGAGACGATGGCTGTGCAATTAACGGCGCCGGAGTTTTTACAAGAGTTTAAAGTATCGGTAGGGAAAGCCTTAATGTGGGTCGACTATTATTGGGTTTACACCTTCGCCTTTTTTATAGGCTTTAGTACCACGATTGCAGAGCCTTCTTTAATCGCTGTAGCGATAAAAGCAAACCAAGTCTCTGGAGGCAGTATCAGTATTAACGGCTTGCGCGTAGCCGTTGCGTTTGGGGTGGCAATTGGTATTGCATTAGGTAGTTACCGGATTGTCGTGGGCGATCCCATTCATTATTACATCATCGCGGGTTACATCGTCGTTGTGATTCAAACGTTTTACGCTCCTAAGCTTATTGTTCCACTCGCCTACGATTCTGGAGGCGTAACAACTTCTACCGTCACTGTCCCACTTGTAACTGCATTAGGGTTAGGGCTCGCTTCGACCGTCCCTGGAAGAAACCCAATGATTGATGGCTTTGGCTTGATCGCGTTTGCCAGTCTATTTCCTATGATCTCTGTGATGGGCTATGCGCAAATAACCCAGTGGCTGAATAAAAACGTCTCGGAGGAAGAAGAAAATGCGCTTTAAATTGATACTTGCGTTTGTTGAAGACAGCAAAACAGACAAGGTGTTGGACGCTGCACGCGATGCTGGTGCGACCGGTGCAACAGTGATTAACAATGCTCGCGGGCAAGGTTTAAATCAAAAGCGAACGTTTTTTGGTTTAACGCTAGAAGTGCAAAAAGATGTGCTGCTGTTTGTGGTCGAGGAACATCTATCTCGACACATATTAGAGACCATTAATGAGGTTGGTGAATTTGACAGAGAGTCGGGACAGGGGATTGCTATTCAGATCGATATTGAAGATGCAGTCGGTGTCGCGCATCAAGTCGAGACATTGACCAAAGTAGTCGAGGATGAATTATGAGTGATCAAACGATAATTAGAGTTCGAGATGTTATGGCGGCAACGTATGTAATGGTTGATGGACTGATGACCGTATACGAAGGCATAACGCTAGCGAAAAAATACCAAGTCAAAGCGCTGGTGGTGAAAAAGCGAGATGATAATGATGAATATGGCATCGTGTTGATGAATGATATCGCCAAAAAGGTGCTGGCGAATAATCGTTCTCCTCAGCGCACAAATATTTATGAAATCATGACCAAGCCCGCTTTGTGTGTCGAACCAGATATGAACGTAAAATATTGTGCACGTTTGTTTGAGCGATTTGGCATAAGCAGAGCGCCGGTCATTGAAAGTGGCGAGGTCATTGGGATGGTGAGTTATAACAATATTGTCATCAACGGTATGGTGCGAGAAGAAGTGTAATAGGTTGATATAAATGAAAAATCAACGAATTTTTTCTCAAGTCAGCGACTGTTACAAAGAACTAAAATATTTAATATATGTTAGGTTGCATATGTGTTAATTCACCATTATTCTTTGCGCCCTAAGCCTAATGTCGAGGAATCTGTATCATGCCTTTAGTCTCTTGCCCCGTGTGTGAGAAACAAATCTCAAAACGCGCTCATGCATGTCCAGGATGCGGAGAGCCCGATCCGCTGCACCATCTAGCCAAATCAAAGTTTATGTCGATGGTGTTTTGGATACTGGTGTTGGTTGGAACAGCGTATGCAGCATGGTTCTATGTTTTGCCTATGGTCATTGAATCATTGCGCTATCAGTAGTATTCAAACCGTCGTAGGTTGAGCTGCTAAAAAAATGCCGTAGAATGACCTCATACTTTTTGAGGAGACAATGTCGTGAAACTATTTTTTGCCTCAGACCTGCATGGCTCTTTGCCAGCAACTAAAGAAACCATTGAGCTATTTCTGGCCTCTGGTGCGCACCACCTGATTTTGCTAGGAGATACGCTAAACCATGGGCCGCGAAACCCTATTCCGGAAGGCTACAACCCTCCACAGGTAGCAGACTTATTGAACCAATACAGTGATCAAATTATTTCTGTACGTGGCAACTGTGATAGTGAAGTGGACCAAATGCTATTGAAGTTTCCAATGATGATGGATTACTCATGGGTGCTACTTGAATCTGGCAAGAGAATCTTTTTGACTCATGGTCACTTGTACAACTCTGAAAAACGGCCGCCACTACGTGAAGGTGATATCATCGCCCACGGTCATACACATGTTCCCGTCGCAGAGATGCAAGATGGAGCCATTATATTCAACCCAGGCTCGATGACATTCCCACGTAATGGCTTACCGAGAAGCTTTGGTACTCTAGAAGACAATAAGCTAACGGTAAAAACGCCAGAAGGCGAAGTATTAGCACAAACCATGATTTAACGGTTTTACTAAGTAAAAAAATAGGGAGCGAATTGCTCCCTATTTTGTGTCTGAATGTCCTAAATCGCGTTCTGGGTCGATAATGTCTCTAACGCGCTGTTTTAGCACCTTGGCTTCAGGAAAGCCGCTGTCTTTTTTCCGTTCCCAAATTTGCTGGCCATTACAGAAAATTTCGAAGCGACCACCTGTGTCTGGGTGTAAGCTGATTGTTTCTATTTCTTCACTAAAAGTATGCAGTAATTCTTGCGATAGCCAAGTTGAACGCAACATCCAGTTGCACTGGCGGCAGTAATAAATATCAATGATTGCTTTATCCATGAAACTTTCCTTTTAATCTTTTTAAACCAGCAACTTGATGCCCACGGCAAACGTGAGAATTTCGAATGCAACTTTAATCACTCTGTTACTGTATCGAGTCGCGGCCCATGCGCCTAAACTGCCGCCTAGAAATGAGCTTAACAATAAAACAGGCATCCAAGCCCAGTGAATAGGGGCCCCTGCCTGTACGACGGCAATGCCTCCAATGCCATTCCAAAACAGGCCGACACAAATCATGGTGTAAGCAACGGCTTGTTTGTAGTCGTAACCAAACCAGCGCACCAAAAATAGTGTCACGAGCAAACCAGAACCTGCGGTAAGAGATCCGTTGATGATGCCGATAAACAGTAAGCCAATTCCACCAATAACCCAACCGATAGGATGACGGTTACGTATTACTTCAGCTTGGCCTAGCGATGTCTTAAATCGCGAGTAGATACCTAGCGCTAGGATCATCGTGCCGAGCATCTTTTCCGCGATACCATCAGGGATCTGTACAATTAAGTTAGCCCCTAAAATCACGCCAATACTACCGGACAAGATAAGGTAGAGCGCGATTTTCCATTTAATAGTGCCTGATCTCAAATGCGTGCTTGCTGCGCCTAAGCCTAAAGCGACCGAAGCCACCTTATGTGTGCCTAGCGCAACGGAGAACGGTAAGCCGAGAAAGATGAGTAAAGGGAATTGAAGCAAGCCTGCTCCGCCACCAGAAAGTGAAGCCAGCGTGTTGGCGATTAGTGAACCGAAAAAGAGAGTAGTGGTATCTAGCCAATCCATAAGCAAAACAAAGGGGGCGTCTTGCCCCCTTATCATCCAATCAAAATTAGTTTTTAAACAGTACCGAAGAACCGTGGTTCAAGCTAGTGAGCAAGAGTGTTTTTTCGTTCACGACGTCAATACGACGACTTTGCTCCGCATCTAGCTTAAAAATTTGAGTAATCAAACGTAGCTGTGCTTCGGAAAAGTCTTTTGATTGAGAAGATGAAATATCTTTAAACTCCGAAGGCGAGACCAACAAATAGTTGTCACTTACTTCCCAGCGGCCTTTTTCCGAGATATTTATCGTTGATTCTGCGGTTGAACCTTGAGCGAATAGTTTTATATTTGCTACGCGAATATAGTCACCATTAGGGAGATATTTCACGTTTGATTCAACATTAACTCGGCGTAGTGGGCCGACAGTATCGTCAGGCAAGCTGTCTGTAATGACTGTCACCATGGTCGACTGCCATTCGTTTGCTGTGAGGAGCTGCTCCACTTTTAGGTCACTTCCCCAATACAACCAACTACTGAAAAGAACGGATACGGCCAAAACCGCAGATGCTAATTTAATCTTCATATTGGCCTCCTTTATTTACAGATGTCTGTTGGATCGTTTTGACCTGCGAAAATACGCAGTGTTACGTTCTCGTAAGAGTGGTTACTGTCATGAATGTAGTTCAGAATCAGCTGGTTATTTTGTCCGCCAGTGGCAATCACTTCCACTGGCAACGAGTCTTCTGCATGGTGCTTCACGTAGCGCTCAATGCATTGCTCTATTGAGGGCAACCAGTTGTTGATTTGAGGGTGATTTACAGGTGTCATCACTGGTACATTTTGATACTCACCAATCTGACGGAATTGGGATTCCGCAGGGTTCGTGAATAACAATACGCAAACAGGAAGCAGCAGAGACAAAAAGATAATGACACGCGGTAGCCAGTTAATCGTGTTAGATGCTGGCTTCGGCTGAGTTTTAGTCGGCTCTACTTGAGGCTCAATATCAGCAGTAGTATCGGTCACTACCTCTGTCGGTAGCATATCGCTCGCTTCTAACTCCACTGCTGGCGCTTCTTGTTCAGAAGCGGTTTCTTCAGCGTCAGTGTTAGAGTCAGTAGAAAATGGGCTCAAGCGTTCCACTGAACAAATGAGTTGGTAGCCACGTTTAGGTACCGTTTTAACAAACTCTGGAGATTTTGTTGAATCCTTCAACATCTTACGCAGAGTAGAAATCGCTTGAGTCAGGCTTGAGTCATCCACCTCAAAACCTTGCTCACGCCAAACAAACTCGTGAAGCTCGTTACGGGTTAAAACTTCGTTTGGTCTCTCTGCCAACATCAGAAGTATACGGCTTTCGTTGCTTCCTAATCGTACAACGTCGTTGCCGTTTTGTTGGTCAGCGAGCGAATTACTATTTGGATCAAAGGTGAACCTTTGAGCAAGTAGAAATTTGGTGCCAATGTTAGTCATTTAGTTCTTCTTAGATGGATGATGTTGTAATTATGGTGATTTATGTCACAAAATTACCGGGGCGCTTGGAGTGCGCACGACATTTTAGATGCTTTTAGACGGGTAGGATAATTAAAATTTTCTAAAAAAACACCGTTTTTAGCAATATTGACCTTGAATTTACATTTGTCAGCCACATGTTAAATGACATCTCGGTAAGGTGATTTCAAGGGGAAAGTCACAAACTTGTCCCTATGAAAAAGCCAATTAGTTTAGATGTTATGGAGCACACATGAGCGAAACCGTATCTCAAAATAAAGAAACTCGTGGTTTTCAATCAGAAGTAAAACAACTACTGCATTTAATGATCCATTCTCTTTATTCAAATAAAGAGATCTTTTTGCGCGAGCTGATCTCTAACGCATCAGATGCATCAGACAAACTGCGCTTTCAGGCGTTATCTAACCCAGATCTATACGAAGGTAATGCAGACCTTTGCGTGAAACTGTCGTTTGATGAAAGCGCAAATACCTTAACCATTTCTGATAACGGTATCGGTATGAGCCGTGATGATGTGATTGAGCACTTAGGTACAATCGCAAAATCTGGAACAGCCGAGTTTTTCTCAAAGCTATCTGAAGAGCAGAGCAAAGACTCTCAGCTTATTGGTCAGTTTGGTGTTGGTTTCTACTCGGCATTTATCGTTGCTGACGCCGTTACCGTGCGCACTCGCGCTGCGGGTCTAGCCGCTGATGAAGCGGTACAATGGCACTCAGCGGGTGAAGGTGAGTACACCATCGAAAACATTACCAAAGAGTCACGTGGTACCGACATCATTCTTCATATGCGTGAAGAGGGTAAAGAGTTTTTGAATGAGTGGCGTCTACGTGACGTTATCAGTAAGTACTCTGATCACATCGGCATTCCTGTTTCAATCCAAACTGTCGTTCGTGATGACGAAGGCAAGGAAACAGATGAGAAAAAGTGGGAGCAAATCAACAAAGCCCAAGCACTGTGGACGCGTAACAAATCTGATATTTCAGAAGAAGAGTATCAAGAGTTCTACAAGCACGTATCACATGACTTTGCCGATCCCTTGGTCTGGAGTCATAACCGTGTAGAAGGTAAAAACGACTACACGAGCTTACTATACATCCCATCGAAAGCACCTTGGGATATGATGAACCGCGACCACAAATCAGGCTTGAAACTGTACGTACAGCGCGTATTCATTATGGACGATGCAGAGCAATTTATGCCGTCATACTTACGCTTCGTACGTGGTTTAATAGACTCAAACGATTTACCGCTAAACGTATCGCGTGAGATTTTACAAGACAATAAAGTGACTCAGTCTCTACGTAATGCTTGTACTAAGCGCGTGCTAACGATGCTCGAGCGTATGGCCAAGAATGACGAAGAGAAATACCAATCATTCTGGAAAGAGTTTGGTCTTGTGATGAAAGAGGGCCCTGCGGAGGACTTTGCAAACAAAGAGAAAGTTGCAGGTTTATTGCGCTTTGCTTCAACTGAAGTGGATTCTTCTGAGCAAACTGTGGGCTTGGCGTCTTACGTTGAGCGCATGAAAGAAGGTCAAGATAAGATCTACTACTTGACGGCAGACAGCTATGCAGCTGCGAAAAACAGCCCTCACTTAGAACAGTTCAAAGCGAAAGGCATTGAAGTTATCTTGATGTACGACCGCATTGATGAGTGGCTGATGAACTACTTAACTGAGTTTGATGGTAAACAGTTCCAGTCAATCACTAAGGCTGGGCTTGATCTAAGTCAGTTTGAAGATGAAGCAGAAAAAGAGAAGCAAAAAGAAACCGAAGAAGAGTTTAAGTCGGTTGTAGAGCGCACGAAGTCTTACCTAGGCGATCGTGTGAAAGAAGTTCGTACGACCTTCAAACTCGCATCCACGCCTGCTGTTGTGGTAACGGACGATTACGAAATGGGCACTCAAATGGCGAAGCTTCTTGCGGCAGCTGGTCAAGCTGTGCCGGAAGTGAAATACATCTTTGAGCTAAACCCTGAGCACGAATTGGTTAAGCGTATGGCTGACGAAGCCGATGAAGAAGCGTTTGGTCGCTGGGTTGAAGTTCTGCTTGGTCAGGCAATGCTAGCGGAGCGAGGCTCTATTGAGGATCCAACAGAGTTCTTAGGAGCCGTTAATCAACTTTTGACTAAGGTGTAATAACCTCTGCAAATCAAAAAGCTCGCATTTCGCGAGCTTTTTGTTTGTTGTCGCAAAATTTTGCATCTCAAGTGCTGAGTTAATAATCAATAGGGCGTGAAAGAGGGTACTGTTAACATTCTTTAGTCTTAATACACTCTTTGCTCAGAGAACCTGTGATAGAATCTGCGACTTGAATGTGAGTAATAAGGCGTGTATTTTTGCTCGCCTATATACGTTATACCGAAACTTATCGTTGCAGGTGCTTCTCAGGTTTGATGTCTAAGAGGTCAGCTATTGTGAGCTTCGGTATAAATCTTAAATATTAAAGAGGATAAATCATGCGCATCATTCTTCTAGGTGCTCCAGGTGCAGGTAAAGGCACACAAGCAAACTTCATCATGGAAAAATACGGTATTCCACAAATCTCTACTGGTGATATGCTTCGTGCTGCTATCAAAGCAGGTACAGAGCTTGGTAAACAAGCCAAAGCTGTTATTGACGCTGGTCAGCTAGTTTCTGATGAAATCATCCTTGGTCTTATCAAAGAGCGCATCGCTCAAGAAGACTGTGCAAACGGTTTCCTACTAGATGGTTTCCCACGTACTATCCCTCAAGCTGACGGCCTAAAAGAAATGGGCGTAGACGTAGACTACGTTATCGAATTTGACGTTGCAGACGATGTAATTGTTGAGCGTATGGCTGGTCGTCGTGCTCACCTTCCTTCTGGTCGTACTTACCACGTGGTTTACAACCCGCCTAAAGTGGAAGGTAAAGATGATGTAACTGGTGAAGATCTTGTTGTTCGTGATGACGACAAAGAAGAAACAGTACGTGCTCGTCTAGGTGTTTACCACGAGCAAACTGCACCGCTAATCAACTACTACGGCAAAGAAGCTGAAGCAGGCAAGACTAAGTACCTTAAGTTTGATGGTACTAAGCAAGTAGCTGAAGTTAGTGCGGATATCGAGAAAGCACTATCTTAATTTGCTGAAGTCAAAAATTTAATATTTTGATATATTGAAAGCGGCCCAAGTGGTCGCTTTTTTTAGTTTACTCGTAAACATATATCTAATTAACTTCAGCTCGGCTATTCGTTACTTCGAGGTTACTTAAATATATGAACCAAGCCGTTTACCATGAATAGGATGTTATGAAAGAGAATAATAAACAGGGTGTACTCCTAGTTAACCTGGGAACTCCTGACGCACCAACCGCTCCTGCCGTAAAGCGCTTTTTAAGTCAGTTTCTTCATGATCACCGAGTGGTAGACATGACTCGATGGCTTTGGTGTCCACTATTGCACGGCGTTATCCTTCCTATCCGAGCTCCTAAAGTTGCCAAACTCTATCAATCAGTATGGATGGAAGAGGGCTCGCCGTTGATGGTGTACTCTAAACGCCAAACGGAAAAGTTAGCACAAAAGCTTGATATACCTGTAGAACTTGGTATGACGTATGGTAACCCAAGTTTGCAATCAGGCTTTGAAGCCCTATTGGCGCAAGGCGTTGATGAAGTCATTGTTTTACCGTTGTATCCGCAATACTCGGGCACAACAACGGCAGCGGTTTCTGACGGAATCACTAAAGCATTTAAGAACCTGCCTGTGATGCCAGGCTTTAGCTTTATTCGTGATTATTACAATCACCCGAAATATATTGAAGCGTTAGCGCATTCAGTTCGTGAACATTGGCAAAAGAATGGTCAGGGAGATTACCTGCTGTGTTCTTATCATGGTATTCCAAAACGCTATGCTGACAATGGTGATGTTTACCCACAGCATTGTGAAGAGACGACTCGCTTGCTTGGGGAAGCGTTAGGTTTAAGCGAACAACAAATTGGCATGACGTATCAGTCCCGATTTGGGAGAGAAGAGTGGCTTCAACCTTATACCGATAAGACCCTAGAAGCACTTCCTGCAAAGGGTGTGAAAAATATTAATGTTGTGACCCCTGCATTTTCGTCAGATTGTTTAGAGACGTTGGAAGAGATCTCTGAAGAGTGTAAAGAGATTTTCCTTGAAGCTGGTGGCGAAAACTTTACCTACATCCCTTGTTTGAACGATAGTGAACTTCATATCGAGATGATGGTTGAGTTAGTTCAATCTAAACTTTAGATACAAAAAAGGGTCGCAATAGCGACCCTTTCTACGTTTAGTTGAGCGATCAAGCAACTTGTACTTGCTGCTCTTCTACTTGCTCTGCCGTGCTGTGCGTATTTTCAGCGCCATGCATCCAGCGAACGAGTGTATTAGAGAATAGGAGCAAAATTACGCCACTTACGGTTGCGCTGACCGCAATACCACTAAAGATAGCCATAGCGCCTAACTCGCCTACGTGAGAGCCCACATAGCCCGCAACATAGTTAGCAATCGCATTACAGCCAAACCATGCCCCCATCATAAGTGAAGCTAAGCGAAGCGGTGCTAATTTAGTCACCAATGAAAGACCAATTGGTGATAAACACAGCTCGCCTAATGTGTGGAAGAAGAAAGCGCCGACCAACCATAACATCGATGTTTTTACTGTTGTATCTCCACCTTGTTCTAGCACTGCGCCAACCATACAAAGGAAACCAATCGCCAAGAAAAATAGTGCCATCGCAAATTTCACTGGCGAAGTAGGTTCACGTTTACCCAATTTTACCCAAAGGACAGCCAGAACTGGCGCTAGAGTAATAATGAAAAATGGGTTTAGTGATTGGAACCACGCAGCAGGAACTTCGAAACCACCAATCATGCGATCAGTATATTGTTGAGTGTAGATGTTCATCAGACCACCAGCTTGTTCAAAGCCTGCCCAGAAGACAATAGTGAATAAGCTCATGACCAGAATTACTTTTAGTCGATTCACTTCTTCTTTGGTGAGTGGCTGCTTCGTGGTGGCGTTTTTGTTGTTTAGATCTCGTTTCGCCGCTGGTTCGCGACCAATATCACCAAGCCATGATTGAGCCAGTACCATTTGCATCACTAGGCTAACCAGCATACCCACACCAGCGGCAACAAAGCCTGCTTTCCAACCGTAAGAGGTTGTCACAGAGCCAGAAACGACGCCGGCAAGTAATGCACCTAAGTTGATACCCATATAAAAGATAGTGAATGCGCCGTCACGACGGTTGTCACCTTCTTGATAAAGGTCGCCAACCATGGTTGAGATATTTGGCTTAAAGAGACCGTTACCAGTGATAAGTAAACCAAGGCCTAAATAGAAACTGTGTAGCGAACCAATACCTAAAGCATCAGCAGGAAGTGCAAGAGTAAACTGGCCGATGGCCATTAACGCGCCACCAAGCAAAATTGAGCGACGTTGACCTAAATAGTTATCTGCTAGGTATCCACCAATAAGAGGCGTGATATACACAAGCCCTGTGTATATGCCGTATAGGTCTAATGCGTCTTTGGTTGACCAGCCAAGGCCGCCGTTCATTGTTGTATCGGTGAGGTAAAGCACGAGAATGGCACGCATTGCGTAGTAAGAAAAGCGTTCCCACAGTTCAGTACCGAACAATAAGAACAGGCCACGTGGATGACCAAAATATTGATGTTGGTTTGACATAAGCTCTTCTAATAATAGTTATTACATTTTTTAACGACTTCTACGTATACAATGCAATTCAACGAGTGACAAATAATAAAATTTTGCCATTCAACTATTTTTGTTTGTTAAGTGGCTGTTTTTGATTAGATTTGCAGATTATATGATGGTGTATTGGTTGTGTTACAAACTTAATTTCCATTTTTGCCTATGGACTTCTTTGTCGTAAGTTGCTGAAAAATTTCGTTAATGCGAGCGATGTATAATCATACTTTTATAGATAAACTGAATATCAATGACTCAACTTTGGCTTAATGCTAGGATAAAAACAAAATAGAATTGGCTAGTAAAAAGATGAAACGTTGGTATCTACTTTATTGTAAACGTGGGGAGCAGGTTAGGGCGAAACAACACCTTGAAAACCAAGGTGTAGAGTGCTTTTATCCAACTGTAGAAGTTGAGAAGATTTTGCGCGGTAAAAGACAAAAAGTCGAGGAACCGCTGTTTCCTTGTTACGTATTCGCTTACTTTGATTATGAGCAAGGGCCAAACTTCACCTCAGTCCGCTCTACTCGAGGTGTTGTTGACTTTGTGCGTTTTGGTGCTCAACCGAAAGAAGTTCAAGGTGACTTGGTCTTCGAATTGATGCAGCTAGAAAAGTGTTGTAATGACAATACCGTTTCTGAATGCATGCCAAAACCAGGCGATCAAATTAGAGTTAAAAGCGGTCAATTTGCGGGCATAGATGCCATCTTCCAAGAACAAGATGGTGAGAAACGCTCAATTATGCTAGTTCAGATGATCACCAAGCGTGTGCCTGTCAGCATAGACAATAGTGATTTAGATTTAAAATAGCCTAATTCCATCAAACATAAAAAGAGGTGCAAAAGCACCTCTTTTTGATCGTATCTAATTTTTTGTCTGTTTTAAAAGGGTTGGACGAACCAACCCTTATCTTTATCGTAGAGAATTAGTATGAGTCGTTGTGAACGGTCTGTACTGCACGACCTGATGGGTCAACACAGTTTTGGAACGATTCATCCCATTCAATCGCCTTCGCTGAAGAACACGCTACTGAAGGGCCTCCTGGTACACACTCTGCTGCTGATGGAAGTGGGAATAACTCTTCAAAGATTTCACGGTACACGTAGCCTTCTTTTGTCGTTGGCGTGTTGTATGGGAATCGATATTGAGCTGTTTCCATCTGCTGGTCTGTCACTTTCTGTTCTGCTACTTCTTTCAGCGTATCGATCCAGCTGTAGCCAACGCCATCAGAGAACTGCTCTTTTTGACGCCATGCGATCGATTCTGGCAGGTAGTGCTCGAAGCACTCACGAAGGATGTGTTTCTCCATTTTACCGTTGCCACACATCTTGTCTGCTGGGTTCAAGCGCATTGCTACATCAATGAACTCTTTATCTAGGAAAGGTACGCGTCCTTCAACTCCCCATGCTGCCAGCGACTTGTTAGCACGAGCACAGTCGAACATGTTCAGAGCAAGCAGTTTACGCACAGTCTCCTCGTGGAACTCTTTCGCGTTTGGCGCTTTGTGGAAGTAAAGGTAGCCACCAAAGATTTCGTCAGCGCCCTCACCAGACAATACCATCTTGATACCCATCGCTTTGATCTTACGACCCATTAAGAACATAGGTGTTGATGCGCGGATAGTCGTCACGTCATACGTTTCAATGTGGTAAATCACGTCACGAATCGCGTCCAAACCTTCTTGAATCGTGTACGTCATTTCGTGGTGAACGGTACCAATTTGGTCGGCAACTTCGCGAGCGGCTTTCAGGTCAGGCGCGCCTTCTAGGCCAACAGCAAAAGAGTGCAGTTGAGGCCACCAAGCTTCAGACTTTTCATCATCTTCAATACGCATCGCTGCAAAGCGTTTTGCTACCGCAGATGTAATAGAAGAATCTAGACCGCCCGAAAGAAGTACACCGTAAGGCACGTCAGTCATTAGTTGGCGTTTAACAGCCGCTTCTAGCGCTTCAGTCAATTCTTCTTTGCTAGTGCTGTTACCTTGTACTGCTGCGTACTCGTTCCAGTCACGAACATAGTAACGTGTTGGCTCAGTATCTTTAGAGCTGTAATAGCTACCAGGAGGGAATTCACTTACTGTTTTACATACTGGAACAAGAGCCTTCATCTCTGATGCCACATAGTAGTTACCATGCTCATCGTGACCTTGATAAAGAGGGATAATACCAATATGGTCACGTCCGACTAAATACTCATCTTTTTCTTCGTCGTAGAGCACAAAAGCGAAAATACCGTTTAGTTCTTCAAGGAGATCTGCACCCATATCTTGGTAAAGTGCAAGAATGACTTCACAGTCTGAATCGGTTTGAAATTCGTACTTTCCTTCGTAACGAGCACGAATTTCTTTATGGTTGTAGATTTCACCATTGACGGCAAGGATGAGCTTCTTATCAGGGCTGTATAGCGGCTGTGCACCACTATTTAGACCAACAATCGCCAAGCGCTCGTGCGCTAAAATAGCACGCTCTGAAGAGTAAATCCCAGACCAGTCTGGGCCACGGTGACGAAGTTTTTTCGACATCTCTAATGCGATAGGGCGCAATGCGGCTGCATCGCTTTTAATGTCTAAAATGCCAAATACTGAACACATACTACATCCTTACTAAACTAAACAATTTCTAATCGGTATGGTTTAAATTTGCCATTACTAATAAAAAAAGCAACGTTTTGTGATTAAAAAAATGATAAAAGGCCTTGTTGTATGGAAAATATTTAACTCAACCGTTGTTTTGGTGAATGAGGTCAAGGTTTGGTATAAAAACTATACAAAAAAGGCTTTCTATCAATAGAAAGCCTTCCGAAAAATATCAGTGCTGTTGCTTATTTAATTGGTGTGAATTTAGGTTGAAGTTGTTTACAGACGTGTCGAGCAAAACCGCTACCAGCTTCACTATAAATATTGAATGCTGCGTCAACGCCATTTTCAAGTAAGCCTTCCAATTGATCTGGGTATTCGGCGATAGCGGCAATTTGCCCCTTATATTTTCTGCGTTTAAGCTGCTCAAGTGCTGTTTGGTTACCTTGATGATGTGGCATTGCAAGCAGAACCAGTTTTACATGACCTGTATCTAAAATTCGCTCCCAGAAATCCGGGTCGGTGGCATCACCAGAAATAACATTTCTTCCTTCTGAACGATGATGATGTGCAGCGTCTTCACGAATTTCTATACCCAATGAAATTTTGCCATAGCGTGAGCGTAGCTCATCATAAGCGCCCGTCCCAATACGCCCCATACCTAAGATCAATACTTGGGCATGACCTGGGTTGATGAGTTGGTCGCGTTGATTGAGCTTTTCTACCGCTGTCTCTTGCAGCCACTTACCTGAATGTTGATAAATTTTATGGCTAAGGCGGTTAAGTGGCGCGGAAATTACAAAGGATACCGACACCGCAACCGCAATCGCAGCAAGCATATCACTTGGCATCCAGCCCATTTTATAGGCCAACCCTGCAACAATAAGACCAAACTCACTGTAGTTAAATAGTGATAAAGAGGCGAGCAAAGAGGTACGTACTCGAAACTTAAAATGATTAATAGTAACGAAGTACAAGAGTCCTTTGATTGGTAGCAGTAAGATAAATAGCAGGGCGAGAACGACGCCATTCACGCTCAATGAGGCGGATAAACCAATGTTTAAAAAGAAGCAGACTAAAAAGAGCTCCTTCATATTGAATAATGACTTGGATAGTTCTGAGGCTTTTGGGTGACCTGCGAGTAGCATGCCTAAAATTAGCGCGCCCAAGTCTGGTTTCATCCCGACCAACTCGAATAGCCCAGCACCGATAACAAGCGCGAAGAAAATACCGAATAGCACTAGCATTTCGCCGTGGCCAACTTTATCGAGCAGCTTATAGAATAGAGGACGAAGGAAAGGCAGTGCGAACAAACCGATGGCATACCATTCTGGGACTTTTCCGGTTGAAGCAGTCAGGAATACTACGGCAAAAATATCTTGCATAACCAAGATACCGATCGCGAGTGTGCCGTAGGTCGCGTTCATTTCGCCTTTTTCTTGCAATGCTTTTACGGCAAAAACGGTACTAGAGAACGATAGTGCAAAAGCTAAAAGCAGGATTTGGCTGCCGTCCATACTGGCTAGCGAAGTCAAGCCCAGTAGTTTTAAGCCGGATAACGCTAGGGCAAAAAAAGCGGTAGAGAGTATGTTGTGGGCGGTTGCCCCTCCCCATATTTCTTTGGACAGCAGGGTTTTTACATCGAGTTTGAGTCCAATAGTAAACAGAAGAAGAGTAACACCAAGATCTGCGAGAGTGACGATAACGTCATTGCTTTGGTAACCAAATGCATGCAAGCCAAATCCAGCTAGTAGAAAACCAACGAGGGGAGGGAGGCTGCATTTAAGCGCAATAAAACCAGCTAAAAAAGCGGCTGTAATTAGAATAATTTCCATACTGTTAAGCTGTATTCCTGATATACAAAAACGGGCTGTGAAAACACAGCCCGAGATTGTAACTCAATTGGTTGTATAAACTTAGTCTTCCAGTAACTTTTGTAACAAAACTCCGTTCAGCATAGCGCGTTTAATCATCGCAAATGCGCCCATCGTTGGCTGCTTATCAATGTGAGAAGCCACGATAGGGAGGTCGTTATGGAAAGTTTTAAGAGATTGGTTCTCTACATTGCGTTGAATTGCAGGGAAAACAATATCTTGTGCTGCAGTAATATCGCCAGCAATTACAATTTTCTGTGGATTAAATAAGTTAACCGTAATCGCAATCGCTTTACCTAGCTGGTTGCCCACTCGCACTAAACTCTGTTTCGCAAGTTCATCACCATTCATTGCGTGCTGACATACCGCTTCAATTGTGATGTTTTCAAGGTCGGTTAAGCTTGATTCGTATCCTTGAGTAATCAGTTGCTTCACTCGTTGAATAATCGCTGGGTTTGCAGCTACGGTTTCTAAACAGCCAAAGTTTCCACATTGGCATTGCTCACCAAGCGGGTCAATTTGGATATGACCAATTTCACCGACGTTGCGGTTAAAACCAAGAAAAACCTGGCCGTTAACGATAATACCTGCGCCAGTACCGCGGTGGACGCTAACCAAAATAGAATCCTGGCAGTCTTGGCTTGCTCCAAAGTAGTGCTCAGCCAACGCCATGCCACGTACGTCGTTGCCAACAAAGCATGCTGTATTAAACTTCTCTCCAACAATTTCACCGAGAGCAAGATTATCGATATCGGTATTAGGCATGTATTCGACCACGCCAGTTGTTGGGTTAACAAGGCCCGGTAAAGTGATGCCGATAGCGATGAGTTGATCAATTTTGTCTTCGCAACGGCTTACGAAATCTTTTAATAAATCGATAAGCCCTGCGATTAAGTCTGCTTGGTTAGTGTAGTGCAATTCATGCTGATCTTCTGCCAGCGCGGTGCCACCTAAATCGTATAAACTGAACTGTACGTAATCTCGACCTAAGCGAACGGCAATCGAATGAAAAGGTTTGACTTCAGTAGTCAAAGAGATCGCACGACGACCACCAGTTGAAGCTTGTTGGGCGACCTCCTTAATAAGGCCGCGCTCTAAAAGTTGGCGGGTTATTTTGGTAACACTAGCAGGCGCGAGCTGACTCACGTCCGCGACTTGAATACGGGAGATAGGACCTTGCTGATCAATCAGCCTATATACCGCAGCGCTGTTAAGCTGTTTTACTAAATCTACATTACCAATCTGTCCGCCATTCATGCTTAATTTTGCTCGTATTGTCCGTTAACAACCGTCGCTTTTACTTTAAAGTCACGATCGAAAATAGTCAGGTTTGCAACCATCCCTTTTCGAACTCGGCCAAGGCGATCCTCAACACCAATTGCTGTTGCTGGGTATAACGTGGCCATTCGTAGAGCTTCGTCTAAAGCGATCCCCGCGTGCTCAACTGAATTCTGAACTGCTTCAATCATTGTCAAAGCTGAGCCGCCTAGCGTGCCATTTTCATCAACACACTTACCATCTCGGTAATATACTTTCTTACCGACAAAAATAAAGTGATCAATGTTAGCACCTGCTGGAGCTGTGGCATCCGTCACCAAAACAAGCTTGTCACCTTTGATTTTATGAGCAATTCGGATGTTTGCGTAGTCGACGTGAAAACCATCAGCAATAATGCCAGCGTATACGTCAGGAGTATCGTAAATTGCACCAACAACTCCTGGTTCACGACCAACCATTGGTGTCATTGCATTAAAGAGGTGTGTAGCAAAAGTAATGCCTGCTTCAAAGCTTTTACGTGCTTCGGCGTAGGTTGCATTTGTATGGCCAATTGAAACCACGATGCCAGCAGCCTTTAATCGCGCAATATGCTCTGGGTCGTTATGCTCAGGTGCTAGTGTTACTTTCGCTACGATATCGGCGTTTGCGCAGATAAGGTCGATCATGCTTTCGTCTGATGGGCGAATAAAATCGACGTTATGGATGCCTTTTTTCGCGACGTTAAGGTAAGGACCTTCGAGGTGTAAACCAAGCGATTGATTTTGATACTTGTTGTGGTACTCACGAGCTGCGGCAATTGCAGTTCGCATATCTTCATCAGATGACGTAATGAGTGTTGGCAGGAAGCTAGTACAGCCAGATTTGAGGTTTGCCTGGTGCATGATTTGCATGGTTTTAGGGGTAATTGCATCGTTTAGCATTACACCGCCACAACCGTTCAACTGCAGATCGATAAAGCCTGGACTTAGATTAGCGCCTGCAAGGTCTTTTACTTCGATGCTTTGAGGTAGCTCAGAAACCGGCACAATAGATTGAATAAGATCGTTTTCGATGATGACCGCATGATCGGTAAGAACATCACTACCGGTATAAATTTTACAGTTACTTAGCGCGTACATAGTCAGCTAGTCCTTATAGATGAGAATTCAATTTCTATATCGTTATCTAAGTAGAGACTGCTTCAGTCATATGGGTACTTAGTTTGTATCACTGAATTAGATAACGAGTCACATACAGCAAGTCGCGTTTTATCGATGTTATTGTCATAGTAACTCACTGAAAAGTAATAATTGTATGGTTTTTTATGATTCTTTTTCAGAGCAAAGTTACAGTGATTTACCCGCCTAGATACCAAAATAACACTGATTCTGCCTTGCATAAAGTGCGAGAATATTATCTTTAAAACGCCATTTTTTCGTATAATAAAATAAGTTTTATGATCTCGCTAGCAAAAACCTTCCGAAAGGGCAAATTGTGGTGATTATGATCACAAACGGTGAGCTTTTAATTTGCGGAGCAAAATTAATATCATAAACTTAGGATGACTAAATTGGACGGCTGAAATAAGTCATTCAACATAACATCTAATCCTATAGGGGGAACTTAAGGTGAACATTCTCGGATACTTCCAGAAGGTGGGTAAGGCGCTTATGGTGCCGGTTGCCACACTTCCTGCAGCAGCAATACTCATGGGTATTGGCTACTGGATCGACCCAAATGGCTGGGGCGCAAACAGTGCACTTGCTGCATTTCTTATTAAAGCTGGTGCAGCGATCATTGACAACATGTCAGTATTGTTCGCTGTTGGTGTTGCTTACGGAATGTCTAAAGACAAAGATGGCGCCGCTGCACTTTCAGGCTTCGTGGGCTTCTTAGTTGTCACAACGCTTTTGGCCCCTGGTGCAGTATCACAAATTCAAGGCATTGACCCAAGTGAAGTACCTGCTGCATTTGGTAAAATCAATAACCAGTTCGTCGGTATCTTGGTTGGTATTGTTTCTGCTGAGTTGTACAACCGTTTTTCTCACGTAGAGCTGCACAAAGCACTGGCGTTTTTCTCTGGCAAGCGTCTTGTACCGATCCTAACGTCTTTTGCTGGTATCGTTATTGCGTTCATCCTGATGTACGTTTGGCCATCAGTTTACGGCGGTCTGGTCAGTTTTGGTGAAAGCATTCAAGGTATGGGTGAAGCAGGTGCAGGTGTTTACGCATTCTTCAACCGTCTTCTAATTCCTGTTGGTCTGCACCATGCACTAAACTCAGTGTTCTGGTTTGATGTTGCTGGTATTAATGACATTCCAAACTTCCTTGGCGGTGCGAAATCATTAGCTGAAGGCACGGCAACGGTAGGTGTTACGGGGATGTACCAAGCGGGCTTCTTCCCAATCATGATGTTTGGTTTACCAGGCGCTGCTCTAGCGATGTACCATACTGCGAAATCAAAGAATAAAGAGAAAGTGGCATCTATCATGATTGCAGCTGCGTTTGCTTCATTCTTTACAGGTGTAACAGAACCACTTGAATTTGCATTCATGTTCCTTGCTCCAGGACTGTACGTTCTTCACGCAGCGCTGACTGGTCTATCAGTTTATATCGCGGCATCAATGCAGTGGATTGCAGGTTTCGGTTTCTCTGCTGGTTTAGTCGACTTAGTATTGTCGACTCGTAACCCGCTAGCGGTAAACTGGTACATGCTCATTGTACAAGGTCTTGGTTTCTTTGCGGTTTACTACTTCGTGTTCCGTACCGTGATTGTTAAGTTTGGCCTTAAAACACCGGGACGTGAAGATGATGAAGAAGCTTCATCTAACGTGGCTGGATCAAGCAATTCTTCAGAGCTTGCTCGTCAGTACTTGAAAGCACTTGGCGGTCATGACAACCTAAGTTCTATCGATGCCTGTATTACTCGTTTGCGCCTTTCTGTGAAAGATATGAGCGTTATCAATGAGAAAACTCTGAAAGATCTTGGAGCTATGGGAGTTGTGAAGCTAGGTACAAACAACCTACAAGTTATCCTTGGTCCACTAGCAGAGATTGTTGCTGGTGAGATGAAGAATGTATCTAAAGATGAAGACTTAAGTGGTGTTCAGTTACCAGCTTAACTGTTTAATAGTGGTGCGATTGTTTGTTATTGGTATTGCAAACAATTGATACTACAACATCGCAAAAGGCCTCCGCAGGAGGCCTTTTTTCGTTTAGGCCCTTTGAATCTGCTTTGCTTTCACGCCAACTCGATAAATATTGTCGTTTTAGAGCGAGTTCTTGTTGTCTAATTGCTTAGAATTGTGGATCATTAGGAACAATGTACTCTGTGAAACCATACTTGGATACAGGGTTCCGTTTTCTCTGACAATACTAATATTTTTGAGGTGCTATAGATGAGTGAAGCTGATGCTCGTCCATCAAACTTTATTCGCCAGATCATTGATAAAGATCTAGCGGATGGTAAACACACTAGCGTGCATACTCGATTCCCGCCGGAGCCAAATGGCTACCTGCATATCGGTCATGCTAAGTCTATCTGTTTGAACTTCGGTATTGCTCAGGACTACCAGGGTCAATGTAATCTGCGTTTCGACGATACAAACCCTGAAAAAGAAGACATCGAATACGTTGAGTCTATCAAGAAAGATGTAAACTGGTTGGGCTTTGAGTGGAATGGTGAAGTATGTTACTCATCAAACTACTTCGATAAGCTTTACGAATATGCAATTGAATTGATTAACAAAGGCTTAGCGTATGTAGATGAGCTAAGTCCAGAGCAAATTCGTGAATACCGCGGCACACTAAAGGCGCCAGGTAAACCAAGTCCATACCGTGACCGTTCTGTTGAAGAGAACTTGGCGTTGTTTGAAAAAATGCGCGCTGGTGAATTTGAAGAAGGTAAAGCGTGTCTTCGTGCTAAAATCGACATGGGTTCTTCATTCATGGTCATGCGCGATCCAGTTTTATACCGAGTGCGTTTTGCTACGCACCACCAAACTGGTGATAAGTGGTGCATTTACCCAATGTACGACTTTACGCACTGTATTTCTGATGCATTAGAAGGCATTACGCACTCTATTTGTACGCTTGAATTCATGGATAACCGTCGTCTGTACGATTGGGTTCTAGACAACATCACGATCGAAAGCCGTCCACATCAATACGAGTTCAGTCGTTTAAACCTTGAATACACAGTGATGTCTAAGCGTAAGCTTAACCAGCTAGTTACTGAAAAACTGGTTAATGGTTGGGATGATCCACGTATGCCGACTGTCTCAGGTCTGCGTCGTCGTGGCTTCACACCTGCATCTATTCGTGAGTTTTGTAAGCGTATTGGTGTAACGAAGCAAGAAAATATGATCGAGTTTAGTTCATTAGAATCTTGTATTCGTGATGACCTAAACGAGAACGCTCCGCGTGCAATGGCTGTACTGGATCCTGTTAAAGTTGTTATCGAAAACTTTGAAGCAGGCGCAGTAGAAAACTTGACAGTTGCCAACCACCCAAATAAACCTGAAATGGGCGTGCGTGAAGTGCCATTCACGCGTGAATTGTGGATTGAGCGTGAAGACTTCCGTGAAGAAGCGAACAAAAAGTACAAGCGTTTAGTGCTAGGTAAAGAAGTTCGTTTACGTGGTGCTTACGTGATCAAAGCTGAGCGCGTTGAAAAAGATG
Source organism: Vibrio sp. Vb0937 (assembly GCF_033338855.1). Classification (NCBI taxonomy): domain Bacteria; kingdom Pseudomonadati; phylum Pseudomonadota; class Gammaproteobacteria; order Vibrionales; family Vibrionaceae; genus Vibrio; species Vibrio sp. Vb0937. Next base: position 37,945 of record NZ_JAWOTK010000013.1, on the reverse strand, counting down.
CCGAAGGCAACATCACAACGATCTTCTGTTCTTACGATGCAGATACGCTAGGTAAAAACCCAGCAGATGGTCGTAAAGTGAAAGGCGTTATTCATTGGGTGTCAGCTGATAAAGCTCTTCCAGCGGAAATTCGTCTGTACGATCGTTTATTTACGGTGCCAAACCCAGGCGCAGCGGAAGATTTTGCTTCTACTATCAACCCTGAATCATTAGTTGTGATCAATGGCTTCGTCGAGCCTAGCCTAGCTTCCGCAGAAGCAGAAAAAGGTTACCAGTTTGAACGTATGGGTTACTTCTGTGCAGACTCGAAAGACTCTTCAGCAGATAATCTAGTATTCAACCGCACGGTTGGTCTACGTGATACCTGGGCAAAAATTGAGAATCAATAATCTCAATTAATGCTGAGAACGATGAAAAAATGCCAGCAAACGCTGGCATTTTTTATACCTAATCCCACAGAGTGCTATATAGATGTGCAAAACTGTGGAGAAAAAAGATGGGTGTTTAGTAGCTTTTGTTCTGTAACCAAAGTACTGACGTCTAAGGTTCTGACTTCTAGAAACAAAAAACGCCAGCATGTGCTGACGTTTACTTTTTAAATTAACAAACCCTTATTTTTTCGGTTTGTGTGCATCTGGATTGTCTTTACAACCACCATCGCTACACTTGCCGTACAAGTATAAGCTGTGGTTTGTTAGTGTGACATTGTACTTAGCTGCAATCTCTTTTTGACGTTCTTCAATAAGATCGTCAGAAAATTCAATTACCTCACCACAGTCTAGGCACACTAGGTGGTCGTGGTGATGTTGAGTCGATAATTCGAAGACTGACTTTCCACCTTCAAAGTGGTGACGAGTTACAATACCAGCATCGTCGAACTGGTTTAGAACTCGGTAAACAGTTGCTAGGCCAATTTCTTCACCTAGATCAATCAACTTTTTGTACAAATCTTCAGCACTGATGTGCTGGCAGTCTGGCTGCTGAAGTACTTCTAGAATTTTTAGCCTCGGAAGGGTTACTTTTAAACCCGCATCCTTCAGCGCCTGATTATTATCTGACATATACTTTCCCGTTGGATCATCTGCAGCGATTTAACAGAATTCAATCTTCCTACCATTATAGGATAAGCGTTCGGAACATTAAACCACGAACTTCAAAGGGTTAATAGAATCTTTTTGTAAATTAGAAACAGGTCTATTATATTACAGCTCTGACCAGTTACAATTATGTAACATTAAGCTTGGAGAGGGCAGAGATAGCGATGAATAGGCGACTAGCGAAGATATACAAACCAGGAATTGTAAAGTTCGCACTCAATATTTGGCCTCCTTTTTGGGGGGCGGGTATTAAAATCTTACATATTTCTCAAGACTTCCGTACTGTAAAGGTACGTTTAAAGCTTCGCTGGTGGAATAAAAATGCCAATCGCACCCAATATGGCGGCAGTATTTTCTCTTTAACTGATCCTATTTACTCGTTGATGCTGATGGGGATTCTACGAGAGGAATATTATGTGTGGGATAAAGAGGCAAGCATTAACTTTATTAAGCCGGGGCAAAGTGATTTGTTTGCAGAATTTGAGGTCACTGAAGGGATGCTGGAAAACATTTATCAAATGACACGGAATGGAGAAAAGTGTTTTCCTGAGTTTATTACTCATGTAAAAGATAAACAGGGGAATGTGGTTTCAGAGGTTCAACGCAAGCTTTATGTAAGAAAGAAACCTCAGTATCGCGAAGAGGAAGTACTTACCGATGCTGTGTGACAATACATACAAAAAGACCTCCAAGTGGAGGTCTTTGCATCATTCAATTTGATTAGCCTTCTAGCTCAGCTAAACACATCTCTTCATAGATCTGTTTAACCCAGCTTTCAACACGCTCGTCAGTCAATTCTGGTTGGCGGTCTTCATCAATACATAGACCTACGAATTGGCTTTCGTCACCTTCAACAAGTGCTTTAGACGCTTCAAATTCGTAGCCTTCTGTCGAGGTATGGCCAAGAATTGTGCCGCCTTTAGACTCAACGATATCACGGACTGTGCCCATCGCGTCACAGAAGTATTCTGCGTAGTCTTCTTGGTCGCCACAGCCAAAGATAGCCACTAGCTTAGTAGAGAAGTCGATTTGCTCAAGTTCAGGGAAGAAGTCATCCCAATCACATTGTGCTTCGCCGTAGTACCAAGTTGGGATACCTAGAAGAAGAAGATCGAAGTTATCAATGTCTTCTTTGCTGCTTTTCGCGATGTCTTGAACGTGAACTAGATGTTTACCTAGTTGCTTTTGAATCATCTTTGCAACGGCTTCAGTATTACCTGTGTCGCTACCGAAGAAGATACCTACACTTGCCATAGAGTCTATACCTTTACATTGTTTGTTATTGGCGATGCTACTAAGGGTTTAACCTAACCCTGAGCCTTCCCAAGTTAGCTGAATTACACCTTTTGCAATAAAGCCAGCACAGCCTAGGAAAAGGACTAACCACACAATACGACGACCAAAAACAGGTACATTGCCTTGCTTTAGCACATCTTTTATCGCCATCCCGATGAAAAAAAAGATAGCAGCAAAAAGAAGATCGAGCCCAATAGACTCGAGCATATCCATATAGTCGTAAAGCATTTTAGCCCTTCATGCCGAAAAATCTTGGGCGCACTATACCACTGTTAAACGGTAAAGTTAATGCACTACAAGAAGGGTTATTTCAATAATCTAGTGTTGCTTTTCGAATTTGTTAACTCGAAATGTATTTTCGAATGACTCTCATTACTTCTGTCGGTTTCTCGGCGTGTAACCAGTGACCAGTGCCAGCGATAATGTGTGCTTTAGCATGGTTAAATTGTCGCTTCACTGCCGGCTGATGTTCTGGCATTAAGTAGTCAGAGTCGCCGCCTTTGATAAACAAAGTTGGGATATCTGTTGGTGTGATTTCTTGCCAGCCAATAATTTGGTCATAATTATCAAAAAGGCTCGGTACGTTAAACCGCCAATCCATCTTATCGCCATTTTTGTACAGTGATTTAGAGAGAAATTGTCTTACACCATCGAGTTCAATATGTTGAGCTAGGATATCCATGGCTTGCTGTCGATTTGCTGGTTTTTCATTAATAACAGCATGTAAGCCGTTAAAAACATTATCGTGACGGTTCGTAGTGTAGGCAACAGGCGCCATGTCGAGAACGACTAACTTCTTGACTACATTTGGAGCAATGTCCACAAGAGCCATCGCGACTTTTCCGCCCATGGAGTGCCCAATAACAATAGATGGCTCAACGTTTAAGTGCTGAAGGAGCTGAGCCACATCTTTTGCCATATCGGTATAGTTATGGACTTCGGAGTGGAAAGAGAGGCCGTGATTTCTCAGATCAATACTGATCACCGTGTGATCTTTAATAAGATCGCGGGCGAGTAGACCCAGATTACTTAAACTACCAAACAATCCGTGAATCAAAACAACTGTTTGGCCTTGGCCTTCCTGCTTATAGTTGAGTAATGCTGACATTTTATCTTATTCGTGATGGGTTTAACGTGGAGTATCCGCGTGGATCTCGTTATAATCCCCCAGAGTTTAAACATTGAGAATGTGAAAAGCGAATGAAAACAATTGAGGTTGATGAGGATCTATACCGTTATATAGCTAGTCAAACTAAGCATATCGGTGAAAGCGCCTCGGATATTTTGCGACGCCTTTTAAACCTTGATGGTCAGTTGCAGGAAGCTAAAGCCGCGCCTGTAGTAGAGAAGCCACAAGGGATTGTAGTAAGTAAAGATGCGGGTAAAACGGAATCTGTTGATGTAGTGAAAGAAATGCGTTTGCTGCTTATTTCTGATGAGTTTGCCGGTCTAAAAAAAGCGATTGATCGCTTTATGTTGGTATTATCGACCTTACATAAATTGAATCCAGAAGGTTTCGCCCAGGCTACGAATGTAAAAGGACGCAAACGCGTGTACTTTGCAGATAATGAAGAAACCTTGCTAGCAAACGGTAATACGACCAAGCCAAAAGCCATTCCTGGCACACCGTTTTGGGTTATCACGAATAACAATACAAGTCGTAAAAGACAGATGGTTGAACAAGTGATGGCACACATGGGGTTCCAACCTGACTTAATAGAAAAAGTAACAGGTTCAATCTAAGAAACCTGATAGAAGCCTCATAATGCGTCGCAGTGAGCGGATATTATGAGGCTTTTTTAATTTTATTTGTATTTAAAGAAAGGATGTCAAACATGGCTATGCACCCTCGTGCTGGGCAAAAAGCGCAGCAGGAAGATCTTCACAATATCCCAGCACTCGTTGCTAACTACTTCTTACTTCAACCAGACGCGGCAAACGCAGAACACAAAGTTCAATTTGGTACTTCTGGCCACCGCGGTACTGCAGACAAGCACACTTTTAACGAAAACCACATTTTAGCGATCGCTCAAGCGGTAGCAGAAGTTCGTGCTGAGCAAGGCACAATTGGCCCGTTGTTTGTGGGTAAAGACACGCATGCGCTATCTGAGCCTGCTTTCTCAAGTGTGATTGAAGTACTGATTGCAAACGGTGTGAAAGTGATTGTCCAACAAGACAACGGTTACACGCCAACACCGGGTATTTCACACGCGATTCTGACTTACAACATCAAACACGATGAAAAAGCAGACGGTATCGTTATTACCCCATCACATAACCCACCACAAGACGGCGGTATCAAATACAATCCGACACATGGTGGTCCTGCAGAAGCTGAGTTGACTCAAGCTATCGAAGATCGTGCGAACGAATTGATTGCTGAAGGTTTACAAGGTGTTAAACGCCTACCACTAGCAGAAGCAAAAGCATCGGATCTGTTTGTAGAGATGGACTTGGTGAAGCCATACATCGATGACCTGGTGAACGTTATCGATATGGAAGCAATCCAAAAAGCGAACCTGAAGATTGGTGTAGATCCATTGGGTGGCAGCGGTATCGATTACTGGCGTCAAATTGGTCAGGCATACAACCTAGACCTAACGCTAGTAAGTGAATCGATCGATCCTTCTTTCCAATTCATGTCGCTAGATAAAGACGGCGTTGTGCGTATGGACTGTTCTTCTCCTTACGCAATGGCGGGTCTATTGGCACTGAAAGACGAATACGATTTAGCATTTGGTAACGATCCTGATTACGACCGTCACGGTATCGTTACGCCAAAAGGTTTGATGAACCCGAACCACTTCTTAGCCGTTTGTATTGACTACTTGTACCGTCATCGTGACGAGTGGGGTAAAGATGTCGCTGTTGGTAAAACACTAGTTTCAAGTGCGCTGATTGACCGTGTTGTTGCGGATCTAGGTCGTGAGCTATGTGAAGTGCCTGTTGGTTTCAAATGGTTTGTAGACGGTCTGTACACTGGTAAGTTTGGTTTCGGCGGCGAAGAAAGTGCTGGTGCGTCATTCCTTCGTAAAGATGGCACGCCTTGGTCAACAGACAAAGATGGCATCTTGCTATGCCTTCTAGCAGCAGAGATCACTGCGGTAACGGGTAAGAACCCTCAAGATTACTATGAAGAGCTAGCGGCGAAGCACGGTGAGTCGAAGTACAACCGTATTCAAGCTGTAGCAAATGGCCCACAAAAAGACGTATTGAAGAAGTTGTCACCAGAAATGGTTGCGGCTGAAACTCTAGCAGGTGATGCGATCACTGCTCGTCTAACGCATGCACCAGGCAATGGTGCTGCGATTGGTGGCCTTAAAGTAACGACAGCTAACGGTTGGTTCGCTGCTCGTCCATCAGGTACAGAAGATATCTACAAGATTTACTGTGAAAGCTTCAAAGGTGAAGAACATCTGAAACAAATCGAAGCTGAAGCACAAGAAATAGTTAATCAAGTATTTGCAGCCGCTGGTTTGTAAAACATCCAATGGTCAATGTATCTAGCAAAGGGTTGATGTGAAAACATCAACCCTTTCATGTTTAAGTGCCCCGAACAGCTTTATCTCCGGGCCATGAATCTGGTACCACAAACCAGAATTGACCGTCTTCCGTTTGTGCGTGTATGAATCGATCTAAAGGCTTTTCAATAGGTTGAGAGAAATCGTCTGTACCGATCGCCCAGCATGGTTTATGTAAATGATAAAGTGGTTTACCAATTAAATCCCATTGACTTTGATAGCACCAGTAACCACTAATCTGACTTGGATTTAATTCATAACCCAAGCACTCCTTAGGAGTTGGCTCTGGAGTAAACGGATTAATATAGAGTCGTCCTTGCATCATTAGGCGCTCTTCTGGAGAGTCGTTTAAAGGAATTATTTTTTGAAATTCCGGGCGATCGCTCATTTTCAGCTGATGCGTGAGCATTCTATCCAATTTTGCATGTAACTGGTCGTGAGCATTCGGGCCATACCAAATGCCGTTGTAAAGAAGATAAAACTTAATCGCCACTTCCCAATGTTCTATCTGATTTGATTCTGTATTCCTCAACACCAAATCGACAGCACCAATGGTCTTACCTTCAGCGTCGTTTAACTGAATTTCTTCGGCAATAATCTGATATCGTTCTGAATTAGAAAGAGCCGCAGTGCATAGGTGCTGATATAAAAAACCCAGTCTCGGATTACCATTGTATTGTTCTGAGCTATTCAAAGGTTTGACCGAGACATCTTCTAAGGTTGCAAACGGAGGGCGTAACTTGAAAAGCGGAGGTGAAGTGGCGATCCATTGGTAAAAGCGTTGCAGTTGGTTCATCCGTATCCCTAAATTTATGGTGAGGCGACAAGCTTTGTTATTGTAACTAAATTTGCTTTTGAGGGTAGGGTGGCTAGCATCGATATTAGGGTTCGAGATACACTTTAAAGACCTAAATGATATCAAGGTGCCAGATGTCAAAAACGTTGTTGTATCAACTAGGTTGCACTCTTTCGTCTGATTCCATCGAGAGGTTATTTAGGTTTACATGCGCTAGAAATTGGAAGTAATAATGAATAACTTAAAGCTAGAACAGATTCTTAATGACAAACTGTCACCGCAGTTAATTAAAGATTACGCGCCAAATGGGTTACAGGTAGAAGGGAAATCAGCGGTAAAGCGTGTTATCACTGGCGTAACCGCCTCTCAAGCCTTAATCGATAAAGCGATTGAGCTTAATGCAGACGCATTGCTTGTTCATCATGGCTATTTTTGGAAAGGTGAGCCTGAGCCAATTCGTGGCATGAAAGGTAAACGAATTCGTAGCCTGATCAAAAATGATATCAACTTATATGGTTATCACCTTCCTCTAGATATTCATCCAGAGCTAGGCAACAACGCTGAATTAGCTCGCTTACTTGAAATCGAAGTAGAAGGTGGGCTTGAAGGGCACCCTCAGTCAGTTGCTATGTTTGGGCGCTTGAAAAAGCCGATGTCTGGTGTTGAATTTGCGAGTAAGATCAACCAAGTTCTTGCTAGAGAGCCTCTGCATATCGCTCCAGAGAATACCGATAAGATGATTGAGACAGTCGGCTGGTGCACTGGTGGAGGGCAGGATTTCATTGAACTTGCTGTACAGCACGGGCTGGATGCATTTATCTCTGGAGAAATTTCAGAGCGCACCACTTATACCGCTCGTGAAATGGACATTCATTACTTTGCTGCAGGTCATCATGCTACTGAGCGTTATGGTGTTCAGGCCTTAGGCAAATGGCTAGCGGATGAATATGGCCTACATGTGGAGTTTATCGATATTGATAATCCGGTTTAGCGTTTTCCATTAATAACGTTAAACGCAAAAAAGAAAAAAGGGTTGAGACGAAAATCTCAACCCTTTTGTTTGTCTATCTTCGTACTAAAAGATCATTCACGTTCGTGAAGTGGAGAAAACTCACGTTGTGTTTCGCCAGTGTATAGCTGACGAGGACGACCGATGCGGTTCAGTGGATCGCTGTGCATTTCGTTCCAGTGAGCAATCCAGCCGATGGTACGAGAAATCGCGAAGATAACCGTAAACATAGAAACTGGAATACCAATCGCTTTAAGAATGATACCTGAGTAGAAGTCTACGTTCGGGTACAGCTTCTTAGACACGAAGTACTCATCAGAAAGCGCAATGCGCTCAAGTTCCATTGCAACGTCTAGCAGAGGGTCTTGAATGTTTAGCTCTTTGAGAACTTCATGACACGTTTCGCGCATTACTGTCGCACGTGGGTCATAGTTCTTGTAAACGCGGTGACCAAAGCCCATTAAGCGGAATGGGTCATCTTTGTCTTTCGCGCGGTCTACATATTCAGGGATGTTATCGACGCTGCCAATCTCTTCTAGCATTCTCAAGCAGGCTTCGTTTGCACCACCGTGAGCAGGTCCCCAAAGGGATGCAATACCAGCGGCAATACATGCAAATGGGTTCGCACCAGAAGAGCCAGCTAGACGAACAGTTGATGTCGACGCATTCTGTTCGTGATCCGCGTGTAGAGTGAAAATCTTATCCATCGCACGGGCAACCACAGGATTTACTTCATACTCTTCGCAAGGGTTTGCGAACATCATATGCAAGAAGTTCTCTGCGTAGCTAAGGTCGTTACGAGGGTAAATAAATGGCTGACCGATAGAGTATTTGTAACACATCGCCGCCAGTGTTGGCATTTTTGACAGCAGACGGTACGCTGCAATTTCGCGGTGTTCGTCGTTGTTAATGTCAAGAGAGTCGTGATAGAAGGCTGCAAGTGCTCCAACTACACCACACATTACCGCCATTGGGTGAGCATCGCGTCGGAAGCCATGGAAAAAGCTTGCGATTTGCTCGTGTACCATTGTGTGACGAGTAACGGTCGTTTTGAATTGCTCGTATTGTTCTCGGGTAGGGGCTTCACCATAAAGAAGGATGTAACATACTTCTAAGTAATCTGCGTTATTGGCTAATTGATCAATCGGGAAACCGCGGTGCAAAAGAATACCTTTGCCGCCATCGATGTACGTGATTGATGATTCACAAGATGCAGTGGCAAGAAAACCTGGGTCAAAAGTAAAGTAACCATTGGCTCCCAGCTTACGAACGTCAATTACAGGTGTACCTAGCGTACCGTCCATAATTGGCAGTTCGATTGGCGCTTGACCTTCAACATGAAGGGTCGCTTTCTTATCCGCCATAACAATCTCCTTTGTTTATTATTTAATCCGTCCAGGATGTTTATGTGCCATTTTTGTACTGTTGTTAAAGCTTAAAGTCAATTTTTCTCCATCTTTGTGTGCACTTGTTATGATTTTTCTCATGAAAATCGTTAAAAATCTGTTCTATGTAGCATAATTTGTTACACCAATTGTATTAGAATGTTGCTCGCCGTATATTGGCAAAGAAAATTTTAGTTAAATCCTTATAAATTCGGGGCTAGAAACAAAGAGTGAGGTTTGTTGCTGGATTCCGTTTGTTAACAACTTGTTTACAATTATCTGAGTGGTTACTCGCGATATTTGTTAAATAGATGTTAACTTTTGTACGTTTGGAAGCTGAAATTGGTTATAACAATAAATGCTCAATGGAGCTGAGTGAGCAAGCCCGTGAAAGAAAGAAAGTCAAGACCTGTTAATTTAGATTTACAGACCATCCACTTTCCTATCACAGCAATCGCATCCATCCTACACCGTGTGTCTGGGGTAATTACGTTTGTTGCGGTGGGTATATTACTGTGGTTACTATCCATTTCTCTGTCATCCCCAATGGGTTTTATGGAAGCCGCTGACATCGTCGATAGCTTCTTCGTAAAATTCATCCTGTGGGGAATTCTTACTGCACTTGCCTACCACATCGCAGGTGGTATCCGTCACTTATTGATGGATCTAGGTCACTTTGAAGAACTAGATTCAGGCACGATGAGCGCTAAAGTCGCGTTTGGTGCAACAGCAGTATTATCATTATTGGCGGGGATCTTGGTATGGTAAAACACGTATCTTCATTTGGTCGTAATGGTGTACACGATTTCCTACTAATTCGTGCAACTGCAATCATTATGACGCTATACACGATTTATCTGATTAGCTTCTGTGCATTTTCAGATATCTCTTACGCATCTTGGACCCAATTCTTTGGTGGTACCTTCACTAAAGTATTCACCATGTTGGCACTTGTCTCGATCCTGATTCACGCTTGGGTTGGTTTGTGGCAGGTATTAACTGATTACATTAAGTGCGCGAAACTACGTGGCGCACTACAACTTGGTGTTATTGCCGTGCTATTCGGCTATGTCTTCTCTGGTCTATTTATTCTGTGGGGTGCGTAAGTGTCTATTCCAGTTCGTGAGTTTGATGCCGTAGTAATCGGCGCTGGTGGTGCAGGTATGCGCGCTGCACTACAAATTTCAGAACAAGGCCTATCATGTGCTTTGTTGTCAAAAGTATTTCCAACACGTTCTCATACTGTGTCTGCACAGGGTGGCATTACTGTTGCTCTGGGTAACTCGCACAAAGACGATTGGCAATGGCACATGTACGATACCGTTAAAGGTTCCGACTACATCGGTGACCAGAACGCGATTGAATACATGTGTAAAAATGGTCCTGAGTCAGTTATCGAGCTTGAAAAAATGGGTCTGCCATTCTCTCGTTTCGATAACGGTACCATCTACCAACGTCCATTCGGTGGTCAATCTAAAGAGTTTGGTGGTGAGCAGGCTGCTCGTACAGCCGCTGCTGCAGACCGTACTGGTCACGCACTTCTTCACACGCTTTACCAGCAAAACGTAAAACACAAAACAACCATCTTCTCGGAGTGGTACGCTTTGGATCTTGTGAAAAACCAAGACGGCGCAATCATGGGTTGTACTGCGATTTGTATGGAAACGGGTGAAATCTGTTACTTCAAATCAAAAGCAACCATTCTAGCTACAGGTGGTGCAGGTCGTATTTACGCATCGACCACTAACGCGCACATCAACACGGGTGATGGCGTTGGTATGGCACTTCGCGCAGGCGTTCCAATGCAAGACATGGAAATGTGGCAGTTCCACCCAACAGGTATTGCTGGCGCGGGTGTTCTAGTGACGGAAGGTTGTCGTGGTGAAGGTGGTTACCTTCTAAATAAAGATGGTGAACGCTTCATGGAGCGCTACGCACCAAACGCGAAAGACCTTGCTGGTCGTGACGTGGTTGCTCGTTCAATGATGATTGAAATCCGCGAAGGCCGTGGCTGTGATGGTCCTTGGGGTCCACATATCAAGTTGAAACTTGATCACCTTGGTAAAGAAGTACTTGAATCACGTCTACCAGGTATCTGTGAACTGTCTCGTACATTTGCACACGTTGACCCTGTGAAAGAGCCAATTCCAGTAATTCCAACTTGTCACTACATGATGGGTGGTGTACCTACTCAAGTGTCTGGCCAAGCAATTAAGCAGAAGGCCGACGGTAGCGAGATGGAAGTACAAGGCCTTTACGCATGTGGTGAGATTGCTTCTGTATCGGTACACGGTGCTAACCGTCTTGGCGGCAACTCATTACTAGACTTGGTCGTATTTGGTCGTGCCACTGGCTTGCACCTTGGCGAAACGCTAGCAGCGCAAACGGAAGCTCGTCCTGCAACAGAATCTGATATTGAAGCGTCTCTAGCGCGTACTATGCGTTGGGAAAACAGCACTGGTGGTGAAGATCCAGTTCAGATTCGTAAAGACCTACAAGCATGCATGCAAAACAGCTTCTCGGTATTCCGTGAAGGCGATGCGATGGCAACCGGCCTAGAAGAGTTGAAAGTGATTCGCGAACGTTTGAAAGATGCGCATCTAGCGGACAAGTCTTCAGAGTTCAACACGCAGCGTATCGAGTGTCTAGAACTTGATAACCTGATGGAAACCGCGTTTTCAACTGCCGTTGCAGCGAACTACCGTACAGAGAGTCGTGGCGCACATGCTCGTTTCGATTTCCCTGAGCGTGATGATGAGAACTGGCTATGCCACTCTATCTACAATCCGGAAACAGAAGCGATGACTAAGCGTGATGTGAACATGACGCCAACGCATCGTGAAGCTTTCCCGCCGAAAGTACGTACATACTAAAGGGAGGATACGACTATGAAATTAAACTTCTCTTTATACCGTTACAATCCGGATGTGGATACTAAGCCTTACATGAAAGAGTATACCCTTGAGGTAGACGAAGGCTCAGACATGATGGTGCTTGATGCATTGATTCTGCTAAAAGAGCAAGATCCAAGCATCGCTTTCCGTCGCTCATGCCGTGAAGGGGTATGTGGTTCTGATGGTTTGAATATGAATGGTAAAAACGGCCTAGCGTGTATCACACCGTTATCTGCTCTACAAGGCGATAAGATAGTTATTCGTCCACTACCAGGGTTACCTGTCGTGCGCGATCTTATCGTTGACATGACGCAGTTCTATGATAACTATGCGAAAGTTAAACCATTCTTGATTGATGATGGTGCATTACCACCATCACGTGAGAATCTACAATCGCCTGATGACCGTGCGCATTTAGATGGATTGTACGAATGTATCATGTGTGCATGTTGTACAACGTCTTGCCCATCATTCTGGTGGAACCCTGATAAATTCATCGGCCCAGCTGGTCTTCTCGCAGCGTACCGTTGGCTAATTGATAGCCGCGATACGGCAACAGATGAACGTTTGTCTGATCTTGATGATGCATTTAGCGTTTTTCGTTGCCATGGCATCATGAATTGTGTAAGTGTTTGTCCTAAGGGATTAAATCCGACGAAAGCCATCGGTCACATTAAGTCGATGTTGGTTAATCGTTCGGTTTAATTTACTCGCTCTTAGGAATGTCGCAGTGTTGCGGATCACCCGATATGACCGCTTCACTGCTTCAGTAATATTCGAGTAAAGAATACAAAAATTGCCGACCGTATTTTTAGTCGGCTCTTATAGCTCGGCAAAGACCGAAGCAAACGTGAAAACTACTGGTTAAGGGAAAATATGCACAACGGCGTGATGAAGGCATGGCTCGAGTCTTCACACTTGGCTGGCGCCAATGCAACGTATGTAGAGGACCTCTACGAACTGTATCTAAGTGATCCCGATCTGGTAAGTGAGGAGTGGAAACGTGTTTTTGAAGGCTTGCCTAAGCCATCAGAAGAAGTGGCAGAACAACCACATTCACGTGTCCGTGACTACTTCCGACGACTCGCTAGAGAAACAAAGCATTACAATGTCCAAGTTAGTGACCCAGATGTCGATGCAAAACAAGTAAAAGTTCTACAGCTAATCAACGCATACCGTTTCCGCGGGCATGAAGCTGCAGAATTAGACCCACTAGGTCTATGGCAACGCCCAACCGTGGCGGAGTTAGACCCTGCTTTTCATAATCTTACCGAAGATGACTTCGAAGAAACTTTCAACGTAGGTTCTTTTGCTGTTGGGCAAGAAACCATGAAGTTGAAAGATATCTATGAAGCCCTCAACAAAACTTATTGCGGTTCCATCGGTGCTGAATACATGCACATGACTGACACAGAGCAAAAGCGTTGGATTCAGCAACGCCTTGAGTCTGTCGTAGGCCAGCCATCATTCAACAAAGATGAGAAGCGAACATTCCTAGAAGAGCTAACAGCCGCTGAAGGTTTGGAGCGTTACCTCGGGGCGAAATTCCCAGGTGCAAAACGTTTCTCTTTAGAAGGTGGTGATGCGCTGATTCCGATGACGAAAGAGTTGATCCGTCATGCGGGTACAAGTGGAATGCGTGAAGTGGTTATCGGTATGGCTCACCGCGGTCGTTTGAACATGCTGGTGAACGTACTTGGTAAGAAACCTCAAGACCTGTTTGATGAGTTCGCCGGTAAACACGACGAAACTTGGGGTACGGGTGATGTGAAATATCACCAAGGTTTCTCTGCTGATTTTGCGACTCCAGGCGGTGATGTTCACTTAGCACTTGCATTTAACCCGTCGCACCTAGAAATCGTAAACCCAGTAGTCATGGGCTCAGTTCGAGCACGTCAAGATCGCTTGGGTGATAATCAAGGTAGCAAAGTGCTTCCTATCACCATCCACGGTGATTCTGCAATCGCTGGTCAGGGTGTGGTTGCCGAAACTTTCAACATGTCTCTTGCTCGTGGGTTCCAAGTTGGTGGTACGGTACGTATCGTCATCAACAACCAAGTAGGCTTTACGACGTCTAATCCTCGTGACACGCGTTCTACGATGTACTGTACCGATATCGCGAAGATGGTGCAGGCGCCAATTTTCCATGTAAATGCAGATGACCCAGAAGCAGTTGCTTTTGTTACTCGCATTGCATTGGATTACCGTAACGAGTTCAAGCGTGATGTCGTGATCGATCTTGTATGTTACCGTCGCCACGGTCACAATGAGGCGGATGAGCCAAATGCGACTCAGCCTTTGATGTACCAGAAAATCAAAAAGCATCCTACACCACGCAAATTGTATGCAGATGTTCTGATCGACAAAAATGAGTCAGATATCGAGACGGCGACTCAGTTAGTCAATGAGTATCGCGATGCATTAGATCGCGGTGAAGTGGTTGTTAAAGAATGGCGTCCAATGGCGTTGCACTCTGTAGACTGGTCCCCTTACTTAGGGCACGAATGGGATATGGAGTGGGATTCAAAATACGACAAGACACGCCTTATTGAGCTAGGCAATCGTCTGTGTCAGTACCCAGAAAGCCATAAACTGCAAAGCCGTGTTAATAAGCTATACAACGATCGTCTAGCAATGATGACCGGTGAAAAAGCCATTGACTGGGGTATGGCTGAAACATTGGCGTATGCTACATTGGTTGACGATGGCAAGCGTATTCGTCTTTCTGGTCAGGACTCGGGTCGTGGTACTTTCTTCCACCGTCACTCGGTTCTTCATAACCAAACCGATGCAAGCACTTACATTCCATTAGCGAATATTCATGACAACCAAGGGCCATTCCAAGTCTTTGACTCAGTATTGTCAGAAGAAGCAGTGTTGGCGTTTGAATACGGTTACGCAACAGCCGAACCAGGTGGTTTAACTATCTGGGAAGCACAGTTTGGTGATTTTGCCAACGGTGCACAAGTTGTTATCGACCAGTTTATCTCGTCAGGCGAGCAAAAGTGGGCGCGTTTGTGCGGTCTTACTATGCTTCTACCTCATGGTTATGAAGGTCAAGGTCCTGAGCACTCATCTGCACGTTTAGAGCGTTACCTTCAGCTTTGTGCTGAGCAAAATATGCAGGTTGTGGTTCCTTCAACACCGGCTCAGGTGTACCACATGATTCGTCGTCAGGTTGTACGCCCAATGCGTCGACCTCTCATTGTTATGTCGCCGAAATCTTTGCTGCGCCACCCTCTATGTACTTCAACGATTGAAGACTTGGCGGATGGTACATTCCAATCTGCAATTCCAGAAGTAGATGATTTAGAACCAAGCAAAGTGAAACGTGTCGTGTTCTGTGCTGGTAAGGTTTACTTTGACCTACTAGAGCAGCGCCGTAACAACGAGCAAGACGATGTTGCTATCGTGCGTATTGAACAGCTTTACCCATTCCCAATGGAAGAAGTACAAGCAGCAATTGCTCAATACACTAACGTTGAAGACTTCGTGTGGTGTCAGGAAGAACCTCAGAACCAAGGTGCTTGGTACTGTAGCCAACATAACTTCCGTGCCGCTATTCCTGCAGGTGCAAATCTTAAATACGCAGGTCGCCCAGCTTCTGCTTCGCCAGCAGTTGGCTACATGTCGGTGCACTTGAAACAACAAAAAGCGTTGGTTGAAGACGCTCTGAACGTGAACTCAAAAACTTCGAATTAAGAACTAGAAGTTAAAGGAAGAAACAGATATGACAATTGAAATTCTGGTTCCAGATTTACCTGAATCAGTTGCTGATGCAACCGTAGCGACATGGCACAAACAACCAGGCGACGCAGTAGAGCGTGACGAGGTTTTGGTTGACATCGAAACAGACAAAGTTGTGCTAGAGGTTCCAGCTCCGGAAGCTGGCGTTTTAGAAGCTATTGTTGAAGCAGAAGGTGCGACAGTACTTTCTAAACAAATCATTGCTAAATTGAAGCCAGGCGCAGTTGCAGGTGAACCAACTGCAGACAAAACAGAAGGTACTGAAGCATCTCCTGATAAGCGCCACAAAGCTGCGCTTAACGAAGAAAGTAATGACGCATTAAGCCCAGCAGTGCGCCGTTTATTGGCTGAACATGGCTTAGAAGCAAGCCAAGTGAAAGGCACTGGTGTTGGTGGTCGTATTACGCGCGAAGATATTGAAGCGCATCTTGCGAACGCTAAATCTGCGTCAAAAGAAGACTCGCCAGCAGTGGTAGACGTGCCGGCAGCGGCTCGCAGTCAGAAACGTGTTCCAATGACTCGCCTTCGTAAGACAGTTGCTAACCGTCTGCTAGAAGCGAAGAACAACACGGCAATGCTAACGACGTTTAACGAAGTCAACATGAAACCAATCATGGACCTTCGTAAGCAGTACAAAGATCAGTTCGAAGAGCGTCACGGTATTCGTTTGGGCTTCATGTCTTTCTACGTGAAAGCAGTAACAGAAGCGCTTAAGCGTTACCCAGAAGTAAATGCTTCGATTGATGGCGATGACATTGTTTACCACAACTACTTCGACATTAGCATGGCGGTATCAACGCCACGTGGTCTAGTTACACCTGTCCTAAAAGACTGTGACAAGCTTGGTTTCGCTGATGTTGAAAAAGGCATCAAAGAGCTGGCTATTAAAGGTCGTGATGGCAAGCTAACGGTAGACGAGCTAATGGGCGGTAACTTCACTATCACAAACGGTGGTGTGTTCGGTTCACTAATGTCTACACCAATCATCAACCCACCTCAATCAGCGATTCTTGGTATGCATAAGATCCAAGAGCGTCCGATGGCAGTGGATGGCAAAGTTGAAATCTTGCCGATGATGTACCTAGCGTTATCTTACGATCACCGCCTAATTGACGGGCGTGAGTCAGTTGGTTTCCTAGTAACGATTAAAGAGTTACTAGAGGACCCTGCACGTCTCCTATTAGACGTTTAATATCGCTAAAACGTCTAGTTATCGTAGGTAGCTAGACGTTAAAAATTTCAATGGCTAGACTAGCTCAACGTTTGGCCTTCATTTGAATCCTTCAGTATGAGTACTCGTTATGAAGGATTGATTTGAGAAGACCCTACAGACGTACAAGCAGCCAAGACTGCAGCGTTATGGAAATAATAAATCCCTTAAGGGAAAAACAAACGGAATATCGAAATGAATTTGCATGAATACCAAGCCAAACAGCTGTTTGCAGAATTCGGTTTGCCTGTGCCAGAAGGCTACGCGTGTGATACACCACAAGAAGCTTTTGAAGCCGCAGGCCGTATCAGTACAGCCAAGAAAGTAGTTAAATGTCAGGTTCACGCTGGTGGCCGTGGTAAAGCGGGTGGCGTAGAGCTACACGATACAAAAGAAGGCGTTAAAGAGTTTGCACAGAAGTGGTTAGGTAAAAACCTAGTAACTTACCAAACTGACGCTAACGGTCAGCCAGTAACAAAAATCCTTGTTGAAGAAGCTTCAAATATTGCGAACGAACTATACCTAGGTGCGGTAGTTGACCGTGCTAGCCGTAAGATCGTTTTCATGGCTTCTACCGAAGGTGGTGTGGAAATTGAAAAAGTTGCGGAAGAAACGCCGGAGCTCATCCACAAAGCAGCCATCGATCCACTAGTAGGCCCTCAAGCTTACCAAGGTCGTGAGCTTGCGTTCAAACTTGGTCTTGAAGGCGACCAAATAAAACAATTCGTTAAGATCTTTATGGGTCTTGGCACTATGTTCTCTCAGTACGATCTTGCTCTGCTAGAGATCAACCCACTTGTGATTACTGGCGAAGGCAACTTGCTATGTCTTGACGGTAAGATCAACATCGACTCAAACGCACTGTATCGTCAGCCTAAGCTTCGTGAAATGCACGATCCTTCACAAGAAGATGAGCGTGAAGCACACGCAGCTCAGTGGGAGCTGAACTACGTAGCACTAGACGGTAACGTTGGCTGTATGGTTAACGGTGCAGGCCTAGCAATGGGTACGATGGATATCGTAAACCTACACGGCGGCAAACCAGCTAACTTCTTAGATGTAGGTGGCGGCGCGACGAAAGAGCGTGTTGCTGAAGCATTCAAGATCATCCTATCTGATGACAATGTGAAAGCGGTACTTGTTAACATCTTCGGTGGTATTGTACGTTGTGACATGATCGCAGAAGGTATTATCGGTGCGGTTAAAGAGGTAGGTGTAAGCGTACCTGTTGTTGTTCGTCTTGAAGGTACTAACGCTGACCTAGGTCGCGAAGTTCTTGCTAATTCTGATGTTGATATCATTGCTGCTGAGTCGCTAACTGACGCTGCTCAGAAAGTTGTTGCTGCTGCGGAGGCTAAATAATGTCTGTATTAATTAACAAAGACACTAAAGTAATCTGTCAGGGTTTCACTGGTGGTCAAGGTACTTTCCACTCAGAGCAAGCTATCGCATACGGTACGCAAATGGTTGGTGGTGTGTCTCCAGGTAAAGGCGGCCAAACTCACCTAGGTCTACCTGTATTCAACACAGTACGCGAAGCAGTAGAAGCGACTGGCGCAACAGCGACAGTCATCTACGTACCAGCACCTTTCTGTAAAGATGCAATCCTAGAAGCGATTGATGCGGGTATCGAGCTAATCGTAACGATTACTGAAGGTATCCCTACTACAGATATGATCGACGTGAAAGTGAAGCTAGAAGAAACTGGCGTTCGCATGATTGGTCCTAACTGTCCGGGCGTTATCACTCCTGATGAGTGTAAGATCGGTATCATGCCTGGTCACATCCACAAGAAAGGCAAAGTAGGTATTGTATCTCGTAGCGGTACTCTAACTTACGAAGCAGTTAAACAAACCACTGACGAAGGTTTCGGCCAGTCTACTTGTGTTGGTATCGGTGGTGACCCAATCCCGGGTTCAAACTTCATTGATATCCTAAAACTGTTCCAAGAAGACCCTGAGACAGAAGCGATCGTTATGATCGGTGAGATCGGTGGTACTGCAGAAGAAGAAGCAGCAGCATACATTAAAGAAAATGTAACGAAGCCAGTGGTTTCTTACATTGCTGGTGTAACTGCGCCTCCTGGTAAGCGTATGGGCCATGCTGGTGCGATTATCTCTGGTGGTAAAGGTACTGCTGAAGACAAATTCGCTGCACTAGAAGCGGCTGGCGTTAAAACTGTGAAATCTCTAGCAGAGATTGGCCAAGGTCTACGTGAAGTGACGGGTTGGTAATCGACCACACTGCTTAATAAGTATTAAAAAGCCTGCGATTTCGCAGGCTTTTCTTTTTCCGTTTCAGTGGATTTATGTTTGTTGTTAGCAAGGCCTTTCGCGTTTAATGTTCAATGCGATTATGCTTTGCTTTTAATCAGCTGGCTCAGCATAAATAAGGATGTTGCGCTGATCACTACGGAAGGGCCGGCCGGTGTATCGAAGTGCCATGATAGGCTAAGCCCCATCAGTACTGCCACAGAGCCAATAATGGATGCGAACAATGCCATTTGCTCTGGTGATGAAGAGACTTTACGTGCTGTTGCGGCTGGGATAATTAGGAGCGAAGTCATGATCAACGCGCCAACGAACTTCATACCTACTGCGATTACTACACCCACCATTAGCATTAACACCAATCTAACTAAGTCTGTATTCACGCCCTCAACAGCGGCAAGTTCTTCACTAACAGTGCTAGAAAGCAGTGGGCGCCAGAAGACGTACAAACACGCACTTACCGCAACAACACCTGCGTAAATAAACATCAGGTCTTGTGGAGAGACGGCAAGTAAGTCCCCAAATAGGTAGCTCATTAAATCGACGCGCACGTTTTCCAAAAAGCTAACCGATACTAAACCGATAGAGAGTGCACTGTGTGCCAAGATACCTAACAACGTGTCTGTAGCCACAAGTTGTTGCTTTTGCAGAGTGACAAGCAAAACGGCCAGAGCTAAACAGCAGACGAGTAGCGCAAGGTAGAGATTTACGTTGAGCAAGAAGCCCAGCGCTAAGCCCATTAACGATGCATGAGCTAGGGTATCTCCGAAGTAAGCCATTTTACGCCAAACGACAAATGACCCAAGTGGACCGGCAATGATCGCGATACCAATACCAGCAAGAATAGAAGGTAGGAGAAACTCAATCATGATGGTGATGTCCGTGTTTATGGTGGGAGCATGATGTCGCATCACCGCTTACTGGCGTTCCGGATAAATCGTGATGATGGTGCTCATGGTCGTGATGATAAAACGCGAGAGACTCTCTCGCTGCATTGCCAAATAGTGCGATGTAAGAAGGGTGCTGAGTAATAGTGGCAGGTGAACCTGAGCAGCAAACATGGTGATGCAGACAAATAACATCGTCCGTTTTCGCCATCACTAAATGTAAGTCATGCGATACCATAAATACGCCACAATCAAAGCGGTGACGAATGCTCTCAATTAAGTCATAGAGATCGATTTGACCTTGGATATCCACCCCCTGAGCTGGTTCGTCTAATACCAATAGCTGAGGACGTTGAAGCAGAGCACGAGCCAGTAACACTCGTTGGTTTTCACCACCGGATAAGCGATGCATATTACTATTAAGTAAATGTTCAGCGCCAACAAGCCGTAATGCATCAATGCACTCCTGCTTACTGTATTTTCCTGCTAAATTTAGGAAGCGGGTTACATTCAATGGAAGGGAGTCATTGAGCTTCAACTTTTGAGGAACGTAACCAATTTTCAGTTTTCTTTGTCGGTTCAACTTGCCGCTAGTCGGCTTTTGAAGACCTAAGATAACTTTGACTAACGTTGATTTTCCCGCTCCATTGGGACCAATTAGGGTAGTTATTTTGCCCTTTTCTAATTCCATACTAATGTTATCGAGAACTCTGCGGCCATCGAACTCGACGCATAACTGCTCAAGATGGACTAAGGAAGACATGAATGAAACTCATTTGCAAATCAATAATGTTATAATGTAACATTATCTCACTTTCCACGCCATATCCCAAGTAAAACTATGAAAAGAGCATTAATTCTTGCTGCCTCAGCAATGTTAACACTGCCAGCACAGGCGGTAACGGTACTGACGAGTATCAAACCTATTCAGTTGTTAGTAACAGAGCTTACTCAAGGAGTAACTTCACCAGACGTGCTATTGCAGTCTAACACATCACCCCATGACTATGCTTTGCGTCCATCGGATGTTAAAAAGGTCGCTTCGGCTGATTTGGTTATCTGGTACGGACATGATCTTGAACCGTTTCTAGAGAAAGTTGTTTCGGATAGATCGAATACTTTGACTATTAGTCAAATTCCAAATCTAGAATTGCGTGAATTTGATAGTGAGCACAACCATGACCATGATGGGCACGATCATGGCTCACATGATCCGCACTTTTGGCTAGGTGTAAGCCAAGCACAACAAGTGGCCAAGGCTGTTGTGAATCAACTTGTATCACTTGATCCGGAAAATGCAGCTCAATATCAAGCGAACCTCAAAAAGTTTGAACTCGAGCTAAAAGACACTGACCAACAGATAAAGCAGAAGCTGGCACCAGTAAAAAACAAAGGTTACTTTGTATTCCATGATGCTTACGGTTATTTCGAAGATCGTTATGAACTAAATCAAATGGGGCATTTTACTGTGAGCCCAGAACGCAAGCCAGGAGCGAAGACCTTAATTCAAATTCGTCAAAAGCTAAGTGGTGGAGATGTGGCTTGTGTATTTTCTGAACCTCAGTTTACCCCGGCTGTCGTTCAGAGCGTAATGAGAGGCAGTGATGTCGCTAAAGGCGAGCTTGACCCGTTAGGGAGTACAATTGAAGCAAAACCTGGCAGTTACTTTACTTTTCTCAACAATATGGCGAATAGTTTTGAGCAATGCTTGAACAAAAAGTCAGATTAAGTGCTGTCGTAATGTAGGAGTAGTCTTTTTAACGTGATCCAGTAGTAAGAATTACAACCTTTGGTAAGGCGAGCCTTTTCTCAGAAAGTAATTGAGATATCATTACCAATAATTATCAGCTCAAAATAACCGTATCAATCCATGTTTTACAAACGATGAACGGTCACTTTCAGAGCACAAATTGATACAAAAGGTTTTCGTCTTGCTACGCCAATTAGCCCTTGCTCTGTTGGGCTTTGTCTTATCCTACCAAGCATTTGCGCTTCATAATGCAAATGCAATCTTTTACCCTTTGCCAACTCAGGCAAAGGGTACTTTTATCGCGGCTAAAAAGTTGTTCTTGGGTGAAAAGGGCGGTTTGTGGATTCATGACGTACACGGGAGAGTCCTGTTTTACGATGGTCAAACTATATTGCCTAAATCAGGTAGCTTCCTACAAACGTCGGCCAAGCAGTTGGCCTATCATAAAGGTGCTTTTTGGACCTTTATTGAAAATGAGGTCTATCGAACTTATCCAAATCAGGAGCGACGTTTAGTCTTTAGTTTAAATCCAGGCTCACAAATAAGAAAAATAGGGTCTTCAAAGAACTATATTTGGGTGAGTGATGGCGCGCATTTCTATACCTACAATATCGACACTAGCGAGTTAAACTCTTTCTCTCTATTGCAGCTCTATCAACATAGTAATAATAGCTACGTTTACATTAATGATGCGGTGCTAGTTGAAACGAAGTGGGCACTAGCAACGACTTCCGGCTTCTATCTTTCTGAAGGTGATAAGTTTGACCATGTCGCTGCCTCAGGTCAAAACTACATTGAGAAAGTCTATTATTCACACACGCGAAGAGAAATTTTGATAGGTACATTGCGTGGCGCTTTAATTTTCAACATTTACCAGCCTGATAAAGAAGTGATTAGAATTGGCGGCTCACATGTTTTGACATTCGCAGAGACAAATCAAGAGTATTGGGTGGGGACAGAGCATGGCCTTTATTTGTACTCATTTTTTTCAGGTGAGATCACCGAAGTCGCGCCTGCAAGTTTTCTTGAGTTAGAGTTAGATAACACGAAGATTTATTCGTTGTTGAGTGACAATATGGGAGGGATGTGGATTGCGACTAACCAAGGTATTCGTTATTACTCGCTATTTAGTAAAAAATTTGAACGAGTGACCTTTAGTAGTTATGACTCACACACCCTATCAGGACGAATTCGGCAAACTATTGAAGGTCCTGATGGTGCGCTTTGGTTTGCTGATGACCGAAAGATTTATCGTTCAGGAAAGAGTGGGATTAACCAAGTCTTAGAGTTGGAGTCGCAGATCAATGAATTTGCGTTTCAAAACGGCATGCTTTGGCTTGCAACCTCAAAAGGGCTGGAAATATTTGAGCTAAATGGTCTCAACAAGATTACATTTCCTTATTTACAGGTTATGGCCGGACATGCCGTAGAGCATGTGACCGTTGATGGTGATGACCGTCTTTGGGTATCAAGCGGATACCATCTTTACAATGTTGATACTGCTGCACAAAGCGTACGAAACTTTGGAAGTGAGTGGCTGGTAAGTCAGTATTTGCCTGCTAAGGTTACGCGCCTATATGATACTGAAGACGCCCTATTAATAGGCACCGATCATGGCGTATACCAATACAGTAATGACAACATCCAGTTTATCCGTTTTTCAGAAAAGTTTGGTGAATCATTAGACATGACCACGGCGGTTGATGGCAGCCAGTGGTTTGCTTCATCTTATGGTGTGTTTAAAACTGATACACGAAGCGATGAAAAACGTGTTGTTGAAATGAGTGAGCCCAACGCCAGACCTGCTTGCTTGATCAGAGACAGGCAAGGTGTATGGTTAGCTTCCTCTGTCGGTTTAAGCTATTACCACCTTTCGGGTGAGTTAGTGAAACATTACTCATCGTCATCAGGCTTAATGAACAATGAGTTCCTCCCTGGTATTTGTAGCGTTATACAGCAGACAGAAATTGGTGAGCGAGAGCTTGTTCTGGGGTCGAAGTACGGACTCGTAAAAGCAGAAGCATCCAAGCTGCTTGTATCTAATCCCCCAGAGTCTAAGTTTATTGTTAGCCAAGTTGTGCTTGAAAATGAAGTTCTGCAAGTTGGTAGTGCCGATCTGAATGGGCTCACACTGCCATATGGATCTTCGCTGAGTTTTTTATTCGGTGTGATGCCAAAACCAGACAGTCAAAATTTGTACTATCGATTGAACAATGATGACCCATGGCAAACGTTAGAGGGGGGCCAACTGACACTCGAGCACCTTAGTTCCGGTGAATATCACTTGCAGGTCAGTAATGAGTCTCAAGTTGCCGCTGGAGTCGTTGGTTTAGAATCTCACTTTATCGTCCTTCATCCTTGGTATCTATCGCGATTTGCTATTTTAGGCTTTGTCGTAGCTAGTATTGCGGTCGTTGCAGTACTCGTATTCTGGCGCTCGCGCTACGTTGTACAGGCTAACCGTGATCTAGCAGCTCAAGTGACCCTCAAAACGAATCAGTTAAGACATCAAAGTAGAGTGTTGCTTACGAGCAACCAGCAATTACGTAAACAGATTCAAGTTAGAAACCTACTCGTAGACCATGTAGCTCTATCCATAAAATCAAGCGTCGACTTTATTGTGGCGAAACTACCTATGCCTCTGGATACTGCGACAGAGGATCATTTGGCTAAAACGAATTGGCAGTTAAATGAACTCAAAAGTGTTCCAAGTGATGTAAGTGGTGGGAGTCAGAACTACAACTTGAGTCAGATAACTCAGTCAGTGGTTGATGTATGGCAAGATGACTTTGCAAAAGCGGGTATTTTGGTAGAGCTAGAAGATGAGAGTAAGCAGAGCCGGGTTGCTCTGGAAAGCTTTAATCTTGATGTTATTTTCAATAGCATTTTTGCCAATATCATCAAGCGCTCTTTCCGAGGTCAAACAGTCAGAATTATGCTAGAAGAGGGGCATGATATTGTGTCATTGAGCTTTCTTGATTACGGGACGCAATTACCTAATAAAGTCGCGACTGGGCTTCCGTCTAACTTAAATCACTCTGAGTTGAGTATTGACCACCTTGCCCAACTAGTGACAACGAGTGGTGGTTACTTGGCTGTCTTCTCTTCTGATGCTCAAAACAAAGTCGAGATTACATGGCCATCTGCGAAGGAAAGGAGTTATCTGGATGAACCGCAGCAAGAACTCAATCCTGTAACTATTGCAGAAGATCAAGTCACACCAGAGAAAGAGTGGTTGCAAAAAGTCTATCAATTAGTGGCAGAGCATTACCATGATCCTGAATTTGGCACTGCGTCAGCCGCTAAAATGCTGTATATGTCTGAACGCTCTTTGCAGAGACGTTTTAAATCTGCCTCGTCAAGAACGTTAAAAGACTATGTCACAGAGGTTCGTTTGGAAACGGCGTGTGAACAGTTATTGGCGGGTGAGAAAATCAGTGAAGTCGCCTTTAACTGTGGCTTTAATGATCCATCTTACTTTAGCCAAAAGTTTAAGCTACATTTTGGTTTGCCCCCGTCCAAGTTTGCTTTGACTCAAGAAAGCCAAGAAATTAACTAGAAAACCTTCATTATACGCTCCCTAGTTAATAGTTAAGATGCTGGGGAGCTGCATGCAGTGCTCTATTATTGCTGCAGTTGCTAACGCAGTGAGTTTCATTGTTTCTTCATCACATCTAGCCTACAAATCCATTCTCAACACGTAAGCACGATCACGTTCTATCTGTTAGTCGCGATGTTCATAGCAATAAGCATAAATGGCTTCAAGAGAATGATTTACTGATAGTTGCAACAAATAAATGACAGTTGTATTGCTGTATCAAAAGAGCGTTGTTCATTTGGGGGAGTGATGGCATGCGACATTCGTGAAAACGAAAACTGTGTTGAAAAGATGGATAAGGTAAAGAAGTTTTGAAAGAGGTGAAAAAAAATATCGTGGTATAGCCGGGGGGACTATACCACGGGTGTCAAGGACACCTTCGCTTGCTGCCGGAGTGACATGTTGCCATGCCACCTCTGGAATTTATTAGAGAGGTTGCCCTCTCGATGGAGTAACTATACGAGAGGTTACTTATTTTTCTTATAAAAATAACGCCATGTTTATATGAGAAAAGCGACAACGTTTGGTTTTTTACTTAAATCATTGTTTTAATTTGAATTTTTTGTTTTCTGTCTTGGTTTGTGACATTTTTGTTTCGTTAGGTGTCATTTTTAATTGTTAATTTTGACGTAAATAACGAGAGGAAATTTACGAAGTTAACGTTTGAAAGCGTGAAAACATTTACGGAATCTTTGATTTCACACAAGGATTGAAGGGGTATAGGGGAGTAATATTGGCAACCTAAACTTATTAAATAATAATATTTCTCATTAGCAATACTCTTAAGGGCCACTATGAAGTTATCAGAGATTAATCCTGGCGATACGGTGACGATTCGGTTGTTAGATGGTCTTTCATCAGATATCAGAAAGAAACTCATGGTAATGGGGCTGCTTCCCAATACAGAAGTCAAAGTGATTCGACGTGCGCCAATGGGCGATCCTTTACAAGTCGAAGTCCGTGGTGTGTCTGTCGCATTGCGAGAAACAATTGCTCAGAAAATTGAAGTGGAGCGAGTGTAATGCAATATCAAGTGCTAACCGTAGGTAACCCTAATAGTGGTAAAACGACGCTATTTAATGGTTTAACTGGCGCAAAACAGCAAGTTGGTAACTGGGCAGGCGTCACGGTTGAAAAGAAAACGGGACAATTCAAGCATGCTGGGGATGAGTTTTTGCTCACTGACCTTCCGGGTATTTACTCATTAGACAGTGGTAATGATAGTAATAGTATTGATGAATCCATCGCATCGCGTGCGGTTCTAACTCATCCTGCTGATCTCATTATTAACGTGGTGGATGCTACAAGTTTAGAGCGCAGCTTATATATGACGCTGCAACTTCGCGAACTTGGTCGCCCTATGATTGTTGTCCTCAACAAGATGGATGCGCTAAAGCGTGAACGTCAGATGATTAACGTTGCAGAGCTTGAGAAAACGTTAGGTTGTCCGGTTGTCAGTTTATCTGCAACCAATAAAACTCAAGTGGCAGAGTTTAAAGAAAAGCTTCATAAATCCATCGTTCAAGGAGTGCCACTTAAGGAATTGTCTTTGCATTACGGTGAGAAGATGGAGTCGGCAATTCAAACGGTTTCCGCACTTTTTAACGACCAAACCGTCGCTCATCGTGCACTAGCGATTCGTGCGCTTGAAAAAGACACAATGGTGCTCAATAGTCTTTCTGATATTGATAGAAGCAAAGTATTGGAAGTCATTACGACGTTAGATTTGGATATCGATTTGCATGTCGCGGATACTAAGTACACGCATCTGCATGAACAGTGTAAAAAAGTTCGCCGAAGCGAAGGCAAGTTAAGTCGTAGTGTGACTGAAAGACTCGACCAGTTTATTTTGAACAAGTGGATTGGAATTCCTTTCTTCTTTGTTGTTATGTACCTGATGTTTATGTTCTCGATTAACATCGGTAGTGCATTTATCGACTTTTTTGACATTGGTGTGGGCGCATTGTTGGTTGATGGTGGTCACCACTTGTTAGACGGTCATTTGCCTGTGTGGTTAGTGACGGTTCTTGCTGATGGTATCGGTGGTGGTATCCAGACGGTTGCAACCTTCATTCCGGTTATCGCGTGTTTGTACCTGTTCCTAGCGGTACTTGAGAGCTCAGGTTACATGGCTCGCGCAGCATTCGTACTAGATAAAGTGATGCAGAAGATCGGTCTACCGGGCAAAGCATTTGTACCGTTGGTTCTTGGTTTTGGCTGTAACGTTCCGTCAATCATGGCAACTCGCACTCTAGACCAAGAACGTGAGCGTAAACTGGCTGCATCTATGGCGCCATTTATGTCATGCGGTGCTCGTCTGCCTGTATACGCACTATTCGCTGCGGCATTCTTCCCAGGTTCTGGCCAGAACATTGTATTCGCACTTTACCTACTTGGTATTGTGGCAGCGATCTTCACAGGTCTTTTCCTTAAGCATACGCTTTACCCAGGTAGCAGTGATAGCCTAGTAATGGAAATGCCAGACTATGAACTTCCGACGCTACAAAACGTGGTGATCAAAACTTGGCAAAAGCTAAAGCGCTTTGTACTTGGTGCAGGTAAAACCATCGTTATCGTTGTTGCTATTCTGAGTTTCTTCAACTCATTGGGTACTGATGGCAGTTTTGGTAACGAAGACAGCGAAAACTCTGTGCTTTCTAAAGCAGCGCAAGTAGTGACTCCAGTATTCTCACCAATCGGTGTTCAAGAAGACAACTGGCCAGCGACGGTAGGTATCATTACTGGTATCTTCGCAAAAGAGGCGGTAGTTGGTACTTTGAACAGTCTATACACTACGCCAAGCGACGGTGAAGACGCAGAATTTGATCTAATGGGCAGCCTAGAAGAGGCAGTAATGAGTATCCCTGAAAACCTAGCCGGTTTGAGCTACTCAGATCCACTAGGCATTGAAGTGGGTGACTTAACTGACTCAAATGCCGTTGCCGAAGAACAAGAAGTCGATGCTTCTATCTTCGGTAACATTAAATCTCAGTTTGCTTCTGGCAATGCCGCATTTGCTTACCTAATCTTTATCCTACTGTACACACCTTGTGTGGCGGCGATGGGGGCTTACGTACGTGAGTTTGGTCATAAGTTCGCACGCTTTATTGCGGTTTGGACAATGGGCTTGGCTTACCTATGTGCGACGTTCTACAACCAATTGACGCATTTCTCAGATAGCCCAGTAACAAGTGGTATTTGGATGGCTGTGATCGTAGCTATCTTCTTTGGCACATACCGTGTGTTCAAACAAGTTGGTAAGAAACAAAACGGTGCATTAGAGGCGCAAATAGCATGATTTTAAAAGAGCTTTATCAATACATTGCAGACAAAGGAACCGTCTCCCAGTCAGATCTGGCTAAACAGTTTGGGATGAGTGAAGATGGCGCCGACGCGATGTTAAACGTGTGGATTAAGAAGGGCAAAATTAGCCGCCTAGTCGACACTAATAAAGCTCATGACGTGACTCGTGTTCGCTACTCAGTGACTAAACAAGATGGTTTGTCTCTGACAGTCACCATGTAGCGACTATCAAAATTAGTCACCTAAAAATTATCACGTAAAAACGACAAAGCCGCATCAGCAATGATGCGGCTTTTCTTTTGCTGGTTATTGTTTGTGAATACAGCGAAATTAATGCTCTTCAGAGTGTTTAGTCGCGCCTAACCCTAGGAACTTCAAACCAAGACTTAAAACTAAAATCGAAATAGGTAATGTTAAGATCGTCCAATCTAAGCTGTCGAAGTTAATCAGCACGAGCTCTAAGAATTTCACAAACAAGATCACGATGATGACTTCAGCCAAAATGTTTTTTAGATGGCCGATGTTTGGGGTTCTGATCCAATGCAAAACCGACTGCTCTTGTGTTTTCGCTTTAGCTTTGTTGGAAATAAATAGTGTGTAGATGCCGTGAGCAAAGATGAACAAAACTAGTGCGACAAGAAACGTATCCAGTGACTTGATCAAATAAGCGATCGCGATGTCTGCTTTATCTAAATGTGCGAGTGCTTCTGGAGGTGTTTGATTAAGAATGAAGACCGCAAATGCTGAATAGGTTTTTGCTGCACCCATAAGAAAAAGCAAGAATGAAGCAGCCATAGAACAGATGATGGCGATCCAGCTGACGTATCGGAATGTGTTGAAGACTTGTTTCATGATGACCCTCTCTAACTGAGCTGGTAGTCTAAACAAGTTTTATTTTAGTGATAATCCCAGAAAAATGAGAAAGATTGTTACAAATACGTATTAATCTTTCTCTGTCTATTTCAGCCGTATTCAAAGGCGAATTATTTTCGCTTACAGTGCTTATGCTTTTTGGAAAATAGAGCTCAGTGATAACACGTTCTTAATACGACCAAGCAATTCGTTTTGCTCTTCTTCTGTACGGAATTCACCTTTGGTTTTACCCCAAACCGGTCCCGGCCATGCTATGTCATCTTTGAAGCGAGCGATATGGTGAATGTGCAGTTGCGGCACCATGTTACCTAGTGCACCGAGGTTTAACTTGTCTGGACGGAATGTTGCTTCCAGTGCTTGGCTTACCGCTTGAGACTCTAGCAAAAACTGTTGCTGTTCTTTCATTGGCAAGTGGTGAAGCTCTTTTAGGTTTGCACGTTTTGGTACCAAGATAACCCATGGCACAGCATTGTCTTTATGCAGAAGCGCCACACACAGAGGGAAGTGACCGATAACGGTAGTGTCTTTTGCCAATTGAGGGTGCAGTTCAAAACTCATTATATTATCCGATTTGAATTGAATGACATCAGTATACGCCAGATAAAACAAAAGGTTGACGCTTTCACGCCAACCTTTTGAAATCATATCGATTCTCGATTCTCGATTCTCGATTCTCGATTCTCGATTCTCGATTCTCGATTCTCGATTCTCGATTCTCGATTCTCGAATCGCTTACATGCGCTCTAGAGTATCAATACCTAGTAGAGACAGACCTTGCTTGATGGTCTTCGCTGTTAGCGCTGCTAGTTTCAGACGGCTTTGTTTCACTGCTTCGTCTTCAGCAACTAGGATAGGGCACGCTTCGTAGAAGCTAGAGAACTGACCTGCTAGTTCGAATAGGTAGCTACACATGATGTGTGGTTGACCTTCGCGAGCGACAGATTGAACCGCTTCTTCGAACTGCATAAGCTTAGCAATAAGTGCTTTCTCTTTCTCATCAGTGATTTTGATGTCACCTTGGAGAGCGTCCATAGCAACACCAGCTTTAGCGAAAATAGAAGCTACGCGAGTGTATGCATATTGCATGTATGGTGCTGTGTTACCTTCAAACGCTAACATGTTGTCCCAATCGAACACGTAGTCAGTCGTACGGTGTTTAGATAAGTCAGAGTATTTAACCGCTGCCATTGCAACTGTTTTAGAGATCTTCTCTTTTTCTTCCGCATCTAGCTCAGGGTTTTTAGATTCGATCAGTTGTGCTGCACGAACTTCTGCTTCATCTAGAAGGTCGGCAAGGCGAACGGTACCACCCGCACGAGTCTTGAATGGCTTACCATCTTTACCAAGCATCATGCCGAACGCGTGGTGCTCAAGAGATACTGACTCTGGCACGTAGCCTGCTTTACGAACAATTGTCCAAGCTTGCATTAGGTGCTGGTGTTGACGTGAGTCGATGAAGTAAAGCACACGGTCTGCGCTTAGCTCTTCATAACGATATTTTGCACATGCGATGTCTGTTGTTGTGTATAGGAAACCGCCATCGCGTTTTTGAACGATAACGCCCATTGGTTCGCCATCTTTGTTCTTGTATTCATCTAGGAATACAACTTGCGCGCCATCATCTTCAACGGCAAGACCTTGTTCTTTTAGGTCTGCAACGATCTTAGGAAGCATGTCGTTGTACATGCTCTCGCCCATCACGTCGTCACGAGTCAGTGACACGTTTAGACGGTCGTAGTTGCGCTGGTTTTGGATCATGGTTACATCAACGAGTTTTTTCCACATTTCTGCACAGTACTCGTCACCGCTTTGCAGTTTCACAACGTAGTTTCGCGCCTTTACTGCGAAGTCTTCATCTTCGTCGTACAGCTTTTTCGATTCGCGGTAGAAGCCTTCAAGGTCCGCAAGTTCCATAGAAACTTCGCCAGACTCTTGTTGTACACGCTCAAGGTTTGCGATAAGCATACCGAACTGAGTACCCCAGTCGCCGATGTGGTTCGCACGGATCACTTTGTGACCTAGGAACTCAAGAGTACGTACTACCGCATCACCGATGATGGTTGAACGTAGGTGACCAACGTGCATTTCTTTAGCAACGTTTGGTGCAGAGTAGTCAGCAACGATAGTTTGAGCTTCGTCTTCTGCAACGCCAAGACGTGAGTCAGCCAGTGCTGCTTCCGCTTGTTTTGCTAGGAACTCTTCGCTTAGGAAAATGTTGATGAAACCAGGGCCAGCGATTTCTGTCTTGCTCGCAATACCATCTAGGTCTAGAACATCCAGTACTTTCTGTGCAAATTCTCGTGGGTTAGTACCCAGTTTTTTAGCAACGCCCATTACGCCGTTTGCTTGGTAGTCACCAAATTGTGGCTTTGCTGATTGGCGTACTGCCGCAGGACTGCCTGCAGGTGCGCCAGCGGCTTCTAGAGCCTGAGATACTTTGTCATTAATAAGTGCTTGGATATTCACACGCGTTTCCTTCAATTCAAGGACGAAGAACTCGGCGAAGTAAGTGCCGAGTTCTGTTGGAGTTCACAAAAATGGGGCTAATGATAACAACTTTATTGCTTTTCATACAGAGAGGAATTGGGGAAATTTATACTTTTTCGATTGAATGGAAATGTGGTTTGGTTTGCGTTTACTATTGCGCTCAGAGTAATGAGATAAATCGCCCCAAAAGAGAACCACAATGACGACTCAACTAGTTGAAAAACGCCTAGCGCCTAAATTGATGATCCAAGATCTGGATGCATTTATGGCGAAGATTGAAGAGCTTGCATCCCTGTTAAAACTGGATCTGAGCTTTGCTCAAGCTGACCATATTGCGCTGCGAATTAATGATACTGAAACAGCAAAAGCCGCGCATGAAGCATGGAATCAATACGGTAAGGTGATTTCACAAGCGAAAATCAACGGTCGCCCGATTATTGTTATTGAATTCGACAAAGCGTTAGAAAGCCGTGGCTGGAAGATAGAGTGTCTGGAACTGCCATACCCTGCGGAAGGCAAAATCTACCCAACTGAAAGCTGGGAACATGTGGAGTTTGTTATTCCGTCTCATACCGAAACTGCAGACGAGTTTCTTGCTGATTTGAAACATACTTACCCAGCGTTTGGGGCGCGTTTTAATGAGTTGGAAGAGCTGGGTGTGAAGATCAAACTGTCGAGCCCGAAAGGGGATGGCGAACGCTTGAACAACCCAACGGTGGCGTTTAAGTACCAAGGCATTTGTATCAAGCTGCACCCGCATTCACTTAAGCGTATTGTGGAGTCTGAGCAGGCGTAAAACGCTAGGGTGAGAATTGCTGAGTTGCGATAGGCAAAAAGGGAGCCGAGGCTCCCTTTCGTAAGCGAATCACTATTTAGCCAGTGACTTGCTTTTTGGGTTGGTAATGGAAAGTTTTTTGCCTTTCAACTCTTCATCTAAAGGCAGTGTAAAAGTTTTGGCAAACGGCATTCGTTTACAATGATCCGCCTTGTCTCTAACGATAGTAATAAGAGCTTCTGTCTGTGAGCTTTGCTCTATTTTTAGGCTAAAATCATCGTTCTTACTGCAGCCGTTAGACTCTGTGATAAATGAAATTTGACTCTCACTTGTCCTATAAGTCTCTACCATCATTGCTTGGTGCTCAGACGTCTGGTTTGTTTGCAGTCCTGCGTTTGCTGAACATGCAGTTAAACTGATAGTGCCCAAACCAAGTAGGAATATCTTGAGTCTATGTTTCATCTCGTTACCTTTTTTTGCGTCGTACGAATGAACCTGCAGCCATTAACACCAGTAGGCCAATAGATAAACTGCCGCCTGAACTAGACTTTTTATTAACGTCGTTACCAGCATCGCCCGTATTATCTGTGCTGACTGACATATTTATGTTGCGAACAAATGCTTGCGCGCTGTAAATGCCACTTGAAAACGGGTGTTGGACGTATTCAAACGTTATCGTATTAGATGCTTTGTAAAGATCGATCTGGATCTCTTTATAATCGAGGAGTTGGTTGGTGCTATCGTAAATTTCACCATTAACTAAGATGAACAAGTAATCAAAACCATCGGACATTACTTTGAGATCCATGGTAAGTTTGCCCTTCGGAAGATCGGTCAAAACCAGCTCAGATACACCAGGATAAGCTCCCATATCCGCTGATTGCAGTTCACCATTTTCAGCCGTCCAAGCGTTTTGACCGGTATAAACATTTGCGTCTGCTAGCGGAATGGCATTACGCACTGATCTGCTTGCTTTATCTACACCTGAATACTCGAAAGTTGTTGTGAGTCTGGACAGTTTCGGATGATCGGTAAAGAGCTCTATCGTTGTTTCTGATCCCGAATAGCTAGGTTGGTAGCCGACGGTAATTTGACAGCTTTGCGAAGGCTTTAAGGTACCAGTACAAGTGCTTTTCTCGATGGTACTTCCGTATGATATTGTGCTTTGGTAGATGTTGAATGGGATAGTATCGTCATTACGAATAGTAAAGGTCTCTTGCTGCGCTTTTCGCTCAACGAAACGAAGATCTCGGTACTTAGTGAAGCTGATAGTATTGCGATGGCTATCTATCCATCCATTGTGTTGAAAATGAGCGACGTTGGCGTAAACACCATAAGCGTTTGGTTGAGCACATCCATCCCCCCAGCTGACCACGCCTAGCAATTTGTTGATACCGTTATCATCAACGATGAGTGGACCGCCGCTATCTCCTTGGCAGCTATCTTTACCTCCCCAATAGTATCCGGCGCAAATACCGTCATCTGATACATTAGAGTAGTTTCCTGGTAGGTTTTGGCAGGTAGCTCGATCTACGTATTCCAAATCTACTTGTTGTAAAACGGTTGGGTATATTCGGTCTGTCGTGGACGTATTTCCCCATCCAGCCACGTGCAACTTGTCTCCTACGCGTACGCTATCTAAAAGTTCTGGCGTTGCCAGGTCAATAGTTGCGCTATCGATATTGCGTTCTAATTCAATAAGAGCGATGTCATTGTTCGTTGTTATGTTGTTATATTCATCATGTGAATAGATATTTTTAATGGCGATGCGCTGTGCTTGAGACTCTCTGTTTTTGTCATAAAGACCAAGAACGATATCCAGATCGTCCGCATTAAGACCTTCCACACAGTGCGCAGCAGTTAATACGTATTTTCCACCTAGGAAACTGCCACCACAAAAGTGACCAATAGATGTAGGTTGTCCTTTACGTACCAGTGAAGCAATAAATTTCCAGTCGGAAGTGTTGGCAGGTTCGCCGCCGATAATGCGAGTGGATACATCATTCTGAACAGGCTCAAGAGTATCTGCGATTGTGGTTGCTGGTAAAGTCAGCCCAATCAGAAAAGCCACTAACGTTTTTTTCATTTTAATTCCGTAATATTAACGTGGTTTATTATAAGGAGGGCAAATGATAAACGGAATCATTCTCTCAGTAAATAGTTGTGGAGAAATGAAAAATTATAACGTATCGGTTTAACTTTGATGGTTAGAATTGGAGGGGGGATCTTCTGAAAAGATGAAACCCGCCAAGTTGGACGGGTTTCACTATCGTTGTAACTAGTACGGAGGGATTACAGGATCACTGTCTTATTCCCATAAACAAAGACGTGGTCATTGATCACTTTATTCAAAGCCTTACTCAATACGTTCTTCTCTACATCGCGTCCCGCTTGCGCCATATCTTGGGCATTGAATGTATGGTCGACAGGAATTACGTCTTGCTTGATGATCGGCCCTTCATCTAAATCATTAGTCACGAAGTGTGCTGTTGCACCGATGATTTTCACACCGCGATCGTAAGCTTGTTGATATGGCTTCGCGCCAATAAAAGCAGGTAAGAAGCTGTGATGAATATTAATGATTTTGTGGTGATATTTCTCAACAAACGTCGGCGTTAATACGCGCATGTATTTAGCTAGCACCAAAAAGTCAGCATCGTATTGATCGATCACTTCTAGCATCTTCTGCTCGTGTTCTTCACGGCTAAGGTTTTCATGGGTCACGTGGTGGTAAGGAATGTCGAAGCGCTCAGTGAGAGTTTGCAGTTTGTCGTAATTCCCCACCACAGCGGCGATCTCAACATCTAGGCTTCCATCGTAGGTTTTCATCAGAATATCGCCTAAACAATGCGCTTCTTTTGTGACGAGAATGACGATGCGCTTACGGCGAGAGCCAACCAATTTACGCTTAGCACCTTGCGGGAGAGCTTGGTCCAAGTCGGCAAGAAACGTTTGATCGTTGAAGTATCCCTCTAGCTCCGTTCTCATGAAAAAGTGGCCACTGGTATTATCAACAAATTCGTTATTGTGAACGATGTTGAGTTGGTGCTTGTAACAGATATTAGTAATTTTCGAGATGAGACCCGGGGCGTCAGAACAGTGGGTCAACAGTGTTTTCTTTTCCATAAATCAGGTACTTCCATGCATTAATATTTTAGCGTACGAATTTGTTATTATTCCCTGGCGGGTGTAACTGTACTGCCATGTTTCACCATAAATAATCTATTCTTACTTTGGTTTCAACAAAATATCCGCGTGTCGCCGCAAGCTGGTCAGATTGTGGGCTGATGTCACTCCTATTCCTCTGATATACTCTCGATAATTTTTCAAACTCAATACCAAGCATGATCGCAAAAACTTTTTCCTCTGATGGCGCGTTAGGTAAGGCCATTCCTGGCTTTCAAGCTCGTCAGCCACAAATCGATATGGCGGAAGCCGTCAGCAGTGCGATCAAAGATCAAACCCAGTTGGTGGTGGAGGCAGGAACCGGAACCGGTAAGACCTTCGCATACCTAGTCCCTGCGCTGTTGAGCGGTAAAAAAGTGATCATCAGTACAGGCTCGAAAAACTTGCAAGAGCAGTTGTACCATCGTGACTTACCGCTCATGGTCAATGCGCTTGGTTTTTATGGCCAAGTGGCGTTATTAAAAGGGCGTTCTAATTATCTGTGTTTGGATCGTTTGAGCCGCCAAATGGTCGAAAGCCACACTAATGAATCTGACCCGACGTTATTAACTCAACTGGTTAAAGTGCGTGCTTGGTCATCAGAAACCAAAACAGGTGACCTTGGTGATTGTGATGATCTGCCAGAAGACAGCATGATCATTCCGACTATCACCTCAACCAATGATAACTGTTTAGGTAAAGAGTGTCCGAGCTACACCGATTGCTTTGTATTGAAAGCGCGTAAGCGAGCCATGGATTCCGACATTGTTGTAGTGAACCATCACTTGTTTCTTGCTGATTTAGCGATCAAAGAAACAGGATTCGGTGAACTGATTCCAGAAGCCGATGTGTTTATTTTTGATGAAGCTCATCAGTTGCCAGATATTGCGAGCGAATATTTCGGCCAGTCAGTTTCAAGCCGCCAAATTCACGATCTTGCCAAAGACATTGAAATAGCCTACCGCACCGAAGCCAAAGATATGCGTCAATTGCAAAAAGTGGGCGACAAACTCATGCAAAGCGCAATGGACATGCGGATTGTATTGGGTGAGCCAGGCTTTCGTGGCAACTGGCGTGAGGCGTTGCAATCAGGTTCTATTAAGCGAGAATTATTGCGCTTAACTGACAGCCTCGAATTGGCGATTGATGTACTCAAAATAGCTTTAGGGCGCAGTCAATTACTGGATACCGCTTTTGAACGAGCCAATTTGATCAAAGGCCGCATCGACCGCGTCTGTGATGTCGATATTACCGGTTACTCATACTGGTACGATACCTCGCCTCGTCATTTCGCTCTGCACATTACGCCTCTTTCTGTCGCGGACAAGTTCCATGAGCAAATAGAG
Organism: Vibrio sp. Vb0937; assembly: GCF_033338855.1. Lineage (NCBI taxonomy): Bacteria > Pseudomonadati > Pseudomonadota > Gammaproteobacteria > Vibrionales > Vibrionaceae > Vibrio > Vibrio sp. Vb0937. The sequence continues at coordinate 536 of NZ_JAWOTK010000013.1, read as the reverse complement.
ATTAAACAAGGCGCGTGGATTTTCACGTCAGCAACCCTAGCTGTATCGGGCGACTTCAAGCACTTTACTGAGCGCCTTGGCCTCAAGCCTACAAAGCAATTTTCTCTGCCGTCCCCCTTTGATTATCAAAAACAAGCGCGCCTTTGTGTGCCAAGGTATTTGCCAGAGCCAAACAGTAACGGCTTAGCGGATAAGTTAGTCCGAATGCTTGCTCCGGTGATTGAAGAAAATGATGGTCGCTGCTTCTTTTTATGTACCTCTCACAGCATGATGCGTGAACTAGGTGAGAAGTTCCGAGAAGTACTTGAGCTGCCTGTGTTAATGCAAGGGGAGATGAGTAAGCAGAAAACCTTGGCGGAGTTTATGGAACTGGGTAACGCTTTACTCGTGGCGACGGGCGCTTTCTGGGAAGGGATTGATGTTAGAGGTGATGCGCTGAGCTGTGTTATTATCGACAAATTACCGTTTACCGCCCCTGACGATCCGTTACTCAAAGCCCGTATCGAGGATTGTCGATTACGTGGCGGTGAACCATT